>NC_019675.1:2400000-2714121 GCF_000316515.1 Cyanobium gracile PCC 6307 | reverse complement strand
CTGGATCATCCTGTTCGTACTGCTCTACGTCTGGAGAGCCTGAACCATGATCATCGACGACACCCACTACGACGTGATCCTGATCGGCAGCGGTGCCGGTGGCGGCACCCTGGCCGCCGCCCTCGCCGATGGGGGCCACACGGTGCTGTTGCTGGAGCGCGGTGGCGTCATGCCCCAGGCCGATCAGAACGTCGCCGAGGTGGGGCTGTTCCGCAAGCCGCGCTACCACCCCGAGGAGAAGTGGTTCGGCACCGACGGTGATCCCTTCTCCCCCCAGATGGTGCATGCCATCGGCGGCAACACCAAGATCTGGGGGGGCGTGCTGGAACGCATGCGCGAAGCGGAGTTCACCGGCGTGGCCCTCCAGGAGGGTCCCTCCCCGGACTGGGAGCTGCGCTACGCCGACCTGGCCCCCTGGTACGAGCGGGCCGAAGCGCTCTATCGCGTCCACGGCGTGGCCGGTGCCGACCCCACCGCCCCCGCGCGGGAGGGTCCCTATCCGGCCGCGCCGCGGCCGGTGGAGCCGTTCCTGGTGGAACTGCGCGCCGCCTTCGAGCGCCAGGGGCTCCATCCCTACGACCTGCCTCTGAGCTGGTCCGAGTCGGCGGTCGATCCCACCGGGGATGCCGAGCTGTTCGGCGTGGATCCGGCGCGCGGCTCCAGCACCGTGACGGTGAAAGAAAACGCCCGGGTGCTGCAGCTGCACGTCAACCCGTCGGGCCAGGAGGTGCGCGGCATCGAGGTGGAGATCGACCACCAGCGCTGGCTGTTCCGCGGCCACCAGGTCGTGCTGGCCGCCGGGGCCATCGGCACGCCGGAGATCCTGCTGCGTTCCGCCACCGACCACCACCCCCGCGGCCTGGCCAACGGCTCCGACCAGGTGGGCCGCAACCTGATGAAGCCCCAGCTCACCTCGATCCTGCAGCTGGCGGCCGCCCCCAACTCGGGCCGCTACGGCCGCGGCCATGGCATCACCGACTTCTACTGGGGCGACAAGAACGTCGACTTCCCCCTCGGCTCGATCCAGAGCGGCGGCGGGGTGCTCCAGGACGCCCTGTTCGCCGAGTCACCGCCGGTGCTCTCCCTGGTGACCCGCCTGCTGCCGGACTTCGGCCTCGAGCAGCTGGCCGCCCGCTCGATCACCTGGTGGGCGATGAGCGCCGTGCGTCCCGATCCCCACAACCGGGTCGCCCTGCGGGGCAACCTGCTGCAGATCCATTACACGGCCAACAACCGGGAGGCCCATGACCGCCTCGTCTACCGCTGGATCGACTGCCTCAAGGCGGTGGAGGCCGACCCCCTGACCCAGGTCGCCAAATCCGCCCCCACCCACCCCCGCGGCGAGGCGCCCCTGCCGGTGATCGGCGGCGCCTGCGGCACCTGCCCCATGGGCTCGGATCCGGCCACCTCGGTGGTGAACCTGGAGGGCCGCAGCCACGAGGTGCACAACCTCTGGATCGTCGATGCCAGCGTGCTGCCCTCCTGTCCGTCGGTGGGGGTGGGGCTCACCGTGATCGCCAATGCCCTGCGCATCGGCGCCGCCCTGAAGGCCTCCCTGTGACGGCCGCCGCCCCCAGCGGCGCCTCGATCGACGCCATCACCCCGTCGGAGACCCGGCGCATGGCCGAGCGCGACCACGGCCTCGCCCCCTGGAGCCTCTGGGGCAGCTACCTGAGCGAGCGCCAGTGGGGCACCGTGCGTGAGGACTACTCCGCCGACGGGGACGCCTGGAGCTCCTTCCCCCACGACCACGCCCGCTCGCGGGTCTACCGCTGGGGCGAGGACGGCCTGCTGGGCCTCTGCGACGACCAGTGCCGCCTCTGTTTCTCGCTGGCCCTGTGGAACGGTGTGGATCCGATCCTCAAGGAACGGCCTTTCGGGCTCGGCAATCCCGAAGGCAACCACGGTGAGGACCTCAAGGACTACTTCTTCCATCTCGCCAACACCCCCACCCACAGCTTCATGCGGGGGCTGTACAAATACCCGCAGCGGGCCTTCCCCTACGAACAGCTGCGGGTGGAGAACGGCCGGCGCGGCCGCGACCAGCCCGAATACGAACTGATCGACACGGGGGTCTTCGACGAGAGCCGCTACTTCGATGTCCTCATCGAGTACGCCAAGGCCGGCCCGGAGGACCTGCTGATCCGCATCCGGGCCACCAACCGCGGCCCCGAGCCGGCCCCCCTCACCCTGCTGCCCAGCCTGTGGCTGCGCAACACCTGGCGCTGGGGCTATCCCGATGAAGTCGAGCACCGGATCCGCCCGCTCACGGGCGCCGGCAGCCCTTCGATCGTCACCGATGCGCTCCCCCACCTGGGGGTGTACCAGCTCGACTGCCGGGAGCCCGGACGCTGGATCTTCACCGACAACGAGACCAACAGCGAGCGGCTCTGGGGACAGCCCAACGCCACGCCCTTCCAGAAGGACGGCTTCCATCGCCATGTGGTCGACGGCGAAGCCGGCGCGGTGAATCCGGCGCTGCAGGGCAGCAAGGCGGGGCGTGTGCTGCAGCGCACCCTGGCCGCCGGCGAGGAGTGGCTGGTGGAGCTGCGCCTGCATCGCATCGACGGCCCTTCGCCGGCCCCGGCCGACCACGAAGAGGCGTTCGGGGCAGCGTTCGAGGCGGCGTTCGAGGCGATCTTCAGCGAGCGCGAGCGGGAGTGGCTGGAGTACTTCGAGCATCGGGTGCCGGGGCTTTCCGACGACGACCGCCGCATCCACCTGGCGGGCACCGCCGGGTTGCTCTGGTGCAAGAAGTACTACGGCTGGAGCGTGATGCGCTGGCTCGAGGGCGACCCCACCGGCACGCCCCCGCCGCCGGAGCGGCGCCACACCCAGAACGCTTACTGGGAACGGCTGCACGCCCACGACGTCATCTCGATGCCGGATTGCTGGGAGTACCCCTACTTCTGCCAGTGGGACCTGATGTTCCACGCCGTGGCCTTCGCCGTCTTCGATCCGGCGACCGCCAAGGAGCAGTGCATGCTGCTGCGCAAGCCCCAGTACACCGCCCCCAACGCCCAGACCCCCGCCTATGAGTGGGCCCTTTCGGACCCCAATCCTCCGATCGGGGCCTGGGCGGCGATGCGCATCTATCAGATCGATCGCAGGAACAGCGATGCCGCCGATCTGGCCTTCCTGCGCGCCGCCCTGCGCAAGCTGATCCTGGAGTACGGCTGGTGGGCGAACCGCAATGACCGCTCCGGCGACAACGTGTTCGAGGGGGGATTCCTCGGGCTCGACAACATCGCCGTGTTCGATCGGCGTTTCCCCCTGGCCGACGGCAGCATCATCGAGCAGTGCGACGGCACGGCCTGGATGGCCTCGCTCAGCCTCAACCTGCTGCAGATCGCCGTGGAGCTGAGCCGCGAGGAACCGGAGTACGCCGACATCTGCGAGCGGTTCGTGGTGGATTTCGTGCAGCTGGCGATCGCCCTCAACAATCCCGCCGGCCGCAATTACCTCAACTGGGATGAGGAGGACGGCTTCTACTACGACGTCATCAAGCGTCCCGACGGCAGCGTCGACTATCTGCGCACCCGCTCCATCTCCGGCCTGGTACCCCTGCTGGCGGTGCAGAGCTTCGACATCGACACCGTGGCACGGCTACCGATGCTTGATGTCAGCCGCACCCTGGCCTGGTTCACCCACGAGCGCACCACACCCTCCTGGATGGTGGAAAACCTGGGGATCTGGCACAACGACCGGTTGCTGTTCACCCTGGTGCCCAGGGAACGCCTGCAGCGCATCTGCGAGCGACTGTTTGACGAGGAGGAGTTTCTTTCCCCCTACGGCATCCGTTCCCTTTCCAAGGTGTACGAACAGCACCCCTACACCTACACCGAAGGCAGCGAAAGCCAGACCCTCGCCTACAGCCCGGCCGACAGTCCGGTGGCGATGTTCGGGGGCAACTCCAACTGGCGCGGGCCGGTGTGGATGCCGATGAACTTCCTGCTGATCGAGTCGCTGCAGAAGTTCGCCCATTTCTACGGCGACAGCTTCAAGGTGGAGTTCCCCACCCGTTCGGGCCACTGGATCACCCTCTGGCAGGCCTCCCTGGAACTGGAGAAGCGGCTGGTGGGTCTGTTCCGCCGCGACGGCCGGGGCCGTCGTCCCTTCCTGGGTGATGTGGAGCTGTTCCAGACCGATCCCCACTGGCGTGATCTGATCCTGTTCAACGAATACTTCCACGGCGACAATGGCAGCGGAGTGGGTGCCTCCCACCAGACCGGATGGAGCGCCATGGTCTGCAAGATGCTCAACCAGCTCCACCGCTATCCCGAAGGCTGATCCCCGCCATGCGCACCCCGTCCTCCAGCGCACCGGTCGCCGGTCCGAGCCCGTACACCTCGCCCCTGCCGCAGGCGGAGCAGCTGCAGGTGAGCCAAGGGGCCCACTTCGACGTGGTGATCATCGGCAGCGGCGCCGGCGGCGGCACCCTGGCCCGCCACCTGGCCCCCACGGGCCTGAAGGTGCTGGTGCTGGAGCGGGGCGACTGGCTGCCCCAGGAGCCCCAGAACTGGGACGCCGAAGCGGTGTTCCAGCAGAACCGCTATGTGTCGAAGGATCCCTGGCTCGACAAGCACGGCAAGCCCTTCCAGCCCGGCAGCCATTACTTCGTCGGCGGCGCCACCAAGATGTATGGCGCCGCCCATTTCCGCCTGCGCCAGCAGGACTTCGAGGAGCTGGCCCACTTCGATGGCACCTCGCCGGCCTGGCCCCTGCGCTACGCCGACTTCGAGCCCTGGTACCAGAAGGCCGAGGAGATGTACCACGTGCACGGCCAGCGCGGTGAGGATCCCACCGAGCCGCCCTGCAGTGGCCCCTACCCCCATCCGCCGGTGGCCCATGAGCCGCGGATGCAGCAGCTGGTCGACGACCTGCGGGCCGCCGGGCTCCACCCCTTCCACGCCCCCAGCGGCGTCCAGCTCGATGAGGCCCACATGGCCTTCAGCCGTTGCCGCAAGTGCAACTGCTGCGATGGCTTCCCCTGCCTGGTGCATGCCAAGTCGGACGCCGAGGTGCTGGGCATGCGGCCGGCCCTGGAATGCTCCAACGTCTCCCTGCTGACGCGGGCCCAGGTGAAGCGCCTGATCACCGATGAATCCGGCCGCACGGTGAAGGCGGTGGAGCTGGAGCGTGACGGCGAGCCCCTGACGGTCAGCGGCGATGTGGTGGTGGTGAGCTGCGGCGCCGCCAACAGCGCCCGGCTGCTGCTGCTGTCGGCCAACGACCGCCATCCCCGGGGCCTGGCCAACGGCTCCGACCAGGTGGGTCGCCACTACATGTTCCACAACAGCAAGGCGATGGTGGCCCTGGCCCATGAGCCGAACCGCACCATCTTCCAGAAAACGGTGTCGATCAACGACTGGTATCTCGGGGATGCCGACTTCGACTACCCGATGGGCAACATCCAGATGACGGGCAAGACCAACGGCACGATCATGAAGGGCTACGCGCCACTGGAAACCTTCATGATGCCCGGCTGGAGCATGGACAGGATCGCCGAACACGCCCTCGACTTCTGGATCTCCAGTGAGGATCTGCCCGATCCGAACAACCGGGTGACCGTCACCGGCTCCGGCCAGATCCAGCTGAGCTACACCCCCAACAACCTCACCGCCTCGGCCCGCCTGGTGAGCCGCCTGGAGGGCCTTCTGGATCGCCTCTATCTGCGCCGGCATCTGGTGGAGCGCCAGTTCTACATCGCCAACAGCATGGGCATCGCCGCCGTGGGGCACCAGGCCGGCACCTGCCGCTTCGGCAGCGATCCGGCCACCTCGGTGCTCGACCTCGACTGCAAGGCCCACGAGCTCGACAACCTCTACGTCGTGGACACCAGCTTCATGCCGTCGATCGGCGCCGTGAACCCCTCCCTCACCGCCATCGCCAATGCCCTGCGGGTGGGCACCCACCTGGTGGAACGGCTGCGGGGCTGAGGGTGGCCATGGGCACGCCGGAGGACACCTCGGAGCGGCGGGTGCTGGTGGCCCTGGGCAGCGCCTGGGCCCTGACGGCCGGGTGGTTCCTGTTCTGGCCGGTGCCCACCGAGGTGGTCGGCCGGGGGGTCGTGATCGTGCCCGGAGGCGCCACGGTGATCGATTCCCGGGCCGAGGGCCAGATCCTCAGCCTGCCGGTGCGGGAGGGCCAGCGGGTGAGCCGGGGCCAGACCCTGGTCCGCCTCTACCTGCCCACCCTGGAGCAGCAACTGCGCCGCCAGGAGAAGGACCTGGCCGAGCTGATCCGCATCAACGCCGATCTCGACCGGCGCGACCGGGCGCGGCTGGCCTCGGCCCGGCGCCTGCGGGACACCGCCCTGGCCAAGCTGGAGGGCAACCGGGAGCGCCTGGACGCCCTGCGTCGCGTCTACGACCAGAAGGTGGCCGATTTCCGCCATCTGGCCCGCCGCGAGGTGGTGGCCCCCCTGGCCGCGGAAGTGGTGGCCAGCGAGGACCGGGCCATCCAGCTCGATAACAGCGTCGCCGAACTGGGCATCCGGCAGCGGGAGGCCATCGACGCCTGGGAGAAGGTGAGGCTCGCCATCGACACCGAAGCCCAGCGGCGGCGCTTCGCCATCCAGGACGCCCGCCGCGCCGTCCGGGTCACCCAGACCCGCCTGACCTACGACGGCACCCTCACCGCCACCCGGGACGGGCGGTTGCTCGATCTGCAGGTGGTGCGGGGCCAGACGGTGAAGCCCGGGCAGCGCCTCGGCACCCTGGGGAGCCCCCGGGCGGAGCGCGGCAGCGCCGATGGCGGCAACCAGGCCCTGCAGGCGGTGGCCTACTTCGCCCCGGCCGATGCCCGCCGCCTGCGCCCCGGCCTGGCCATGGAGGTGGTGCCGGACTGGAACGAGCGGGGCCGGTTCGGCGGCATCCGCGGGCGTGTGCGCAACATCAACCTGTTGCCCGCCACCCGCGAGGACGTCAACACCACCCTGGGCAACCCCCAGCTGGCGGAGGCCCTGGTACGCAACGGGCCGGTGATGCGCACCGAGATCGCCCTGCTGAGCGCAGCCGGCGGCTCCGGCCTCGACGGCTATCGCTGGACCCTCAGCCGCGGCAGCAGCGTCTTTCCGATCCGTGAGGGGCTGACGCTCAAGGCCCACAGCTACGTCGAATGGCGCCCACCGGTCAGCTATCTGCTGCCGCTGCTGCGCGACCTCACCGGCAGCTACCGCACCCTGCGCCAGCAGGAGCGCCAGGACCTGCCGCCCCTGCGGCAGCGGGAGACCCTGCCATGACCCGGGAACGGCCCTGGCTGGTGCTGGAGGCGGCCCTGCTGGTGGTGCTGCTGCACGCCAATGCCCCGGAGGTGTGGTTCTGGTTCGCCGCCCTGGTGGTGCTGCTGCTGTGGCGCTCCTTCGCCTGGCGCCAGCGCCGCTGGCAGCGGCTGCAGCAACGCCAGGGCGACGCTCAGGAGCCGCCCAGCACCAGCGGCAGCGCCACCGGCTGATCGGGCCGGTCCGGCACCGGCAGCAGTTCGCGCAGCAGCTGGGCGTAGCTGACATTGGCCAGGGTGGTGGATTCGGCCACCCCCTCCATCGCGCCGGTGAGGGTGGCGACGGTGTCGGCCACATCGCTGTAGTCGGCCAGACCCAGCTGGTAGCGGGCCCGCACGTCCCGGAAGGCCTCGCGCGAGGCGCTGTAGGAGGCGCGGGCCGCCACGATCTGGCGCAGGGCGGCCCGATGGTCGTAGAAGGCGGCCTCCAGGCGCTGGCGGATGGCGTTGCGTTCGCGGGCCAGCTGCTGGTCGGTGCGGGCGGCGGCGGAGCGGCTGGCGGCCACGGCGCCGGCGGTGACGCCACCATCGAAGAACCGCCAATGCAGCTGCAGGCCCGCGGCCCAGTCGGAGCGCTGGTTGAGCAGCTGGGGGATGAGGGCCGAGCTGCAGCAGCCCTCCAGCTCGATCACCGGCTGCGTGGTCAGCCCCTGGCCGTAGCCGCCGGTGGCCACCAGCCGCAGGCTGGGCAGCAGCTCGGCGGCGCGGCGGTCAGCCTGGCGCAGCAGGGCGTCGCGGGCGGCCTGCAGGGCCCGCAGCTGGGGATTGTCCCGCCAGCCGCGCACGATCGTCTGCTCCAGATCGAGGGGCCAGGGGGGCTGCAGCCGCACCGCATCGCTGGCCCGGAGGCTGACGTCGAAGGGCACGTTGATCAGGTTGCTGAGCTGGCGCTGGCGACTCAGCTGCAGGGCCTCCGCCTGCTCGAAGCGATAGCGGCTCTGCTGCAGGGCGGCCTCGGCCCGGAGCCGGTCGAGCCGCGGCACCAGGCCCACCTGCTGGAGGGCCGCCACCTGGTCGCGCACCACCGTGTCGCTCTCGACGACGGCCCGGCGGATCCGCAGCAGCTGGTCGGCGAGCTGAAGGCCGTAGTAGGCGATGCTCACATCCAGCTGCAGCTGGCGCAGCCGATCGGCGTAGCGCTGGCGGGAGGCCTTGAGGCTGTCGTCGGCCTCGGCGATGGCGGCGGCGCGGTAGGGGCTGAGCAGCTCCCAGGCCAGCTCCACCCGGGCGGCGGCGGCACCGACATTGGACTGCACCACATTCCAACCCTGGTTGCGGACCAGAAACGGGGAGCCCGCCGGATAGAGGCCGGCGTTGTCGGTCCAGACCTGGTTGTAGGAGCGCTGCTGGCTGAAGCCGCCCGCCAGGTTCAGGCCCAGCTCCGGCCAGCGGCGCCCCCGGGCCGAGCCGGCCAGGTCCTGCTGCTCGCGCACGCCAAGCACGGCGGCGGCCAGATCGGGATCGTTGCGCACGGCCACCGCCAGGGCCTGGGCCAGGCTGAGCCGCTGGCGCCGCTCGATCCGCACCGCCTCGGGCGCCAGGGGAAGGGCCGTCGCCGCCGGCGCCATCAGCGCCGGATCGGGCGGACCGGGGTCGGAACCGTCCGGCTCCTCGGCTCCAGCGGCCTCGGGAGCGGCGGGCAACAGGCTGCGGTCGAGCCGTTCGAGGTCGTCCTGGAACCCCTGGAGGCTGCGCAGCAGCGCCGCGGAGGGGGGCGGCAGGCGCCGGGGCCGGGGGGCGGCGATCAGCTCCTGGCCCAAGGCGTGGGCCATCGGCGCCGCCAGCGCCAGGCCCAGGGCCCGGGCCAGGCAGCGTCGGAGCTGACGCCGGATCACGGCTGGCGTGTCCCTGGGGGCGGACCCGGGGACGGGGCCGATGGCGCGGCGGGTGGCGTGGCGGTCGCGGTGCGGGCCTGCATCAGATCGTGCAGACCCAGGCTGGTGCGGGCCAGGCAGCCGATCGAGAAGCAGATCGCCGCACTGCCGAACAGCCCCAGCTGCGCTTCCCTGGTCTCGCCTTGAATGCGCGTCATCGCCAGCAGCACCACCCCGGCGGCCAGCCAGGGCAGGGTGACGACCAGGCTGAGCTGGGATCGGGTCATCGCCATCAGCGCAGGCCCAGCTCCCGGCGCAGCTGCAGCTCCAGCTGGCGCACAGCATTGACCCGCGCCATGGCCCAGGAGAGCTGGCAGACGCAGCCGATCGAGAAGCAGATCGCGGCGTTCCCGAACAGTCCCCAGGCGTGGCTGTGCAGGTTGAAATCCTCCGCCAGCAGGAGCCGCAGCGCCAGGATCACCAGCAGGCCGGCCACCACCCAGGGGCCGTAGACCCAGCCGACGAAGAACTGGTCGACGAACAGCCGTCGCGGCGGCGGGGCCATGGGACCGGGATCCAGGGTTTCAAGTCTGCCGCAGCAACGCCCTCAGGACGACCGTCGCCGCAGGGCCAGCAGCAGCGTCTCGAACACCTCCGGCAGGGGCGCCTCGCACACCAGTCGCTCGCCGCTGATCGGGTGGTCGAGGGCCAGACGCACCGCGTGCAGGGCCTGGCCACTCAGGGCCACCGGCAGCTTGCGGCAGCGGCCGTAGGTGGCATCCCCCACGATCGGGTGGCCCGTGTGGGCGCAGTGCACCCGGATCTGGTGGGTGCGACCCGTGTCGAGCTTGAAGCGCAGCAGCGCGTAGTCGCCCAGGGGTTCGATCAGGCGCCAGTGGGTGCAGGCATGGCGTCCGGTGGCGTCCGTGACCACCGCATACTTCTTGCGATCGACCGGATGGCGGCCGATGGCCGCCACGATCGTGCCGCTCTCGGCCGCCGGCCGGCCGTGCACCACCGCCAGGTACTCCCGCGAGGCGATGCGCTGCTGGATCTGCACCTGCAGCTTCACCAGCGCCTCCTGGCTCTTGGCGACCACGATGCAGCCGGTGGTGTCCTTGTCGAGGCGGTGCACGATGCCCGGCCGCATCTCGCCGCCGATGCCGGGCAGGTCGGGGCAGTGGTGCAGCAGGCCGTTGACCAGGGTGCCGTCCTTGTTGCCGGGGGCCGGATGGACCGTGAGCCCGGCGGGCTTGTTGATCACGATCAGATGCTCGTCCTCGAACAGCACGTCGAGAGCCATCGGCTGGGGGACCAGGTAGGGCAGGGGCTCCGGCGGCGGCATCCACAGCTCGACGGTGTCATCGGTGCGCAGGGGCGTCTTGGCCCGGCCCGTGACGCCGTTGACCCGCACGTAGCCCGCATCGATGAACTTCTGGATGCGGGCCCGGCTCTGCTCGGGCCGCTGGGACACCAGCCAGCGGTCGAGCCGCATCGGCAGCGGCTTCGGGTAATGGAGCGTCACAAGCTCCCCTTCGCCCTCCCCGAAGGCGCCCATCAGCTGGAGGGCGGCTCCTGGGCAGGCCGCTCGGGTGGCGGCAGTTCCAGGGAGATCGGCCCCAGCAGGGAGCGGCGGAAATCATCGAGCAGCCGCTGGGCCATGCGGGGGGTGTCGCCGCTGGTGTGGCGGGCCGCCGCCGCCGCGAGCCAGGCTTCGGCATCGGGGATCGGTCGCTTGGGGTCCGCTCCGGGCAACGGCGGCACCGTCACCCCGTAGCGGCGCTCCAGCAGTCCCGGCGCCACCCCGGCCGCCGCCACCGGCTCCAGCTGGGCCAGCAGGCGCAGGAAGGCCTGGGCCACCGCCTCGCCGTCATAGGAGGCCTGGCCGATGTCGTCGCAGAGGGCCAGCCGCAGACCGGCGAGCTGGTCATCGAGGCGGGGGGGCAGCACCCCGGGGGCGTCGAGCAGGTCGAGGTCCTGACCCAGCCGCACCCAGCGCAGGCTGCGGGTGACGCCTGCACGGCGGGCGCTCTCCACCACCTTCTGGCGCACCAGCCGGTTGATCAGGGCCGACTTGCCCACGTTGGGGAAGCCGAGCATCAGGGCCCGCACGGGGCGCGGCTTCATGCCCCGGCCAGCCCGGCGGGCATTGAGGGTCTCACCGGCCCGGATCGCCGCCTGCTGCAGCTGCTTGACGCCGGTGCCCACCTTGGCGTCGCACCACCAGGGCACCTCCCCCCGCTGGCGGAACCAGCCGTCCCAGGCCAGGCGGGCGCCGGCGCTGACCATGTCGCGGCGGTTGATCACCAGCAGATGCTGCTTGCCCCGGATCCAGCGCTGCAGCCGCGGGTGTCCGGTGGCCAGGGGGATGCGGGCATCCCGCACCTCGATCACCAGGTCCACCTTCTCCAGGTTGGCGCTGAGGGCTTTCTCCGCCTTGGCGATGTGGCCCGGATACCACTGGATCGGTGGGGCGGCGGTGCTGAGGCGGACCGTGTCGCCGACGTCCGGCATCAGGGCACCACCAGCACCGGACAGGGCGCCAGCTGCAGCACCCGGGCGGCGGTGCTGTGGTGGTCCTCCTCCAGGGTGATGCCGCGGGTGCCCATGACGATCACATCGGCATTGATCTCATCGGCCACATCGCCGATGACGAAGGCCGGCTTTCCCTCCCGCTCCAGCACCTCGCAGGCCACACCGGCCTGGGTGAAACTGGCGAGGGCCTGCTCCAGCAGCTGGGCCACCGCGGCGGGATCGTGCATCACACCCTCTTCGGCCTCCACCACCGACAGGAGCACGACACGGCTGCCGTGGCGCTGGGCGAGCTGCAGTGTGACGGCCGCCGTTTCCATCGTCTGGCGGCTCTGGTCGATGGGGAACAGGACGGTGTCGAACATGGCGGAAGGCCCAGCCCTCTTGTCCTAGCGCCGACCGTTGCGGCCGCCAGGGAGCGGGGGTGGGAAGAACCGAATCCCGCCAGGGGCTGAGCGGGAGGCGCCGGAGGCTAATCTCCCCCCGCCTTAACTCATAAAAGTAACCATGGCGAAGCGATCCCTCTCCAGCCTCAGTGCCGACGATCTCCGCGGCAAGCGGGTGCTGGTCAGGGTCGACTTCAACGTGCCCCTCGACGAGGCCGGGGCCATCACCGACGACACCCGCATCAGGGCCGCCCTGCCGACGGTGCAGCACCTGATCGACCACGGCGCTCGGGTGCTGCTGGCCGCCCACTTCGGCCGGCCCAAGGGCCAGGTGAACGAGTCCATGCGGCTGACGCCGGTGGCGGCCCGCCTCAGCGAGCTGCTGGGCAAGCCCGTGACCAAGACCGACAGCTGCATCGGCCCCGACGCCGAGGCCAAGGTGGCCGCGATGGCCGATGGCGACGTGGTGCTGCTGGAGAACGTGCGCTTCTTCGCCGAGGAGGAGAAGAACGACGCCGCCTTCGCCGAGAAGCTGGCGGCCCTGGCCGACATCTATGTGAACGACGCCTTCGGCGCCGCCCACCGGGCCCATGCCTCCACCGAGGGCGTGACGAAGTATCTGAGCCCCAGCGTGGCCGGCTTCCTGATGGAGAAGGAACTCCAGTATCTGCAGGGGGCCATCGATGAGCCGAAGCGTCCCCTGGCCGCGATCGTCGGCGGCTCCAAGGTGAGCAGCAAGATCGGCGTGCTCGAGTCGCTGATCGACAAGTGCGACAAGGTGCTGATCGGCGGCGGCATGATCTTCACCTTCTACAAGGCGCGCGGCCTGGCGGTGGGCAAGAGCCTGGTGGAGGAGGACAAACTGGAGCTCGCCAAGGAACTGGAGGCCAAGGCGGCCGCCAAGGGCGTCCAGCTGCTGCTGCCCACCGACGTGGTGCTGGCGGACAACTTCGCCCCTGACGCCAACAGCCAGACCACGTCGATCGACGCCATCCCCGACGGCTGGATGGGCCTCGACATCGGCCCCGACTCGGTCAAGACCTTCCAGGACGCCCTGGCCGACTGCCAGACCGTGATCTGGAACGGCCCCATGGGCGTGTTCGAGTTCGACGCCTTCGCCGCCGGCACCAACGCCATCGCCCACACCCTGGCCGACCTGAGCGCCAAGGGCTGCTGCACGATCATCGGCGGCGGTGACTCCGTGGCCGCCGTGGAGAAGGTGGGCGTGGCCGAGAAGATGAGCCACATCTCCACCGGTGGCGGCGCCAGCCTGGAGCTGCTGGAAGGCAAGGTGCTCCCCGGCGTAGCCGCCCTCGACGAGGCCTGAGGCCCCGCTTTCAGGCCCGGACCGGGCTCAGATGCTGCCGGTGCCGGGGCTACGCCCCTCCCCCCCAGCCCCCTTTGCGCTCCCCCTTGCCCCACTGGGGCAGGGGGATGCCGTTGCGCTCGAGCAGGGCCTTCATGGCGGCCCGATGCTGCTCCCGCTGGCGCTGGCTGGCACTGCGCTGCTCCTTCATGCAGGTGCGCAGGGCCTCACTGCTGCCGGCGGCGGACAGGCAGCGCTCACCGCGCTGAAGGATGGCGATGCGGGCCTGCTGGTCGCTGAGCGCGAGGCGCTTCTGCTCGGGGAAGATCTTCTGCATCTGGGCGGGCGTGGGACGGCCGGCCGGGCTGGGGCCGCTCTGGGCCATGGCGACACCGGTGGAGCCCAGGACCATCGCCAGTAGGGCGACGCGGAGGGGGTGTAGCAGGGAGGAGGGCATGGGAGGGATCGTCCTGAACACATCCATGGTGACCGGCAGGTGTGACGGCGATCAGACTGGCCACCGGCCAGGTATGACCGAATGCAACTGAAGGCCCCTCACCCCCCGGCCAGGGGCCAGGCGCGCAGCGCCACAGCGAAGCGTCCCGGCAGCGGTTCGAGGGCTGCGGTGGCCTCCAGCCGGCGCAGGTCCCCGCCGTGGTCCCGGGCCACCTTGGCGGCGATGGCCAGGCCCAGGCCACAGTGCCCCTCGCCGCCGCGGGCCCGGTCGAGCCGCTGGAAGGGGGTCATGGCCTTGCGCCACTGCTGCGGGTCGATGCCCTCGCCGCAGTCCCAGACCTGGATCTCGAAGCCGCTCTCCACCGCTCCGGCCTCCCCCTGGGGCCGCCCCTCCCCGTCCCCCGGACCCAGGGGCCGCAGCACCAGCCGCAGGGGCGGCCGGCCGTAGGTGAGGGCGTTGTCGAGCAGGTTGCCCACCGCCCGCGCCACGGCGATCGGACGGACCCTCCGCACCAGCGGTTCCAGATCCAGCTCCAGGGGCACCTCCCCCACCGCCGCCGCCGCCTCGGCCACCAGGGCATCGAGGGGCACCAGCACCGGCGTCTCGTCGGCTTCGGCGCCGGCGAAGATCATGAACTGGCGCGTGATCCGCTCGATCGAGCGGATGTCGGCCTGGGCCCGCTCCAGCTCCTGCGGCGCCATCGGCCCCTCGGCGGCGAGGGCGAGGCGCAGGCGCAGCCGGGTGAGGGGGCTGCGCAGGTCGTGGGCGATGCCGGCCAGCATCGTCGTGCGCTCCCGGCCGGCCTCCTCCAGCCGCTGCAGCATGGCGTTGAACCGGGCCATCAGCTGGCGCACCGCCGGGGCCCCCTGGTCCGGCAGGGCCTCGGGAAGGGCCTCGAGACCCACGTCGGCCAGGGCCTCCTGCAGGCGGGTGAGGGGCCGCTGGATCTCCAGGGTGAGGAAGAGCAGCAGCGCCCCGAGGGCCCCCAGGCCGATGGAGAGGGTCAGCAGCAGGGGATCGGGCGGCCAGCCGCGGGGGGAGGGCAGGGCGACAAACAGCCAGACCCGCTCCAGGGGGGAGGCCATCTCCACCCACACCCCCCGCCGCGGCGACGAGGCCGGCAGCACCGCCGGGCAGCGCCCCAGGCGGCGGCAGAGTTCCGCCTCCATCCGCAGGGTCTGCCAGCGCAGCCGCCGGTCCCCCCCTCGGACAGGCCAGGCCCCGGGCTCCGGCCGCTGGCCCACCACCAGCTGCATGCCGCTGATCCGGCCGAGCACCTCGGGGCTGAAGCGTTCCAGGGCCACCTCCCCCAGCACCACGTTCGCGGCCACCTCCGAGCCGGTCTGGACCAGCTGCTGCTGGGCCAGCCGGCGACCCAGCAGCAGCTGCAGGAGAAGCAGGCAGAAGGCGGCGGCACCGGTGCCCGCCAGCAGGTACCCCAGGGTGCGCCCCAGCGACGGCCGACGGCCCCGCTCAGGACTGACGGGGCTTGCCATCGGGGACGAACACGTAGCCGTAGCCCCAGACCGTCTGCACGTAGCGGGGCCGGGCCGGCTCCGGCTCGATCAGCCGCCGCAGCCGTGACACCTGCACGTCCATGCTGCGGCTGTCGGTGTCGCTGCCCGGGCCCCGGGCCAGTTCGATCAGCCGCTCCCGCGAGAGGGGGCGGTGGGGGTGCTGCACGAACGCCGCCAGCAGGGCGAATTCACCGCCGGTAATGGTGAGCGCCTCCCCGAGGCGCTCCAGGGTGCGGGCCGCCAGGTCCACCTCCAGGTCGCCGAAGGCGATCCGCTCCCCGTCGGGCTGGGGCAATCCGCCGGGCAGGGTGCCGCGGCGACGCAGCACGGCCTCGATGCGGGCGGTCAGCTCCCGGGGCAGGAAGGGCTTGGCCAGATAGTCATCGGCCCCCTGCTCCAGGCCGATGATGCGATCCACCGCATCGGCCCGGGCCGTGAGCATCAGCACCGGCAGGTCGTCGGCCCCGTCCCGCAGCCGCCGCAGCAGGCTGAGGCCGTCATCGCCGGGGAGCATCAGGTCAAGCACGAGCAGGTCGGGACGCTGGCCCTGGAGCCGGGCCATCAGCTGGGCGCCGTCCCCCATGCAGCGGACCTCGTAGCCCTGCTCCCCGAGGTAGGTGGACAGGAGCTGGCGCAGCTCTGGGTCGTCATCCACCACCCAGATCCGATGCGGTCGGCCCATGGCTCAGGGCTCGAGCGACTTGCGATCGGCGACGACCCGCACCCGCTTGGTGGCGCTGACGATGCCGTCGGGATGGACCAGCAGCACGGCCCAGGTCTGGGAGCCGGGGGACAGGGGGGCCTGGACGATCTTGAACAGCCCGCCGCCACCCAGCGCCCCCAGTTCCAGGCTGGGGCTGGCCATCGCCGCCTGCTGCTGGGGGGTGATAGCCGTGATGCCGCCGGCGGCGAGGGCCCCGTCGAGCGGTTCGTCGAAGATCACGTCGACGTCGTAACGCTGGCCGGTCAGCACCGCATCAGGGATCAGCAGGCTCACCGGCACGGGCTTGTCACCGCTACGCAGCAGGGACCGCTCCCGCAGCACCGTCTGGCCGTTGATGCGGGTGCCGTCGCTCTGCAGGGCGAGCAGCTGCTCCGCCTCCAGCCGGTAGGTGGTGCCGCCCTGGCGCCGGGTGCCCTCCACCCGCAGGGTGACCGTGGGCTGGCCGTCCCGCAGCTGGGTGCCGGAGCTCAGCTGCCAGCGGGCATCGGGGAACTGCTGGCGCAGCAGGCGGCGACGGTTCTCCAGCTGGGCGGGATCCAGGCCGGGGCCGGCCTGCAGCAGGCCGGCCAGGGCCGTGTCGGAGCTGCTGTTGAGGGCGCTCTCGAGGGCCTGCAGCTGGGCCGCCGACGGGGGAGCCGCCAGGGCGGGGGCCACGCCAACGCTGGCCGCCACCGCCGCCAGGCCGACCAGGCAGGCAGCGAGCCGCTGCGGCGTCCGGACCGGGGGCAGGGGGGCGGGCAGCGGGCAGGACGGAGCCATGGAGAGGGAGGGATCCGGGGCGGCGGTGGGCGGACCGGAGTCGGCTTTTAAGTTAGGCGCGCTCGTCCCACCCGCCCATGCCGACCCTGCTGATCGCCGCCAGCGGCACGGGTGGCCACCTGTTCCCGGCCCTGGCGGTGGCCGAGGCCCTGGCGGACGACTGGCAGGTGCACTGGCTGGGGGTGCCGGACCGGCTGGAGACCGAGCTGGTGCCCAGCCGCTACCCCCTGCACACGGTGCGGGCCGGCGGGCTGCAGGGGAGAGGCCTGCGCAAGCTCTGGAACCTGCTCCAGCTGCTGCTGGCCGTGCTGCCGGTGCGGCGCCTGATCCGGCGCGAGGGGGTGAGCGCGGTGTTCAGCAGCGGCGGGTACATCGCCGCCCCGGCGATCCTCGCCGCCCGCTGGTGCGGGGTGCCGGTGGTGCTGCACGAGAGCAACGCCGTCCCGGGCCGGGTGACCCGGCTGCTGGGGCCGCTGTGCACCCGGGTGGTGGTGGGCCTGCCCCAGGCGGTCGAGCGGCTGCCCCGCTGCCGCCCGCTGGTGTGCGGCACCCCGGTGCGGCGCGCGTTCCTCAGCCCCGCGGCCCTGCCGGGATGGGTGCCCCGGGGCGCCGGCCCCCTGCTGCTGGTGATGGGCGGCAGCCAGGGGGCCCTGCGCCTCAACCGCATGGTGCGGCCCCTGCTGCCGCTGCTGGCGGCCAGCGGCTGCCGCGTCGTCCACCTCACCGGCAGCCAGGATCCGGACGCCGGCCAGCTGCACCTCGACGGGGTGGTCGAGCGAGCCTTCAGCGAAGAGCTGCCGGGCCTGCTGCAGCACTGCGACCTGGCCATCAGCCGCGCCGGTGCCGGCAGCCTCAGCGAACTGGCGGTGTGCGGCACCCCGGCGATCCTGGTGCCCTTCCCGGCGGCCGCCGACCGCCATCAGGACGCCAACGCCGCCGCCGCCGCCACCGTGGGCGCCGCGGTGATCGTCTGGCAGCACGACCCCGGGGAACCTGCCCTGGAGCGGGCCGTCTGGCGGCTGCTGGGTCCCCGCCTGCGGGGCAGCGCCGCCGCCGCCGACCCCCTGTTCGCCATGGGCGACGGCATGGGGACCCTGGCGGTGCGGGACGCCGACCGCCGGCTGGTGCAGGTGCTGGAGCAGCTCATCGGCCGCGGCTGAACTGCTCCAGGGCCCCCAGCAGGCGCCGGTTGCCGGCCCTGTCCTGGACGGCGATCCGCAGCCAGTCCTCCCCCAGACCCTCGAAGGAGCGGCAGTCGCGCACCAGGATCCGGTGCCGGCGCTCCAGCGCCAGCCGCAGCGGCTGGAGCGATGCATCCGGCGGGCGGCTGCGCACCAGCAGGTAGTTGGCGGCCGAGGGCAGGGGCTCCAGGCCCGGCACCGCCGCCAGACGGACCTCCAGCCAGGCCCCCTCCCCGGCCACCCAGCGCTGCACCCGCCCCTGCCAGCGCCGCAGGCCGGCCTGATCGGCCATCAGGAACCGGCCCGCCGCCGCCGCCAGCCCGTTGACGGGCCAGGGATCGCGCCAGCCGGCCCACCGGGCCAGCCGCCCGGGGTCGCCCAGGGCGTAGCCGAGCCGCAGCCCGGCGATCGAAAAGAGCTTGGTGAGGCTGCGGATCACCACCAGCCGGGGGTGGTCCGCCAGCAGCGGCACCAGCGACTGCTCCTCCCCGCCGGGCACCAGCGGCAGGAACGCCTCGTCCACCACCACCAGGGCGAACCGCTCCAGCAGGGGCTCCAGCGAGCGCCGGCTCCAGAGCTGGCCGGTGGGGTTGTGGGGATTGGTGAGCCAGAGCACGGCCGCGCCGGACCCGGCAGCCTCGACGGCCTCGGCGGCAGCCTCGGCCAGGGGCCAGGGGCCCGGCCCGGCCCCGGACCAGTCGAGGGGCAGCGGCAGGGAACGCCAGGTGCCGCCCCAGCAGGCCAGGGCGCGGCGGTAGTCGGCGAACCCCGGTGACGGCAGCAGACTCAGGCCGCCGGCCGCCGCGTCCCGGGCCGCCCAGGTGAACAGCTCGGCGGCCCCGTTGCCGGGCAGGACCCGGGCCGGATCCAGGCCGTGCCAGGCGGCGATGGCCTCGCACAGGGCGGCGTAGTCCCGGTCGGGATAGTCCCGCAGATCGCTCCCCAGCGCCCTGATCAGAAGGCGCCGCAGCCGGGGCGGCGGCCCGAAGGGCACCAGGGACGCGCTGGCATCGAGCAGCTGGTCCGGTCGGCAGCCGAGCCGCCGGGCGGCCGCCTGCAGGTTGCCGCCATGGGGATCCGGCGGTTCAGGCGTCCCCATCGCCGGGTGGAGGGCTGGCACCGGCTCCAGCGAACATTAAGGCGGTTGTAACACGGAAGCATGGCCGGGCTGCTGCAATGGGTGGGCCACCGGTGCGCCCCGCTCCCCCGTGCCCTCTTCCCCCCTCCAGCCGGTCATCCGCGCGATCGGCGAGGTGCTGCTGGGCAAGGAGCATCAGGTGCGGCTGGCCCTCGCCTGCCTGCTGGCCCGCGGCCACCTGCTGATCGAGGACCTGCCCGGCATGGGCAAGACCACCCTGGCCGAAGCCCTGGCCCGCAGCTTCGGGCTCGGCTTCAAGCGGGTGAGCTTCACCAGTGACCTGCTGCCGGCGGATCTCACGGGCCTGAACGTGTTCGACCCCGCCGCCGCCAGCTTCCGCTTCCAGCCCGGTCCCCTGTTCAGCCAGGTGCTGCTCGCCGATGAGATCAACCGGGCCAGCCCCCGCACCCAGAGCGCCCTGCTGGAGGCGATGGCCGCCGGTCGGGTGAGCGTCGACGGCACCAGCCATCCACTGCCCCGGCCCTTTCTGGTGATCGCCACCCAGAACGGCCTCGACCAGGGGGGCACCTCGGCCCTGCCGGAATCCCAGCTCGACCGGTTCCTGATGCGCCTCAGCCTCGGCTACCCGCCCCGCCAGGCGGAGCGGGCCCTGCTGCAGGGTGAGGGGCTGCGGCCCGACGGCCTCAGCGGTGCCTTCGGCCCGGAGGACCTGCTGGCCCTGCAGGAGCGCTGCGACCGGCAGCACTGCAGCCCCGCCCTGCTCGACTACGTGCTCGACCTGCTGGAGCGCAGCCGCCGCCAGCCCTCCCAGGCCCATCCCCTCTCGCCCCGGGCCGGCCTGGCCCTGGTGGCCGCCGCCCGCGCCTGGTCGCTGCTGGAGGGCCGCGACCACGTGATTCCGGACGACGTGCAGGCGGTGCTGGCGGCCGTCTGCGAGCACCGCATGGACGGCGGCCAGCGCGGGGGCAGCGACGGGGAGCTGAGCCAGCGGCTCCAGGAAGGCGTCGATGGACTTCGGTAGGCCCCAGCAGGGGGAACGGGTGCGCCTGCGGATGCGCAACCTCTACATCCTGCCGACGCGCTTCGGCTGGCTCTGGCTGGCGGGCACGGTGCTGCTGCAGGTGGTGGGGGTCCAGATGCAGAGCAACGGCACGCTGCTGCTCAGCTTCCTGATGCTGAGCCTGTTCCTGCTCACCCTGCACCTCACCCACTTCAACCTGCAGGGGGTGGAGCTGGCCTGCGGCGCCCCGGCGCCGGGCTTCGCCGGCGAACCGGTCCCCTATCCGATACGGCTGCGCTGCCCGGGCCGCAGCGAGGGGGTGCGCCTGCGGCTGGGGGGGGAGGCCCCGGGGCCGGCCCTGTCGCTGGCGGCGGGGGAGCATGAGCTGGCCGTGGCCTGGACCCCGCCGGCCCGGGGCTGGCAACGGCCCGGGCTGCTGCGGATCCAGACGACGGCACCCCTGGGGCTGTTCTGCTGCTGGTCGCGCTGGCATCCGCCGACGGCCCAGCTGATCTACCCGGCCCGTCGGGCCGGACCGGTGCGGCTGCTGGCCGCAGGCTCGGCCCCCCTGGAGGGCGAACCGGCCCTGGCCAGCCGCCAGGACGGCACCGACGACTGGCGCGACCTGGCCCCCCATCGCCCCCAGGACAGCCCCAGCCGGCTGGCCTGGAAGCTGCTCGCCCAGGGGCGGGGGGAGTACGCCAAGCGCTTCCTGGATCGCCCCGAAGCGGCCCCCCTGCTGGCCCCCGAACCCGGGGTGCCCTTGGAGACGGCCCTCGAACACCTGAGTGAGCGCATCTGGAGCTGGCACGGCCGGGGCCTCAGCTACGGCCTGGAGCTGAACGGCCAGAGCGTCGCGCCCGGCCGGGGGGTGCTCCACCGGGACCAGTGCCTGACGGCCCTGGCCTGCTGCCGATGAGCCGCGCCGCCGCCCCCCTGCAGTGGCTCACCATGGGCTTGCTGGCCGTGGGACTGCTGGGCCTGTCGCCGGCCCTGTCCCTCAGCCTGCTGGCCTTCGGCCTGGCCGTGCTGACGGCCCTGAAGCTGCGCGAGGCCCGCAGCCTCGAGGAACGGCGGGTGGTGGCCCTGCTGCAGCTGGTCTGCGCCGGCCTGCTGGCGGCCCTGCGTCCCGAACTGGCCCCGAGCCTGCTGCAAGGCCTGGCCATCCTGATGGCCCTGGCCGGGCTGCTGGCCCTGGAACTGGGGGCCGGTCCCGACTGGAAGGCGCTGCTGCGCCGCAGCCTGCAGGTGCTGCTGGCGGCCCTGCCCATCGCCCTGGTGCTGTTCCTGCTGCTGCCCCGCCTGATGCCCTTCACCACCTTCGGTGCGGGCCAGGGCATGGGGGCGATGACCGGCCTCAGCGACAGCATGGAGCCGGGCTCGATCGCCAGGCTCGCCGTCAGCCGCCAGGCCGCCGCCCGCGTCGCCTTCCCCCTCGGCGGCGAGCCGCCCCCCCTTGAGCAGCGTTACTGGCGGGTGCTGGTGCATGAACGCTTCGACGGCCGCAGCTGGCGCAGCACCGCTCCGACCTTCCCCCGGCCGGCGGCCGGCCAGCCCACCCCGCCGCCGCCCCCCGCCGCCCCGGGGGAGGGGATCCAGCTGTGGCTGATCGAGCCCAGCGGTCTGGCGGCGGTGCCCTGGAGCGGATCCGGCCGGCCCCTGTCCGCCGACCTGAGCCTGCAGCGCAGCGGCGAACTGCTGAACCGGGCCCCGGGCAGCCAGCGACGCGTCTACGCCCTGACCCGGACGGCGGACCAGCCCGGCTGGCGCACCGCTCCCCCCGGCCCCGTCGACCTGCTGCTGCCGCTGGGCGAGAACCCACGGCTGGAGGCCCTGGCCGCCGACTGGCGGCGCCTCGGCAGCGACCGGGAGCGGCTGGACGCGGCCGCCGGCTGGTTCCGCGGCCAGCCCTTCCGCTACACCCTCGAGCCCGGGGCCCTGCCTCGAGAGGCCCCCCTCGACCACTTCCTGTTCGAGAGCCGCCTGGGCTTCTGCGGCCACTACGCCAGCGCCTTCACCACCCTGATGCGGGCGGCGGGGGTGCCGGCGCGGGTGGTGAGCGGCTACCGCGGCGGCCAGTGGGTGCAGCCGGTGGGCGGCACCGGCTACGTGGACCTGCGCCAGGCGGACGCCCATGCCTGGAGCGAGGTGTGGCTGGCCGGGGAAGGCTGGCGGCGCGTCGATCCCACCGCCTGGGCGGCGGGGGACCCCCTGGTGCGTTCAGGGGCGGCGGGCGCCGGGCGCCGGGCCGGAGGCGGCCCGCTGGACTGGATCCAGCAGCAGTGGTGGGGGCTCGACATCGCCTGGGCCCGGTGGTGGTTGGGGTACGACGGCGAGCAGCAGCAGGCCCTGGTGGCCCGGCTGCTGGGCGAGCAGCGCCACCTGCTGGGGGTGGTGGTGCTGCTGGCGGTGGCCGTCAGCCTGGCCGTCGGCCTGGGGGGCCTCGGCTGGCTGGGCCGGCGCCACCGCGGCGATCCCCTGCGCCTGGAGCTGGAGCGGACCGTGCGGGCCTTCGCCCAGCAGGGCATGGCACCGGCGGCGGGGGAAACCCTGGGCGGCTTCGCCCGGAGGCTGGCCGCGCGCTGGCCGTCCCTGGCCGATCCCCTGGAGGCCTTCGTGGCGACTTACCAGCAGCAGCGCTTCACCAGCGCCCCCAGCCGGACAGGACGACGGCAGGCTCAACGGCTGGGACGGGTGCTGCGCCGTTCCCTGCGGACCGGCAACCGCCCAGCGGAAGCGGTACAACGGGACCACCCCTGAACTGGCGACCATGACCACGCTCCAAGGGTCAAGCCATGGGTCCGCCCGCCACGCCTTGACGGGGCTGCTGTTGACCGCTCCGGCGCTGCTGGCCCTGCTGATGGCCGGACCTGGGCAGGCGGGCAGCGACGGCGATCTGATGCGGCTGCTGAGCCAGCGCGACTGCCCCCGCTGCAAGCTGCAGGATGCCGACCTGGTCCATGCCGACCTGCGCGACGCCGACCTGCGCAGCGCCAAACTCCAGCGCGCCAACCTGGGCCAGGCCCGGCTGGACGGGGCCAACCTCAAGGGTGCCGACCTGCGCTTCACGAGCCTGCAGGGGGCGTCCCTGCGGGGTGCGGATCTGCGCGGGGCCAATCTGGAGGGCACCGACCTGCGCCAGAGCGACCTCAGCGGCGCCCAGATCGATCCCGGCGGGCTCGCCCGCAGCCATTGGCAGGACGCCCGGGGCGTGGCCCCCACGGTGCTGAGCTATCCGGAACTGCACAACGCCGGGGTCACCGCCGCCCTGGAGGGCCGCCATCCCCAGGCGGAGCAGCTGTTCTCCGAGGCAATCCGGCTGCAGCCGGACGCGGCGATCAGCTGGGTGGCCCGGGGCCTGAGCCGCACGGAACAGGGCAAGACCGAGCTGGCGGCCGCCGACCTGAACTACGCCGCCGTGCTCTACGGCCAGGCCGGCGAGGAGGCCCAGGCGAAACAGCTCAGCGAGGTGGCCATCGCCCTGCTCAAACCCGGCAAGAAAGCCAACCAGGGCAGCGGCATGGGCGGCCAGATGCTCTCCGGTGCCGCCTCCTTCGCCTCGGCGGTGGCCCCGCTGGCGATGAAGTTCCTGCTGCCACTGGCCTTCTGATGCGAGGGCCTGCTCAGGGGGTCATCGAAGGCTGGGGTGACCCGCCGAGGAAGGCCCGGGACGCAGGAGTGGAGGGCTGATAGCCATAGCCGTAGGTGCCGCCTTCGGTGTCATTGATGATGCGCGGCGTCACCATGATCACGAGCTCCCGCTTCTCGCGCTGGCTGGACGAGGCGCGGAAGAACTGGCCGACGATGGGGATGTCCCCGAGAATCGGCCACTTCGAGACCACGGCCCGATCGAAATCGGAAATCACGCCCGTCAAGATCAGGGTCTGGCCGTCGCGGACTCTCAGGACACCCGTATCCAGACGCCGGACCCGCAGGATGCTGATCGGGGGGCACTGGGCCCCGGCGCTGACCCTTTCCTCCACGGCGGAAATGCTGGGAGAGAGGGAGAAGGTGACGAAGCCGTTGTCATCGATCTTCTGGACGCGGGCCCCCAGCACCAGGCCAGCCGTCGAGAGTTCGCTGATGGTGCAACTCACGGTCGCCGAGGTTCCGGTCACATTGGAGGTGACATTGGTGGGCACATTGATCCCCACCCGAACGACGCCTTCATTGCCCCGCTTCCGGCCGATCGGGGCATCGATATTGTCGAAGGAGGAGGAGAAGATGCTGGATCCGGTGGTACCGCCACCACTGCCGCCGCCGCCACCTGCATCATCGCGCAGGATCGAGGGATCCTCCTGCAGGATCAGGGTGGGACTGGCGAGCACCTTGGAGTTGTCGGCGAGGATGCGAGCCTGGAAGAAATCGAAGAAGTTGTTGTTGGGATAAAGGGGTTGCCCGTTGGCTCCAACGCCGGCCCCTGGGTTGGTCTGACCCACAAACCCCGCAAGCGGCACCCCTGGCAGCAATGGAGCATCAAGGTTGCGCTGAACAGAGGCACCACCGAGAACGCCGCCGAAGTTGGCGGCCAGGGTGCCGTTGTCGTTGACGATGAAATTGTTGCCCCAGCGGAAGGCAAAGCTGTTGTAGAGATCGGTATCGTTCTGGAGGTTCACATCCAGGATCTTCACCGACAGGGCCACTTGGCGCTGGCGCAGATCGAGCTGCCGGAGGTACTGCTCGGCGATGGTGACCAGCCGCGGGGCGCCCACGAGGGTGATGGTGCCCAGACGGGTGTCGGTGGTGGCCCGCAGGCCGATCAGGGGGCCGTTGGTGGCCCCGAAGGATTCCACCGTGGTGGTGGTGCTGGCGGTGGTGGTGGAGGCTGTGGGGCCGCCGACGGGGGCGGCCGTGGCGGCGACCCCCTCGGACACCGCCGTGGTGATCGTGTTGGTCTTGGTGACCTGGGCCCCCAGGTTGGCCAGGTAGTCGGCCGCGGAGTTCGCCGGCACCTGGTTGAGCCGGTAGACCTTGGAGAGCTGGGCGCCGAAGCTCTTGGCCAGCACGTTGGGGCCGGCAAAGATAGTATTGCCGTCGCGCTTGCCCTGGAGCCCCGCCGCCAGCAGTGCCGAGTTGATCGCCCGGCCGTAGTTCTCGCGACGGAAGGAAATCGAGATCGGCCGCATTCCCGGTGCCGCGGCCGCCGCAGCGCCGGCAGCATTGGGTTCATCGACATAGACGAACCCGTAACCGCCCAGCTGGCTGAGCGCCATCAGCACATCCCGGGCCGGGGCGTTGCGGAGGGTCATCGTCACCGGCGGGCCGCTGACGGTTACATAGCTGGGGTTGCTGATGGTCATGGTTCCCACGGCCATGTCCCCCAGCGGTGGCGCCACGGCGCGGGGCTGCAGGGGGGGGATGAAGCCAGGCTGCGGCACCCGGCCCGGGGTGGTGACGTTGGGGGTGAGGGTCTGGAGGGTGCTCAGTGCCGGAGCGTTGAAGGTGAGAATCAGGCTGCGGCCGTCGGCACTCACCACGGGTCGGCCCACCGGAAATCCGGGGGTGGGGGACACCTGCAGCTCGAACAGATTGCCCGAACCATCGAAGCGGATGCTCTGCAGCCCGGCCTCGGGAAGGGACAGCTGGACCGGACCACGACGCAGGGTCATCGGCTGGGCCGTCTGCAAGCGGCCCAGCCACACGGCTCCCTGGGTGGTCTGCTGGAGCACGGGCGAAGGGCCGGCCCCTTCGATCACCACTTCCACCGCATCAGGCAGTCGTCGCAGCTTGATGTCGAGGGCGCCGCCGGCCTGGGCCATCTCCGTCGCCCGGGTGCTGGAGGTGGCTCCGGAAAGGGAGGGAACGACGGCTGCGGACGCGGCAGTGATACCGATCCCCTGGGGAACAACCATCAGACCCAGCGATGCCGAAAAAACGTGACTCCACCTACGTTTTGCCACGTTCCGCTGAACTCCGAATCCGTCGCATGGTATCGGCGAATGTGGGAATCGGCCAGTTGACGGATCCGGTTGCATCGGCATGGATTCAGTTGGGGGCTGCGGGCGCTGCGGGAGCAGGTGCTGGGGCCGGCGCAGGGGCCGGTGCTCCCGCCGGTGCCGGGGGGGTCGCCGCCGGGGCCGGGGTGCGGCTGTACAGGCCCAGGGTGAGCTTCATCTGCACCGGAGGGGTGGCGATGGTCTGCGGCGGCCGGCTGCCGGAGGGCCCCGTTTCGGGGATGGTGAGACTGAGATCGCTCTGAACCACGAGCACGTTGAGGGCCTCCAGACGACGCAGGAAGGCCAGCAGAGAGGGGAACGTGCCGCGGGCCGACACCAGCAGGGTGCGCAGGGTGAGCCCCTGCAGCGCCAGGGGATCGGCCGGTGGTGCCCCAGGGGCAGGGGCACCTCCCGCCGGCGGGGCCTGGCCCGCGGGGGGGGGTGGCAGGGGCCGCGGGCGGGGCGCCGGGGGCAGGGGCCGCGGCACCGGCAGCGGCGGGTGCCTGGGTGGGCTCGAACAGGGTCAGCTCGACGCCCGAGGCGGCGGCCTCACGGTCGAGCATGGCCAGGAAGGTGGACAGGTCGCCGTTGCCCGTGATCAGCCGCTCGATCTTGGCCTTGCTGGCCATGGCGGCCTCGGTGTTCTCCTGGGTGGTCACCAGCTGGCCCCGCATCAGCGTCACCTGGTCCCGCAGCTGCTCCAATTCCTGGAGGCGCTGGCTGTCGCGCTGCAGGCCGGCCCAGAGGGGCACGAGCCCCGCCAGGATCAGGAGCAGCCCGAGCCCGCCGAGCACCCCCGCCGGCAGCAGCAGCCAGATCAGGCGGAGACTGGCGACCGGTAGGCGCTTGGACCCCTGCTGAAGGTTGGTCATGGGATGAGGCCCTCCGCCTGGAGAAGTTGCAGCCGGCGCACCATGCCCTCCGATCCCAGCTGGCGCATGACGCTCAGCTGGCGGGCGGGGGGCAGGGTGGCGAACGCCCCCGACAGCTCGAAGCCGACCTTGGCGGGGGTGGGCGGCAGGGTGGCGGTCCCGGCCTGCCCGGCCGGCGCCTCGCTGGGCGGCACCCGCTCCAGCTTGACCAGAGCGACCCCCTTGGCTTTCAGCAGGGGGGAGCGAGAGAGCTCCAGCTGCAGGGCATTGATGCGGGCGAAAGCCAGCGGATCGAGGGCCTGTCCCTTGAGCACCAGATTCGTGCCTTCGGTCGCGGCGCTCTGGATCTGAATGCCTTCGGGGGTGCGCAGCTGCAGGTCGGCCAGAAGGGCCGAGGAGGTGCGCAGAGTGGTAAGGCCTTCGGTGAGGCGGCGGTTGGTGGCGGTGATCTGGTCGAGCTTGGCCCGGCTGGCGGCCATCTCCGCCTGCATCTGGGTGGACTCGGCCTCGAAGCGCGTCAGCTGGGCGGTCTGCATCCGGACGTACTGGAAGCGGAGGAACACCAGGGCGGTGGAGACGACAGCGCCCACCAGGACAGCTGCCCCGATCAGGGCACCGCGCAGCAGCAGGGGCCGTCGATCGAGCAGGGCTGAGACCATGCTCTCCTGGCCCAGTTCCTTGCGCCTCTCCCGAAGCAGATCGAGGATCGGTGGGCTCATCGGACCGACTCCGCCATCGCCAGCCCCTGCAGCACCAGGGACCCGAAGGGTTCAGGGGCGAGGATCTCGGCCCGCACGCCCAGGGCGTCCTGCAGGCGGTCCTGGCTGGGGAGAGGCGCGCTGAGCAACAGCCGGAGCCGACGGATGGAGGGGTCCCGGCGACGGTAGAAGGTCAGGCAGCGGTTCACCTCCCGGGCAAGGGATGCGTCGTCCTCGGGCAGCGACCAGTCGAAGACCGGCTCCGTCCCGCGCAGCAGCAGCAGCTGGCCGCCGGCCGGCAGCGGATGGATCAGCACGGTCAGTTCATCCTCGGGAGCCGCTTCCAGCAGGGAGGTGACCGCCGCCAGCCGGCAGGACTGGGCCGGGGCCAGCCGCTCCAGCTGCACTCCGGCCAGATTGAAGACATCGATCCAGTCGTTCACCAGCGTTCTGGGGGCCACCGCCATCAGCAGCCGGGGAGTGGATCCGGGCAGGGGCCGCAGATCGATCGTGGACTCCGCCAGGGGAACCGCCAGATTCAGGGGCGGGTCGATGGTGCGCAGGGCCGCGATGGGATCGTCGGGGATGGCCTCGAAGGGCCAGTCGAGAACCCGCCATTGCGCCGCCCCCTCGGGAAGGGAGGCCAGGACGACGGCATCGAGCAGGCCGTCGCGCACCAGAAGATCGCCGATCAGATCACCGAGGGGCTCCTTTTCCAGGGGCTGGCCATCCAGGCAGGTGAGGGGCGGCAGGGGCAGATCGATACTCACGGCCTCCGGCTCCGATCCCCTCAGCACCTGCCCCTTCAGGGAATCGTCCTGAAGCTCCAGCAGCAACTGGCGCGGGAAGAGCTGAGCGCGGATGGGCCTCAGACGATCCTCCAGATCATCCTTCAAGCCGGCCAGGCCAGAAAAAACCAAGGCTCCGATCCGGTGCCTGCGAAAGTTACCGAATCAAGGGCGCCAAGGCATCCCCGAACCTACAACTTCCGAAAGCGTCCGGCATCCATGGGCGTCCAGCTGCCGCGACAATCCCTCCAGAATCGACGGCACAAGTACGGGGCCTTCGTAGATCCAACCCGTATAGATCTGGATCAGGGACGCTCCCGCGCTGATCCGCTCCCAGGCGGCCTCAGCCGAATCGATGCCCCCCACACCGATCAGGGGCAGGGCCGGGCCGGCGGTCGCCCGCAGCCGCCGCAGCACCTCGACCGCCCGCCGGCGCAGGGGGCGACCGCTCAGCCCACCGGTCTCCTCGGCCAGGGTCCGGCCCGTGGCCACCAGCCGGCGGCCATCCAGTCCGAGCCGATGGACCGAGGTGTTCACGGCGATCACACCGGCCAGCCCCTCCTCGTAGGCCAGCCGGGCGATGGTGTCGATGGCGTCGTCCTCCAGGTCGGGGGCGATCTTGACCAGCAGGGGCGGACAGGCGGGCAGGCGCCGCAGCCGCTCCACCAGACGCCGGAGCTGGGCCTCCTCCTGCAGGTCCCGCAGCCCCGGGGTGTTGGGCGAGCTGACGTTGACCACGGCGTAGTCGGCCAGGGGGGCCAGAAGCTCAAGGGAGGCCGCGTAATCGTCCGGGGCCATCTCCAGCGACACCGCCTTCGATTTGCCCAGGTTGATGCCGAGCACCGCGGGCCGCTGCCCGGGGGGTGGCAGGACCTGGCGTTCCAGGGTCCGGCGCACCCCCCGGGCCCCGTCGTTGTTGAACCCCATGCGGTTGAGGGCCGCCCGTTCCTCGGCCAGCCGGAACAGCCGCGGCCGCGGGTTGCCCTGCTGGGGCTGCCAGGTGATGGTGCCCAGCTCGGCGAAGCCGAAGCCGAAGCGGTGCCAGATGGCCGCCGCCACCCCGTTCTTGTCGAAGCCCGCGGCCAGCCCCACCGGATTGGCGAAGCGACAGCCGAACAGGGTCTGCTCCAGACGGGGATCCCGCCGCTGCAGCTCGGCCCCGAGGCCCTCCAGGCTGCCGCTCACCAGGGGCCAGTTGCGGCGCAGGGCCGCCTGGCCCAGGGCCAGGAGGGTGAGGCGGCTCAGCTGCTCGGCATCGGCGCCGTCGTCACGGCGCAGCAGGGGCCCGATGAACCGGGCATAGAGGGCGCCGGTCCCCACCTGGCCGCCGCTGGTCGTTGGCTCCTGCGGCATCCCTTTCTCCTCACTGCGGCCTGTCCAATCCTCCCGCGCCGCGCTCCAGGCGCCAGCACCCGTTGCCCAGGGGTCTGACGAGCCAGTCGCGCCAGAGCCAGGGCTCCACCTTCCCTTCGAGACCGGCCGTGGGCACCTCCAGCAGCCTGGCGAGTTCGACGGCCCTCAGGCTGTAGCCGCCCGCCGCCAGCCGGTCGGCCAGCTCCAGCCGGGAGAGCAGCTGCTGGAGCGACGGCGGGGCCGGATCGAGAGGGTCGGCGAGCGCCGGGGACTCCGCCGCGGGGACCTCGGCCTCCGGATCGGCGGCGTCAGGGGCTCCCGGCTCCGGCGACCGGCCGGGCCGGGCTTCGGTCGCCAGGGCCGGGGACTGGCCGCGGGAAAAGGCGACCGCGATCGTGTCACAGCGGTCGTTGTCCGGATCCCCGCTGTGGCCGCGCACATGGCGCAGGGCCAGACCGGGCAGCCGGGCGGCATCCAGCCGTTCCCAGAGGTCACGGTTGAGCACGGCGCCACCGGAGGCGGTGCGCCATCCCTTGCGCTTCCAGCCGGCCATCCACTTCTCGAAGCCGTCGATCAGATAGCGGCTGTCGGTGCGAAGCACCAGATCCGGGTGGCGCGGCAGCTCCCGCAGGGCCTCCAGCACCGCCAGGGCGGCGGTCAGCTCCATGCGGTTGTTGGTGGTGGCCGCGTCCGCCCCCCCCAGCTCCCGACGGGAGCCGTCCTCGAAGCGCAGCAGGGCGCCCCAGCCCCCCGGGCCGGGGTTGCCGCTGCAGGCCCCGTCACAGGCGGCAGCCACTACCCGCACCGGTCGATCACCCATGGAGTCGTCTTGACAGCATCGCTTGAATGGGTCCCTCTCTCCCGGAGAACGCCCGGGCCCTGGAGGTGTTCCCATGCAGCGAACCTACCTGGCCCTGGCGGGTCTGGCCCTGGCCGGAGCCGGCCTGCCGATGGTCCAGCCCCGGCTGGCCATGGCCGCCGGCCTTTTCCAGAGCGCCGACGTCGACGCCGAACGCTTCGCGGTGCTGGCCCGCCCGGTGGGCGACAACGACTGGACGCTCCTGGTGCTGGAGCAGCTGACCCCGCAGCCCGCCTGCTGGCAGGCCCGCCCGGACGGCCTGGTGGATCCGACCCTCAACCGGTTCGACTACACCGGCATCTGCAACCGCTACCTCGACAGCAACGGCTATTCCCTGCGGGTCGCCGAGCAGGACCTGGGCACCGCCTACCGGTTGCGGGTGCAGCAGGTGGGATCCCGCCTCGAGCTCCAGGCCATCACCCCCGGCACCTCGGCCATCCTCGTGGTGGGCAGGGCCGACATTCCCCTGCGGGATCGCGACGGCTTCGTGGCCCTCAGGCTCGAGCCGGGCTGGGATCTGAAGCGGCGCACCTACGGGGAACGGGCCCTGAGCCACCTCTACTTCGCCAGCGCCACCCCCCTCGAGCAGCTGATCGCCAACGCCGGCGGCTCCCCCACCTGGCGCCGGCCCCTCGGCCCCGGCCGGGCCCAGCCGCCGGCCCTCTCCCCCATCGAACCGGCCGCAGGTGAAGGTGAGGACACCATGGCGCTGGGCAACTCCGGCCGGGCCGTCGCCCTCCAGGTGATCCCCTACAGCGGCAGCAACAGCAGCGGCGAAGGTCTCTGAGCCACTGGCCGGTTCCGGGCTGTGGCCAGTTGAATCTCCGGACCTCCCAGCCGCCACCCCCCATTCCACCCGCTTATTCTGATCTGGTGAGGAGTGAAGGACGCTCTTCCAGGGTCGAAACGAGGACAGACTCCCGGAATCGTTCCATCTCCAGAGCCCTGCCTTCGGCGGGGCTCTTTTTTTATGCCTGGATCGTGCCGCCATCGCGTGGCCCATGAAAAAGCCGGCCCCGAAGGACCGGCTGAGAACAGAGGCGGTTGCCGGACCCGCAGGCCCGGCGACGGCGGGTCACTTGATGGAGACCTTGCCACCCACTTCTTCAATGCTCTTCTTGAGAGCTTCGGCATCGGCCTTGGAGATGCCTTCCTTGACGGCCTTGGGAGCGGCTTCAACCAGGGCCTTGGCTTCGCCCAGACCGAGGCCGGTGGCCTCGCGGACGGCCTTGAGCACCTTGATCTTGGCGGCCGGATCGAAGCCATCGAGGATGACGTCGAATTCGGTCTGCTCCTCGACCGCCTCAGCGGCAGCGCCGGGGGCGGCGGCGGCCACGACAACGCCGGCGGAAGCGGCGGCGGACACGCCGAAGGCCTCTTCGATCTGCTTGACGAGCTCGGAAGCCTCAAGCAGGGAGAGGGTTTTCAGTTGTTCGAGAATCTGGTCGGTGGTAGCGGACATGGGGGGGAATCAGCAACAGAACGGGAGGATCGGTGGAACCCAGGGGTTCGCGGGGTGCGAACTCAGCCTTCGCCGGATTCGGCGTGCTGCTTGAGCGCCCTGGCGAGACCGGACGGAACCTCGTTGATGCCCACAGCCAGCTTGGTGGCCAGGCCATTGATCGCACCGGCGATCTGGGCCATGAGCACCTCCTTGGAGGGCAGATCCCCGATGGCCTTGATGTCGTCTGGGGAAAGGAGCTTGCCTTCGAAAAGGCCTCCCTTCACATCCGACTTCTTGGTGTCCTTCTGGAAGGACTGCAGGGCCTTCACCGCACCGCCGACGTCGCCCTTGACCAGGACGAAGGCGTTGGTGCCGGTGAGCAGGGAATCGAGATCCGACCAGGCGCTGTCACCATCGATGGCACGGCGCATCAAGGTGTTTTTGGTCACCTTGCACACACCGTTGCTGGCCTGCAGACGGGTCCGCAGATCAGTCATCTCCTTGATGGTCAGGCCCTTGTAATCAAGGACCAGCGCCATTTCGGCTTCACCGAGGAGCCCCTTGAGCTCTTCGACGATCTGTTGCTTGTTCTCCAGCGTGCGGCCCATAGGAGGTGGATCGGATCGGGGGAACAAGCAGGGAACGCGGTCCGGACGGCCTCCCCTTGCGGGTGGGCTTCGAGGCCGCTCATCGCTCCGCTCCGATCTGAAGGACTCCGTTGGAGCCCCCAGCCCAGGCAAAAACCAATCGCGTGAACCTCGGCAGGACTTACGGCAGGGAACGACCGACCGGAATCGGCGACCCTGACGACCTGCTGTCTTGGGTGGGGCGCGTGCCCTTCTGGACGAATCCAGCCCGTTGACTTTACATCACGGCAGGCCCAGCTCCCGCAGCCGTGCCACCCAGCGGCCATAACCGGCGGCATTGAGGTGGACACCATCCACCGTGTAGGCGCGCCTGAGGCCATCGCCATCCGCCATCACCGGGGTGAGGTCAACGAAGTCCCGGGGGGGCGTCTGGCGGGCGAGCAGCGCGTTGAGCTCGGCCACCCGGCGGACCCCGTCGGCACCGCAGCGGAAGCTGGCGCAGGGAATCGTGGACTGGATGATCACCCGGGCCCCGGTGCCGATCTGGAGGCCGGTCCGCAGCCATTGGATCCTGCCGGCGATCCGGCCGGGGTCATAGCCCCAGACGATGTCGTTGATGCCCACCATCACCAGGTAGGTGCCGGCCCCGGTACGGCGGATCTGGGGCAGGCGGGCCATCAACTGGAAGCTGGTGTCACCGCTGATGCCCTGGTTGAACACCACCCGATCGGGGAAGGCCGCCTGCCAGTCGCCCTGGGCCGTGAGCGAATCACCGACGAAGGTGACCGGGGCCTCACGGCGCGGAGCCTGGGTCGGCTCCACAGCCATCGAAGAGGACGGGTGCCTGGAGAACAGGCCCCAGCCCAGCGCCAGCAGGGTGAGCGGCAGCGCCACCCAGCCGGCGATCCGCAGCCATGAGGAGGCAGGCACCGCGGACGCTCAACTCTCCTGCTTGATGTCCTGCAGAGCGGCGAAGTCGACCTGCACCGAGGGGCCCATGGTGGAGGCGAGGTAGAGGCTCCTCCAGTAGCGGCCCTTGGCACCGCTGGGCTTGTTGCGGTCGATGGTTTCCTGCAGGGCCTTGAGGTTCTCCAGCAGCTTGGCGGTGTCGAAGCTGGCCTTGCCGAAACGCACGTGGACGATGCCGGCCCGGTCGGCCCGGAACTCCAGCTTGCCGGCCTTGAACTCGCTGATGGCGCCACCCAGATCGGTGGTCACCGTGCCGGCCTTCGGGTTCGGCATCAGGCCGCGGGGACCGAGCACCCGGCCGAGCTTGGCCACCTTCGGCATCATGTCGGGGGTGGCGATCAGCAGATCGAAGTCGATGGCGCCACCGGCGATCTGGTCGACCAGCTCATCGTCGCCGGCCAGGTCGGCACCGGCGGCCTTGGCTTCGGCCACCTTCTCGCCCCGGGCGATCACGGCGATACGGATGGTCTGGCCGGTGCCGTGGGGCAGGGCCACGGTGGTGCGCAGCTGCTGGTCGGTGTACTTGGGGTCGATGCCCAGGCGCACATGGGCCTCGATCGTTTCGTCGAACTTGGCGGTGGCGTTGTCCTTGACCAGCTCGAGGGCCTCGAGCGGTTCGTAGGCGCGGTCCTCCACCTTGGCGGCGAGGGCGGTGAAGCGTTTGGAGACTTTTGTCATGGCGGTAAGGGGTGCGGACGACCGTGATCGGTCTCCCCCGGAGAGGTGAACGGAATGGAACGACGACCGCTGGCGGTCAGTCCTTGACGGCGACGCCCATGTTGCGGGCGGTGCCTTCGATGATGCGCATGGCCGACTCGACGCTGGTGCAGTTGAGGTCGGGCAGCTTGGTCTTGGCGATCTCCTCGAGCTGGGAGCGGCTGATGGCACCCACCGCTCCCTTGGCGGACGTGGCGGCACCCTTGTCGATGCCGGCCGCCTTGGAGATCAGCACCGAAGCGGGCGGGGTCTTGGTGATGAAGGTGAAGCTGCGGTCTTCGAAGACCGAGATCTCCACCGGGATCACATACCCGGCCTTCTCCTGGGTGCGGGCGTTGTACTCCTTGCAGAACGCCATGATGTTGACCCCGTGCTGACCGAGGGCAGGGCCCACCGGTGGTGCGGGGTTCGCTTTGCCGGCCTGGAGGGCCAGCTTGATCACAGCTACGACTTTCTTGGCCATCGGCTGGGCTGGGGGACGGAACTCCCTTGCGGGAGTGAGGGACGGAACTCCCTCGCGGGAGGCTTGCGGATCGCCGGGGCGGTGACCGGCCCGGCGGGATGGCGGCCCGGTGGGGGACCGCCCAGGGCCGCCCTCCGCAGGGAGGCGGCCGCCGCTCGATCAGCTCTGTTTGCTGATCTGGGAGAACTCGAGCTCCACCGGGGTCTCCCTGCCGAAGATCGACAGGAGGGCCTTCAGCTTGCTGCGTTCGCCGGAGACCTCGATCACCTCGCCCTGGAAGTCCTTGAACGGACCGGCCGTGACGAGGATCTGATCGCCCTCGGTGAGGTCGACCTTGAGGACGGGCTTCTTCTCGGCGGCACGCTTGAAGATGCGATCCACCTCCTGGCGGCTGAGGGGCCGGGGCCGGATGTGCCCCCGGGCCTTACCGGTGGCGCGGCGTTCCTCCTGGCCGACGAAATTGATGACGTTGGGGGTGCTGCGCACCGCCATCATCGTGTCCTCATCGAGGACCATGCGCACCAGCACGTAGCCGGGGAACACCTTCTCCTCGATCGACTGGCGGCTGCCGTCCTTCTTGAGCTTCACGCCGGGGGTCTGGGGGATCTCGATCTCGAGGATCCGGTTGCTCACCCCGAGGGTGACGGCCCGCTGCTCCAGGGTGGCCTTGACCTTCTTCTCGCAGCTGGAGGCCACCTGGACGGCGAACCAGCGGGCCACCTGGGGCTTGGCGGCTTCGGCGGCTTCGGCACCGCCCTCGGCGGCGGGGTCCGTGCCGTCCACAGTGGGGGCGGTGCCCTCAGCGGGGAGCTCCAGCACCTCGGGGGCGTCCGGTTCGATCTCAGGCACGGCAGACAGGGGAAGGGTCATCAACGGAAGATCTGGGTCGATCCCCAGTGATAGAAGCGGTCGATCGCGGCGATCGCGGCGGCCGAAAGGCTCACCATCAGGATCACCGCCACCGATTCGCTGAACAGCTGCTGACGGCTCGGCCAGACGACCTTGCGCAGCTCCGCGAGCGTCACCGCCACGAAGCCGGTGGGCTCCCTCTCCTCGGAGGGGAAGCCGTCCGGGGCCTCGTCCGGTTCGGACGTGCCGTTCCCCCGGGCCAGGGGCCCGTCGGGACTGCTCGTGGTGGTGGTGACGGGGGGAATGGGTTCCACGGTGTGGATTCCGATGGCTGCCCTGGTGTCGGCAGACATCGACAAACGATCACCCTACCGGACGTCCTTCCCCGCCGTCCCCCAGAGGGACAAAGCGGAAGCCCGCCTCGCCGGAGCCGGCGAGCTCCAGCCGCACCCCCCTGGCCGCCGTGAAGTGATCCTCGAGCAGTTCGGTGGCCAGGGGGTTCTCGATGCGACGCCGCAGCACCCGGCGCAGGGGCCGGGCCCCGTACTCCGGCTCGTAGCCCTGTTCGGCCAGGGCCACCACGACGGCCTCGTCGATCTCCAGTTCCAGGTGCTGCTCCCGCAGCAGCAGGGCCAGCTCCGCCAGCTGCAGCCGCACGATCCGCTCGAGATCGGCGCGGGCCAGTGGACGGAAACGGATCACCTCGTCGATGCGGTTGAGGAACTCCGGCCGGAACTGGCGCGCGAGGGCCTCCTCCACCGCCCGATCGAGGCTGCGGTCCCGGGCCTGCTCCCCCTCCTCGGGGCCGGGATCCCCCGGGTCGCCGGGGGAGGGGACAGCGCGGGCCCGCTCGAGGATGGCGCGGCTGGCCAGGTTGCTGGTCATGATCACCACCGTGTGGCGGAAGTCGACCGTGCGGCCCTGGGAATCGGTGAGGCGGCCGTCATCGAGCACCTGCAGCAGCAGGTTGAACACATCGGGGTGGGCCTTTTCCACCTCGTCGAGCAGCAGCACCGCATAGGGGCGGCGGCGCACCGCCTCGGTGAGCTGGCCCCCCTCCTCATACCCCACGTAGCCGGGAGGGGCCCCCACCAGGCGGGCAACGGCGTTGCGCTCCATGAATTCGCTCATGTCCAGCCGCACCAGCGCCTCCTCCTCATCGAACAGGGCCGCCGCCAGGGCCTTGGCCAGTTCCGTCTTGCCGACGCCCGTGGGCCCCAGGAACAGGAACGACCCCACCGGCCGGGTGGGGGCCTGCATGCCCGCCCGGGAACGGCGGATCGAGGCCGCCACCGCCGCCACCGCCTCCGGCTGGCCGATCACCCGCCCGGCGAGCCGCTGCTCCAGCTCCAGCAGCTTCTGCCGTTCGCCGGCCAGCAGCTGCTGCACGGGGATGCCGGTCGAGCGGGCCACCACGTCGGCGATGTCCCCCTCCTCCACCTGCTCCCGCAGCATCGGATCGCTCTGCAGTTCCGCCTCCAGGGCCGCCCGGCGCTGCTGCACCCCGTGCAGCTGGTCGTACTGGAGCCGGGCCGCCTCCTCCAGGTCCCCGTCCCGCTCGGCTTCGGCGATGGCGTGGCGCAGGTCCTCGTCCTGCTGCAGCAGCTCCCGCAGCTCGGCCAGGCGCTCCCTCTCCCCCGCCCAGCGCCGCTGCAGGCGGTCGAGCTGCTCGTGGGCGAGGCGCCGCTGCTCCTGCAGCTGCACCCGCTCCTCCAGGGGCGCCGCCTCGGCGGCCAGCAGCGCCAGTTCCACGCGCCGCAGCTCCGCCTCGGCCGCCTCCACCACCTGGGGCTTGGAGGTGGCCTCCATGCGCAGGTTGGCGGCCGCCTCATCGATCAGGTCGATGGCCGAATCCGGCAGGCAGCGGTCGCTGATGTAGCGGGAGGCCAGCCGGGACGCCGCCACCAGGGCCCCATCGGTGATGGTGACGCCATGGTGGAGCTCGTAGCGCTCCTTCAGCCCCCGCAGGATCTCAAGGCAGGTGGGGCCATCGGGTTCGCGGATCACCACCTGCTGGAAGCGGCGCTCCAGGGCCGGATCCTTCTCGATGCTGCGCCGGTAGTCCTCGGGGGTGGTGGCGCCGATGCAGCGCAGGTCGCCGCGGGCCAGCACCGGCTTGAGGATGCTGGCCGCATCGGCGCCGGAGCGGTCGCTGCCCACCACCGTGTGCAGTTCGTCGATGAACAGCACCACGCCGCCGGCCCGGCCGCCTTCCCCGTCCTCGCCGCGCACCCCGTCGTTGTCGCGGACCTCGGCCAGCACGCTGCGCAGGCGCTCCTCGAACTGGCCGCGGAACTTGGCCCCGGCGATCAGGGCCCCCAGATCCAGGGCCACCAGCCGCAGGCCCCGCAGGGCATCGGGCACCTCGCCGGCCACGATCCGCTGGGCCAGGGATTCGGCCACGGCCGTCTTGCCGACGCCGGGCTCACCGATCAGCACCGGGTTGTTCTTGCTGCGCCGGGATAGCACCTGGATCAGCCGGCGGATCTCGGTGTCGCGCCCCACCACCGGATCGAGTTCGCCGGCCCTGGCGGCGGCGGTGAGGTCGCGGCCGTAGCGGTCGAGGGCGCCGGGTTCAGGCTCCCCCTCCCGCTGCAGGGCCATGGCGGGCTCCTGCGCCGACGGTGGCCGCGGCGGGGCGGGGGCCGCGGCTGCCCGCGAGGGGACCGGCGGTGGCGGGGCCGGGGCCGGCCGGGCCGGGGTCGATGTCGGCGCCAGCGACGGGGCGGGGGCGGCCGACACCACGGCGGCCCCGGCGGAAGCGGCCTCGCCCGCAGCCGGCAGGGGGCGCCACTGGCGCAGCAGCAGGTCCTCGCTCAGCCCCTCCTCCGCCAGCAGCGACGCCCCGATGCGCGGCTCCACCAGCAGGGCCAGCAGCAGGTGGGGCACATCCAGCAGGCGGGATCCCCAGCCGGCCCGGCGCCGATCGGCCTCCTCCAGCAGATCCTCGAGGGCATCGCCGATGTAGAGGGTGCCGCCGCCGCCGTCCGGCTGCTCGGCGCAGAAGGTCTCGAGCCGGTCCAGCAGCCGGTCCTCGTCGAGGGGCAGGGGGTCCACCCAGCTGGCGAAGCGCCGGTTCAGCAGCAGGGTGAGCAGCAGGTGCTCCACGTCCATGGCGCCGTGTCGCCAGCGGCGGGCCTGGTCCTGGGAGGCGATCAGCAGATCCCAGGCGGCGTCGCTGAAGCGGTCGGGGTCGCTGGTGAGGCTGGCCGCAGCGCCCCCCGCGCCCCGGTCGTCACGCAGGCGGGAATCAGTGCGCATCGGAGGGGGACGACGTCTGGATCAGTTCCACCTTGTAGCCGTCGGGATCCTCCACGAAGGCGAGCACGGTGGTGCCGTGCTGCTTCGGGCCGGGCTCCCGGACCACCCGGCCGCCCTTGGCGGCGATCGCCGCGCAGGTGGCGTAGATGTCATCGACACCGATGGCCAGATGGCCGAACCCCGTGCCGATCTCGTAGGCGCTGGTGTCCCAGTTGTGGGTGAGCTCGAGCACGGTGGTGTCCGTCTCGTCGCCGTAGCCCACAAAGGCCAGGGTGTAGGCGCCGCCGGGATAGTCCTTGCGGCGCAGCAGCTTCATGCCCAGCACCTCGGTGTAGAAGCGCAGGGAGCGCTCCAGATCGCCCACCCGGAGCATGGTGTGGAGGAGTCGCATCGGCGGTGCACCAGTGGGGCCATTCTGACGAGAGGGGTGGCGCAGGGAACACAGGCAGGGGCGTGGGGCCCCCCATAGGATTCGCCCACCAGCACACCCCCTGTGTACGACTCCCTCGACCTCGTCATCGACTCCATCGTTGCCCGCGAAGTGCTCGACTCCCGCGGCACCCCCACGGTGGAAGCCGAGGTGTATCTGGAGGGGGGCGCCAGCGGCCGCGCCATCGTGCCCAGCGGCGCCAGCACCGGCGCCCATGAGGCCCACGAACTGCGCGACGGCGAGAAGGCTTACTTCGGCAAGGGCGTCAGCAAGGCGGTGGAGAACATCGAGGAACGCATCGCCCCGGCCCTCTGCGGCCTGAGCGCCCTTGACCAGGGCGCCGTCGACGAGGCCATGAACGAACTCGACGGCAGCGACAACAAATCCGCCCTCGGCGCCAACGCGATCCTGGCCGTGAGCCTGGCCACGGCCCACGCCGCCGCCAAGGCCCTCGGGCTGCCCCTCTACCGCTACCTGGGCGGCCCGATGGCCACCCTGCTGCCGGTGCCGCTGATGAACGTCATCAACGGCGGCGCCCACGCCTCCAACAACCTGGACTTCCAGGAGTTCATGCTGGTGCCCCACGGCGCCGGCAGCTTCCGCGAGGCCCTGCGCATGGGCGCCGAGGTGTTCCACACCCTCAAGGGGCTGCTCAAGGATCAGGGCCTCTCCACGGCCGTGGGCGATGAGGGCGGCTTCGCCCCCGACCTGGCCGGCAACGACGCCGCCGGGGAGCTGCTGATGCAGGCGATCGAGAAGGCCGGCTACCGGCCCGGCGACCAGATCTCCCTGGCCCTCGACGTGGCCAGCACCGAGTTCTATGCCGATGGCCGTTACGCCTTCGGCGGCGGCAGCTACAGCAGCGCCGAGATGGTCGACCAGCTGGCGGCCCTGGCGGGCCGCTTCCCGATCGTCTCGATCGAGGACGGCCTGGCCGAGGACGACTGGGAGGGCTGGCGCCTGCTGACCGAGCGCCTGGGGGGCACGGTGCAGCTGGTGGGCGACGACCTGTTCGTGACCAACACCACCCGGCTGCAGCAGGGGATCGAGCAAGGCATTGCCAACTCGATCCTGATCAAGGTGAACCAGATCGGCTCGCTGACCGAAACCCTGCAGGCCATCGACATGGCCACGCGGGCCGGCTACACCAGCGTGATCAGCCACCGCAGCGGCGAGACGGAGGATGTGACCATCGCCGATCTGGCGGTGGCCACCCGGGCCGGCCAGATCAAGACAGGCTCCCTCAGCCGCAGCGACCGGGTCGCCAAGTACAACCAGCTGCTGCGCATCGAGGACGAACTGGGCAGCCAGGCGGTGTATGCCGGCGTGGAGGACCGGGGGCCGCGGGGCAAGGGCTGAGTCGCAGCTTGCTTGGGTCCGCGCCCGGCCCGGCTCAGTCCGGCCGGGCCGGGGCCGCCACACCGGGCAGCTGATCCAGGCGGCCATCGCGCTGGAGGCGGGCCTGCATCTTCAGCCAGCCGGCGGTGAGGGGCACCGCCAGCACCAGGGGCACGGCGGTGAGCACGGGGCGACCGCTCACCGCCAGCACCGAGGCCGCCACCGCCAGGGCGCCGAGCAGGAACGACTGGCCGGCGCTCTGCTGGGCCAGGGCCAGGCGCCGCAGCAGGCGATCGGTTTCGCCGGCGCGGATCAGCACCTGGAGATCCCCCTGTTCGATGCGGGCCAGGCTCTCGTCCAGCCGCCGGGGGATCCCGAAGGCGCGGCTGCCCACTTCGGCCGCCTGGCGGGAGAGCTCGCTGAACAGTTCGTTGGGGCCGTTGCCGCTGGCGGTCATGAGGGGCAACAGGTAGGGACGGGCGATGGCGATCAGGCTAAAGCCCGGATCGAGGCTGCGGCCCACCCCCTCGAAGGTGGAGAGGGCCCGCATCACGAAGATCAGCTCGGGCGGCAGCCGGAACGGCTGGCCGTAGACGAGTTCGTAGAGGTCACCGGAGAGCTTGTCGATGACGTTGGCGCTGAAGGGTGGCGTGAGGGCTTCGGTGAGCATCACCCGCACCAGCCGCCGCACCGGCCCCTGGTCGATGCCCGCGGCGATCAGCCCGGCCTGCTGCAGCTCATCCACCAGGGAGGCGGCATCCCGGGCCGCCGCGGCCCGCACCATCCGCCCGAGCCTGCTGCGCAGCCGCTCGGAGATCTGGCCCATCATGCCGAAGTCGTAGTAGATCAGCGCCCCGTCGCTGGCGACCGCGAGGTTGCCGGGGTGGGGGTCGGCATGGAAGAAGCCGAAGCGGACCAGCTGCTGCAGGTAGCTGGCCGCCCCCTTCTCGGCAATGGCCGCCGGATCGATGCCGGCGCGCACCAGGGCCTCCCGGTCGTTGATCTTGATGCCGGGGACGTAGTCGAGGCAGAGCACCCGCCGGGAGCTCAGTTCCCAGACCACCGCCGGGATGCGGATGCCGGGGTCGTCGAGGAACTGCTGGCGGAACCGGGCGGCGTGCTCGGCCTCGAGGCGGAAATCGAGCTCCCGCAGCAGCACCCGCCGGCACTCCTTGGCGATGCCCACCCAGTCACGGCCGGCGCCCCAGCGGGGATGGCGCTGCACCGCGGCCGCCACCTGCTGCAGCACCTCCAGATCGAGGCGGAACAGGCGCTCCAGCCCCGGCCGCTGCACCTTGAACACCACCTGGCGGCCGCTGCGCAGGCTGGCCCGGTGCACCTGGGCCAGGCTGGCCGAGCCAAGAGGCATGACCTCCAGATCGATGATCTCGGCCCGCCGCTCCCCCAGCTCCTGCTCCAGCAGGGACTCCACGACGGGGAAGGGGAACGCCGGCACCCGGTCCTGCAGATGGGCCAGTTCCTCCACCACGTCGGCGGGGAGAACGTCGGGGCGGGCCGAGAGCAGCTGGCCGAGCTTGATGAAGGCGGAACCGAGCTCGAGGAACTGGGCCGTGAGCCAGCGGGCCCGACGGCGCTGGCGGATGGCCTGGCGTTCGGGGGTGCGTCCGCCCGGGTAGGTCCAGGGCCGGGCATCCCACCAGAGGCCGGCCAGCAGTTGGAGCACGAGGCGCCAGATGCGCAGCGAACGCCAGAGGCGGGACAGCAGGATCCCGGGGGTGGAGAGGGCCGCCATCAGGGCTGCCCCGGAGACCGCGGCGGACCATCGGGGGCGGCGGGCATCCGGTCGAGGCGCCGGGAGAGTTCGGCCACCTTGGCCCGAAGGGCATCGATGCGCTCCTGGGGATCCTCGGCGGCGCCGCCCCGGGACCCTGCGGCACCGGCGTCGCGGTCGTTCTCGATTCGTTGCGCTTCCATCGACACCTCCTCCCAGAACAGACTCAGCTCCTGCTGCACCCTGGCGGGGGCCTCCTGGGCGAGGGCCGCCAGGGTGGCGGCCACATCGGCCAGGCCGCTGCCCAGGCGGGCGGCCAGGCGGTTCATGGCCGCCTTGGCGAGGGACTGCGGCGCGCTCATGACTTGGCCGGACGGATCACCGAACTGTGGCAGATCAGGGCTGGCTTCCGGGGGCCGGTGGGGCGCTCAGCGGCGGCGGGGCGATCGGCGCCGGGCCGGCCTCCTCCCGCTCGCGGGCCGGTGGCGTGCGCGGCGGCGGCAGGACAGGGACCGCCGGGAGCCCGGCATCGGCGGCCCCGGGCGCGGCCGGCTGGTCGGTCGGGGGCGTCTCAGCGCCCTCGAGCAGGCGCTGGCGTTCCTGGGCGTCCCGCTCCTCCATCTGACGCCGGCGCTCCTCAATCGCGGCCGCCTCCTGCTTCTGCTCCTGCTCCAGCTCAAGCAGGTCGAGATCGCCGCGGATCTCGCGGGCGTCGCCGCCGAAGCGCTGGCGCAGGGAATCGAGCGTCGTCCCCGGGGCGGGCTGCACATCGAAGCGCTGGCTGGCGCCCCCCTCCTCGGGGCCGCCGAGGCTCAGCAGGCGCAGGCTGGCGGCGTAGCCAACCCCGAAGCAGAGCCCCACGATCGCCCACAGCCGCCAGTCCCAGGCGGGGCGGCCCCCCGCCCGCTGCTTGCCCGCGGGGGGCGCTCCCCGTGGAGGGGCACCGCCGGGACGGGAAGGGGGCCTGGCCGTGACCATCGACGTCAGCACATGCGCTGCCATCTTGCCCGGATGGGGCCGGCGCACCAGTCGGCGCGGGCCGGTCGACTCAGGTGGTGTAGTCGGCGTTGATGCGTACGTACTGATCCGAGAGGTCGCAGCCCCAGGCCAGGCCGCTGCCCGGGCCCTCGCCGACCCGCAGCCGGATCGCCACCGTGTCGTCGGCCAGATAGGCCCCGGCGGCCCGGGCCTTCAGGTAGGCGGAGGCGGCCGGGCGGTCGAAGGCCAGGGGCTGGCCCGCCGCCATCAGCTGGTGCTCCCCCAGCCACAGGGCCACGGCCTGCGGGTCAAAGGCCACCCCGGCCCGGCCCGCGGCGGCCACGATCCGGCCCCAGTTGGGGTCGCGGCCGTGGACGGCGCACTTCACCAGCGACGAGCCGGCCACGGTGCGGGCGATGGCGCGGGCGCCGGCGTCATCGGTGGCGCCCTCCACCTGCACCGCGATCAGGCAGGTGGCGCCCTCGCCGTCGCGAGCGATCGCCCGGGCCAGGTGCTGCGACACCGCCGTCAGGCCGGCCTCCAGTGCCGCGAAGTTCTCCGGGCCCAGGGGCTCGCCGGCGGCAAAAGCCAGGTACGTGTCGTTGGTGCTGGTGTCGCCGTCCACCGTGATGGCGTTGAAGGAGCGATCCACTGCCCGCTTCACCATGTCCTGCCAGACATCGGCCGGCACGCCGGCGTCGCAGGTGAGGTAGCCCAGCATCGTGGCCATATCGGGGTGGATCATCCCCGAGCCCTTGGCCATGCCGCCGATCCGCACCGTGCGGCCGCCGAGCTGGGCCTCCAGGGCGATCTCCTTGGCCACCAGGTCGGTGGTGAGGATCGCCTGGGCGGCGGCGCCGCCGCCATCGGGGCCCAGGGCCGCCACCAGGGGATCGAGCCCCGCCAGCAGCGTCTGCATCGGGATCGGCACGCCGATGACGCCGGTGGAGCAGATCAGCACCGCTTCGGGCGCCAGGCCCAGCCGTCCGGCCAGCTCGGCGGTGGCCCGCAGGCTGTCGGCCAGGCCGCGCTCACCGGTGCAGGCGTTGGCCTGCCCCGAGTTGGTGAGCACCGCCCGGGCGTGGCCGCCGCCGGACTCCAGGCGCTCGGCGCACAGATCCACGCAGGCGGCCCGCACCAGCGAGGTGGTGAAGGTGCCGGCGCAGACGGCGCCGGGCGGGGCCAGCAACAGGCTGAGATCCGGCTTGCCGGAGGCCTTGAGGCCGGCGGTGACGGCGGCGGCCAGGAAGCCCTGCGGGGCGGTGACGCCGCCGGGGATCGGGGTCCAGGGGTGGGTCAAGGCGGAGCGGCCACTGGCGCCATCCTGAAACGGCGAGGATCGTGCGCCGCCACCGGCGCCGGCACCGGCCGGCCCAGACTGGCCCGATGGCCCCTCCCCCCCAGCGCCGCATCGGCCTCACCGGCGGCATCGCCAGCGGCAAGAGCACGGTGGGGCGCCTGCTGGCCGAGCGCGGTCTGCCGGTGCTGGATGCGGATGTCTATGCCCGCGAGGCGCTGGAGCCGGGCAGCGCCGGGGCCAGGGCGGTGCTGGAGCGCTACGGGGAGCGGGTGGCGCTGGCGGGTGCGCCCGAACCGGCGCTGGACCGGGCGGCCCTCGGGCGGATCGTGTTCCACGACGCCGCCCAGCTGCGCTGGCTGGAGCAGCTGGTGCATCCGCTGGTGCGCCAGCGCTTCGCCGCGGAACTGGAGCGGCTGCAGCAGGCACCGGCGGTGGTGCTGATGATCCCGCTGCTGTTCGAGGCGGGGCTGGAGGGGCTGTGCAGCGAGACCTGGCTGGTGGACTGCGACGAGGACCAGCAGCTGCAGCGGCTGATGGGGCGCGATCAGCTCAGCGAAGCTGACGCCCGCGCCCGGCTGGCGGCCCAGTGGCCCCTTTCGCGCAAGCGGGCCCTGGCCATGCTGGTGCTCGACAACCGCGGCGGGCCGGACGCCCTGGCGGCGCAGGTGGAGCGGGCGCTCACCCCTTCAGCTGCTCGCTGAGGATCCGGTTGGCCAGCTTGGGGTCGGCGCGGCCGCCGGTGCGCTTCATCAGCTGGCCGACAAAGAAGCCCTGCAGCTTGGTCTTGCCGCCGCGGAAGGCCGCCACCTCCTCCGGGTGGGCCGCCAGCAGCTCGTCGACGATGGCGGTGATCGCCGCCGGGTCGCTGATCATGCCCAGGCCGCGGGCCTCCACGATCGCCGCCACCGAGCCGCCCTTCTCGAGCAGTTCGGGCAGCAGGTCCTTGGCGATCTTGCCGCTGATGGTGCCACCCTCGATCAGCTGCACCATCTCGGCCAGCTGCTCGGGCTTGAGCGGCAGCTCAGCGATCGACAGCCGGTTTGCGTTCACGTGGGCAGCGATGTCGCCGGTGACCCAGTTGGCCACCGCCTTGGGGTCGCCCCCGGCGGCGACGGCCGCCTCGAAGTACTCGGCCATGGGCCGCTCATCGGTGAGCACCCGGGCGTCGTAGATGGAGAGCCCCAGGCTCTCGGCATAGCGGTGGCGCTTGGCCGCCGGCAGTTCCGGCAGCTCGGCGCGCCAGCTTTCCCGCTGCTCGGGGCTCACCTCGATCGGCCCCAGATCCGGGTCCGGGAAGTAGCGGTAGTCGGAGGCCCCCTCCTTGCTGCGCATGCTCCTGGTGAGCTGCTTGGTCTCGTCCCAGAGGCGCGTCTCCTGCACCACCGGCTCACCGGCTTCGTAGGCCTTGATCTGGCGGGCGATCTCGAAATCGATGGCCTTCTGGATCGCCGAGAAGGAGTTCATGTTCTTGATCTCCACCTTCACGCCGAAGGGGGCGTCCGGGCCGCGGCGCACGGAGATGTTGACGTCACAGCGCAGGGACCCCTCCTGCATGTTGCCGTCGCTGACGCCCAGATACCGCATGATGCGGCGGATCTCCGAGGCGTACTCGGCGGCTTCCCGGCCCGTGCGCAGGTCCGGCTTGGAGACGATCTCGGCCAGGGCGACGCCGGCCCGGTTGTAATCCACCAGGGAGTGGGTGGAGCCCGCCAGGCGGTCGCTGCCGGCGTGGACGAGCTTGCCGGCGTCCTCCTCCATGTGCAGCCGCTCGATGCCCACCTTTTTCAGATACGTCTCCTTGCCCTTCTCGGCCACCTCCACCTCGATCCAGCCGTTCTCGGCGATCGGCTGGTCGTACTGGGAGATCTGGTAGTTCTTGGGCAGGTCGGGATAGAAGTACTGCTTGCGGTCGAACTTGCTGTGCTCGGCCACCTGCAGATTCAGGGCCAGCGACGCCTTGACCGCGTACTCGAGCACCTTCTGATTCAGCACCGGCAGGGTGCCCGGCAGACCGCACACCACTGGGTCGATGTGGGTGTTGGGGTCGTCGCCGAAGCTGGTGGAGGCGGCGGTGAAGATCTTGCTGGCGGTGCCCAGCTGCACGTGGGTCTCCAGGCCGATCACGGCCTCCCAGGCCCCGGTCCCGTTGCCTTCTGCCCTGTTCCCTTCAGCCATGGTCGCGAGTCCTGCCGGCGCTGTCGGCCCCCCGCGCTCGGCCGGAGGCACTGGGGGCGATCCTAGGCAGCGGCAGGCGGCCGCTTGAATGGGGGCCTTCCGAGCTGGAGATGAGCGCCCTGGCTGGCCCCCCTCCCGACGCCGAATCCGTGCTGATCCTCGGTGGCGGCCTGATGGGCCTGGCCATCGCCCACCAGCTGGCCCGCCTCGGCCGCCCCGCCACCGTGCTCAGCCGCCGCCGCAGCGAGGCGGCCGGCTTCGTGGCCGCCGGCATGCTGGCCCCCCACGCCGAGGGGCTCAGCGGGCCGATGCTGGCCCTGGGCCAGGCCAGCCTGGAGCGGGTGCCGGCCTGGGTGGCCCGCATCGAGGCCGACAGCGGCCTCCCCTGCGACCTGCGGCCCTGCGGCATCGTCGTCCCCTTCACCACAGCCGCCGAGCGTGATGCCTACCCCACGGCCCCCTTCGGCGAGCCCCTCGACCGGGCGGGCCTGGAGCGGCAGGTGCCGGGGCTCGGACCCGCCTGGCGGGCGGGTCTGCTGTTCGCCCAGGACGGGCAGATCGACAACCGCCGCCGCCTGATGCGCGCCCTGGAGCGGGCCTGCGTGGCCCTGGGGGTGCGCTTCGAGGAGGGCACCGAGGTGCTGGAGCTGCTCACCGGCGACGGCGGACGCCTACGGGGGGTGCGGCTGCGCCGGGCCGAGGGGGGCGAGCACGCCATCGCCGCCAGCACGGCCGTGCTCGCCTGCGGCGCCTGGAGTGGCCGGCTGCTGCCGTCGCTGCCGGTGCACCCGGTGAAGGGGCAGATGCTGTCACTGCAGGGCCCCAGAGCCAGCCTGGAGCGGGTCCTGTTCGGGCCCGGCACCTACCTGGTGCCGCGGGAGGACGGCCTCCTGGTGGTGGGCGCCACCAGCGAACCGCAGGCCGGCTTCGACGACGGCCTCACCCCCGAGGGCCAGAAGCAGCTGCAGGCCGGCATCGCCGCCCTGCTGCCGGAGGCGGCCCTGTGGCCGCCGATGGAGCGCTGGTGGGGCTTCCGCCCCGGCACCCCCGACGATGCGCCGCTGCTGGGCCCCGGACCGATCGAGGGGCTCTGGCTGGCCACGGGCCACCACCGCAACGGCGTGCTGCTGGCGGCCATCACCGCAGAGCGGATCGCGGCGGCGATCACCGCGGCCGCCCACGGCTCCGGGGCCGACGCGGCGGGCGACGCCCTGCTGGCGCCCTTCCGCTGGGACCGGCCGTTCCCGGCGGCGGCCTAGCCCGGACCGGCCCCCACCGGCCGCAGCCCCTTGAGGGCATACACCTCCAGGGGCACGGGCCAGCCCTTGATCCGGTGGCTCCCCAGCGGCAGCACCTCCAGCTCCTCCGGCAGCAGCGCCAGCAGGTCGCCGCTGATCAGGATCGGGTGCTCGGGGAACAGGCGCGTCAGCCCCTCCAGGCGGCTGGCCACGTTGACGCTGGCCCCCACGACGGTGAACTCCAGGCGCTGGGAGGAGCCCAGGTTGCCGGCGATCACCTCGCCGAAATGGAGCCCGATCCCATGCCGCAGCGGCGGGGTACCCGCCGCGGCCAGCTCGACGTTGAGCGCCTCCAGCCGCTCCTGCATGGCCAGGGCGGCCCGCACCGCGGCCCGGGCCTCCTCGGCATCCCCCCGGCTGCGGGGCACCCCGAACTCCGCCATCACCGCATCACCGATGAACTTGTCGAGCAGGCCCTCCTGCTCCAGCACCGCCGCGGCCATGGCCTCGAAGTAGCGGTTGAGCAGGGCGAACAGCTCGGCGGGCTCCAGCACCGCACTCAGGGGCGTGAACCCCACCAGGTCGCTGAACAACACAGCGCAGCGGGCCCGGCTGCCCACCGCCTGGTTCCACAGCGGCCCGGGGCTGCGCAGGATGTCGCGCAGCAGGGTGGGGGAGACGCGCCGGCTCAGCACCTGGTGCAGGTAGGCCCGCTCCCGGCTCTCCGCCAGCCCCTGGCCCACGGCCCGCACCCCGCCCCCGGCCACGGGGGCCAGCAGCAGGGCGGCCAGGGGCAGGCGCAGGAGGGCCAGGGCCCACACCGCCCAGCCGGCGAGCAGGACCCCGCCGGCCAGGGCCAGCGCCAGCTGCAGGGTGCCGCCGGCACTGGCGGGACGCCGCAGCAGCAGCCCCGCCAGGGCGCCCCAGCCCAGCAGCAGCAGCCCGTCCCCCGCCAGGGGCAGCCGCCCCAGCCCCCGGCCCTGGAGCACGTTGGCGACGGCCACCGCCTGGATCTCGGTGCCGGCCATAGGGCCGAAGGGCGTCTCCTGCAGATCCCCCAGGCCCGGGGCCGTGACGCCGATCAGCACCGTGCGCCCCCGCCAGGTGGACGGCGGTGCCTCCAGCAGCTTCCAGGCCGGCACGCGGGGCATGGTGCCGGCGGGACCGGGAAAGTCGAGCCCCATCGGCGCCGGCGGCGGCGGCGCCGGGCGCACCAGGAAGGCCATCGGCCGGGGCAGGGGCGGCGGGAAATCGCCCAGCCGCGCCTCGATCCAGTCCTGCCCCGGCACCGCCTCCACCACCCCCCGCGGCGACTGGAGCAGGGTGGTGAGGCCGGGGGCACCCATGGCGTGGATGGGCAGCCGCAGCCGGCTCTGCACCAGCCCCCCCTCCTCCTGTACGCCGTACACCGCCGCCAGGTGCACGCGCTGGCGCCAGGGGGCCAGGGTGGTGGCGAAGGCCCGGTCGTCGGCGGGGCCGAAGCGGCTGGGCTGGCTGTACTCGATGTTGAACAGCACCCGGGCCGCCCCCTGCTCCAGCACATGGGCCGCCAGCCGGGCCTGCAGGGCCCGGGGCCAGGGCCAGGGCCCCATCTGGCGCCACAGGGACGACGCCTGGCGTTCCCCGGGGGCCAGCAGGTCCCCCAGCTCCAGGGAGTCGGCGTCGATGGCCAGGATCACCGGGTCGGCCGGGGCGGGGCGGGCCCCCCGCAGCTGGAAGAAGGTCTGGCCGAGCTGGTCGTCGAGCAGCCGCGGACCCTGGCCCAGGGGGGTGAGGGGCGCCCGGTCGAGGCCCGCCAGCAGGGGGGCGGCCAGGGCCAGCCACCAGAGCCGGCGCCCCAACCCGGGCCAGGGGGGCATCAGGGGGTGAGTCCGAGTTCGCGCTCGAGCACCGGCAGGGTCTCCATCGGCGCCCCGAAGCCGTTCAGCAGCTCGCTGTTGCGCCGTCGCAGCCGCGCCTCGGTGGCGTCGATCCGGCGCGGGCCCTTCCAGCCTTCGGGGGTGGCCTCCAGGCGCTGGCCGCTGCTCAGCCGGTAGACGCTGCCGTCATCGGCGCGCACCTCCACCTCCCCCTCCCAGCTCAGGAACAGCACGGAATCGGCGGTGTCCTCGATGAAGACCGTGGTGCCCTGGATGGAGGCCGTCCCCACCCGGGTCTTGATCCGCAGGGGGGTGGGACGCTTCGCCCCTGGAGCGATCCAGGCGATGATCCGGCCGCGCACCAGATCAAGCAGGGTCGGCTCGATCCGCAGCAGGGCGTTGCCCCCGAGCCGGAAGCTGCGGCCATCGGCCAGCAGGATCTGCAGCCGGCCGGGATTCTCGGTGCGCAGCACGGTGGACGGCTGCAGCACCTGGCCCACCAGGGCCGGCCGCTCCGGCGCCGCCGGCGGCATCACATAGGCCGGCCGGGAGGGAACATCCACCACCCGGGGCACCCGGGGGGCCGCCGTGGCGCCGGCAAGGGGGCCGGCGGCGGGCAGACCAACCACCAGGCCGGCGACCAGCACGGCGGCGGCCGCCTGCTTCAGCGGCCTGGGAGGCCGGAGGCTCCTGCGCAGCACCATGGCCCGGGGACCCGACGGTCCCCAGGATGGCCGCTCAGGGTTCGACCCGCCACACCTGGTCGGCCGGGGTCCAGTCGCACAGTTCGGAGGGCTGGAACCAGAGGCCGATCTCGAACTCGGCGGTTTCCGGTGCATCGGAGCCGTGGATGACGTTGCGGCCGATGTTCACCGCCAGGTCGCCGCGGATGGTGCCGGGCTCGGCCTCCAGGGGCTTGGTGGCGCCGATCAGCTTGCGGGCGGCGGCGATCACGCCGTCCCCTTCCCACACCATGGCCACCACCGGACCGCTGGTGATGAACTCCACCAGGCCGGCGAAGAAGGGGCGCTCCCGGTGCACGCCGTAATGGCTCTCGGCCAGCTCCCGGCTGGGCACCAACTGCTTGAGGCCCACCAGCTTGAAGCCCTTGGTTTCGAAGCGGCCGAGGATCTCGCCCACCAGGCCCCGCTGCACCCCATCGGGCTTGATGGCGAGGAAGGTGCGTTCGGTGGCCATGGGGAAAGGAGAGGTGTTCGGGCCATCGTCCGCGCTGGGCCTGCCGCTTGGCAAGCAACCCCGGCACGGCCGACCGGGCGCCCGGTCGGCCGTGCCGGGGTTGCGTGTCCTGCGGCGGCGCGACTCGGGATCTGTACAGCCTGTACAGGTCCATGGATCGGCAGCCGCCGGTGACCCGAAGGTGCCGCAAGGCCCAGGCCAGGGCGGCCGCCACAAGGCCACGCCTAGATTCGCTCCGACCGGCTTCCCTCCTCCCAGGCGCCATGGTGCTCGCCGACCCGTCCAGCCCGCCGGGCGCGCCCGCCGCACCTGCCGGGCGATCCGACGCCTGGAGCGCCGCCGACGGGGCGGCCCTCTACGGGCTCGACCGCTGGGGAGATCCCTACTTCGGGGTGGGCGCCCGGGGCCAGGTGATCGTGCAGCCCCGCGGCGACCGCGGCGGCTCCCTCGATCTGGTGGAGCTGGTGCGGGAGCTGCAGGGGCGCGACCTGTCCCTGCCGCTGCTGATCCGCTTCGACGACATCCTCGAGGACCGGCTCGAGCGGCTCCACGGCGCCTTCGAGCGGGCCATCGCCCAGTACGGCTACGAGGGCCGCTACCAGGGGGTGTTCCCGGTCAAGTGCAACCAGCAGCGCCACGTGGTGGAGCAGCTGGTGGAGAGCGGCCGCCGCTGGCACTTCGGGCTGGAGGCGGGCAGCAAGGCCGAGCTGCTGATCGCCCTCTCCCTGCTCGACGATCCCGACGCCCTGCTGATCTGCAACGGCTACAAGGACCGGCGCTACATCGAGACGGCGATCCTGGCCCGGCGCCTGGGCCGCCAGCCGGTGGTGGTGATCGAGCAGGCCGATGAGCTGGAGCGGATCATCGCCGCCAGCAGCGCCCTGGGCGGGGCCCCGTTCATCGGCATCCGCGCCAAGCTCTCGGCCCGCAGCACCGGCCGCTGGGGCAGCTCGGTGGGGGAACGGGCCAAGTTCGGCCTCTCGATCCCCGACGTGCTCACCACCGTGGAGCGCCTGCGGGAGGCGGGCCTGCTCGACGACCTGCGGCTGCTGCACTTCCACATCGGCAGCCAGATCAACGACATCGCCGTCCTCAAGGACGCCCTGCAGGAGGCGGGCCAGATCTATGCCGAGCTCACCCGGCTGGGGGCCCCGATGGGCTTCCTCGATGTGGGCGGCGGCCTGGGCATCGACTACGACGGCAGCCGGACCGCCACTGCCGCCTCCACCAACTACTCGCTGCAGAACTACGCCAACGACGTCGTCGCCACCGTGCGGGAGTGCTGCGAACCCCACGGCATCCGCCCCCCGACGCTGGTGAGCGAGAGCGGCCGGGCGCTGGCCAGCCACTTCAGCGTGCTCGTCTTCGACGTGCTCGGGGCCGGCGGCCACAGCGAATCGGTGCCTCCGGCGGCCGACGACGAGGCCCTGATCCTGCGCAACCTGCGCGACACCCACGCCCTGATCACGGCCATCGCCGCTGAGGGGGGCCTCGAAGGCGACGACGCCGGCGATCGGGCGGTGGTGGAACGGCTGCAGGAGGCCTGGAACGATGCCCTCAAGTTCAAGGAGGACGCCCTCACCGCCTTCCGGCTGGGCTACCTGAGCCTGCCGGAGAGGGCCACGGCCGAGCGCCTCACCTGGGCGAGCTGCCAGGCGATCGCCCGCCAGCTCGAAGGCCTGCCCACCGGCACCGTGATCCCCCAGGAGCTGCAGGCCCTGCCGGCGGCGCTGGCCGGCACGTACTACGCCAACCTCTCGGTTTTCCGCTCGGCGCCGGACACCTGGGCGATCGACCAGTTGTTCCCGGTGCTGCCGATCCACCGGCTCGACGAGCGCCCCACCCGGCTGGGCAGCTTCGCCGACCTCACCTGCGATTCCGACGGCAAGATCGCCCGCTTCATCGACCGGGGCCAGGTCAAGCCGCTGCTGGAACTGCACGGCCTGCGGCCCGGTGAGCCCTACTGGATCGGGCTGTTCCTCGGCGGGGCCTACCAGGAGGTGATGGGCAACCTCCACAACCTGTTCGGCAGCACCAACGCGGTGCACATCCGGCTGGCGGCCGGCGGCGGCTATCGGGTCGACCACGTGGTGCGGGGCAACACCAACGCCGAGGTGCTCGAGGCGATGGAGCACGATCCCGACCTGCTGCTGGAGCGGCTGCGGCTGGCCAGCGAGCAGGCGATCGGCCGGGGCGACCTGGCCATCAGCGACGCCCGCCGCCTCATGGCCCACCTGCGGGCCAGCCTGGAGCAGACGACTTACCTCGAAGCCTGACCTTCCCTGGAGGCCTGATCCGCGAGCGCCACGGTGAAGATCTCCACCTCCCCGAGGCTCTTCACCGCCTGGGGGCCCAGGGAGCGGCTCGAGAGGCCGGGGTCGGCCGCGATCAGGCTGGCGGTCTGGGCGTCACACACCACCGCCGCATCCACCTGGCGGGTGGCCGATTCGAGCCGGGCCGACAGGTTCACCGTGTCGCCGATGACGGTGAACTCCATCCGTTTGGGGCTGCCGATCTGGCCCACCATCACCTGGCCGCTGGCCAGGCCGATGCCGTTGTCGAGGGTGGCGATGCCCCGACGCGCCCAGTCCTCGTTGAGGCCCGCCAGGGCCGCCCGCATGGCCAGGGCGCAGCGCACCGCCTGGCTGGCCTCCTGGGCCACCCCCCGGCTCACCGGTGAGCCGAAGACCGCCATCACCGCATCGCCGATGAACTTGTCGACGGTGCCGCCATGGGCCATCACCACCTCCACCATGGCGCCGAGGTACTCGTTGAGCTGGCGCACGTGCAGCTCGCTCTGGCCTTCGCCACTGCGTTGCTTGGTGAGCACCGTGAAGCCCTTGATGTCGGTCATCAGCACGGTCACCTCCAGCAGGCGGCCCCGCAGGATGCCCTGGGCCGATTCCGGGTCGGAGAGGATCTCCGCCACCACCCCGGGCGCCACGTAGCGCTCGAAGGTGCGGCGCAGCCGCCGCCGCTCCTGCCCCTCCCGCAGGTAGGCGTCTCCGCCGTAGAGCAGGCCCAGCAGGACCAGGCCCGAGGAGGGCGCCAGCAGCGGCAGCCAGCGGTGGGCCTGCTGCAGCGCCACGACGACAAGGCCCCCCTGGAGGACCAGCACCAGAACCACCAGGGCGAGCCGCCAGCGCAGGTCGCTCCAGCGGCGGGCCGCCGCCAGCACGAGCAGCAGCGGCAGCAGAGCCAGCAGGGCCCGTCCCGGCGCACTGCGGGGCCAGGGCTGCAGCCCGTCCCCCTGCAGCGAGTTGGCGGTGGCGGTGGCCAGCACCTCCAGTCCCGACAGGGTGCCGAAGGGGGTGGGGTAGCCATCGGTCCCCTGGGCGACCACCGGGCCGAGCAGCACCAGGGCCCCCTTCACGTCCTTGCGCAGGGGATGGGTCTTCCAGCGCGCGGGGTCGAGCACCTCCCAGGCCGGCAGGCGCCGGAAGCTGCCCTCCGGGCCATAGAAGTTAAGCGCGCTGGCCCGGTCGTCCTGGCGGCTGCGCTGGCCCCCCAGCCGCAGCAGGGTGGAGGAGAGGGCGCTGTGGCCCTCGGCGCCGCGGGCGGGGAGCACGCCGCTGGCATAGGCCTCCGGGTGGCGGCTGGGCTCACTGGAGATGCCGGCGAGGATGTTGGTGAGCCCCAGGGCCCCGGTGCCGCCGATGGCCTCCAGAAAGCGCTCCGGCCGCACGAACGTGAGGGCTCCGGCTCCCTGGGAGTCGTTGGATTCGAGCATCTCGGCCGCCAGGGCGACCCGGCCGGGGTAGCGCCGCAGCCGCAGCTCCAGGGCATCGTCATCGGCGGGCCCCTTGCCGCTGGGCCCCTCGAAGACCACATTCATGGCCACGGCCCTGGCACCGGCCTGCAGCAGCTTCTCCGCCACCATCCCGTAGGTGGCCCGGGGCCAGGGCAGGCTGCCGACACCCTTCGCCCATTCCGGGATCCGGCCCTCCTCCTCGAACCAGTCCCCCTGCTGCAGGGTGGCGTCATCGACGGTGACCAGCACCACCTGCGGCGGCGGTTGGCGCGGTCCCCGCAGCAGCAGCAACTGCTGCTCCACGCCCCGCTCCCACACCCGCATCCGGGGTCCCGGCCAGCCGGCGCTGACCCCCACCCAGGCCAGCACGGCCACCACCAGGACGCGGAAGGTGCGGCGTCGCGGCATCATCGTGGCAGCGGGCTCCAGAGCGTGCAGATCGCGGCGGCCCGGCCGGAGCGCTCCAGGCGCACGCAGTCGATGGCCCAGGCCTTCGGTCGGTTGATCAGGATCTGGGTGTGCAGGGCTGAGCCCATCCAGCGCGAGACGATCCGCTCCGGGTTCCAGGCGCCGGCCGGCATCGGGCAGGCGATCACCTCACTGGTGGGCATCAGCGGGCCGGAGGCGGCCATGCGGTTCTGGAACGCCCCCCAGCGGGAACGGTCGTGGTCGCAGTCGCGGCTGGCCAGCAACCCCTCCAGCACCGGGGCCAGATAGGCGGCGTTGCGGGCCGCCAGGTCCGCCGGCAGGGGTTGCAGGGAGGGGCGGCCGGCCTGGGCCCGGTAGCGGTTGATGGTCTCCACCAGGGGATCACGGCTGAGCGACGGCCTGGGCGGGGCGGCGCTCACCCCGGGGAAGCGGCGCTGCACGAAGGCCTCCAGCGCCTTCATGCCGGGCAGGGGGGCCGTGAACCCCTGGAACAGGGGCCCCCGGAGGATGGCGGCGTAGTCGTCCGCCGTGAGGGGTCGCTGGAAGAGCAGGGCCCCCTGGCTGGAGAGCCGCACCCGGTTCCCTCCGGCCACCAGGAGCGGTGCCCCAGGCAGGGGCCGTCCATCGGCGAGGGGCTGAAGCTCCACCGACCCCTCCAGCACCGCCACCTCCTGCTCGCCGCCATCCAGCAGGGTGATCAGGTAATTGGTCCCCCGGGTGCTCAGCCGCGAGGAGCGGGTGCAACCGTTCTGCTGGCCGGACACCAGGATCTGGCCGCTGCTGAGCAGGAAGCAGGTGCTGCCGAGGCGCAGCTGGGTGAAGCGGTTGAGGCGGCCGGCGGCCCCGCTGGCGAAGCCCAGCTGGCCGCGGCTGTTCTGGGTGCGGACCAGCTCAGGGCGGAACGCCCGATCCTGCACATGGGCCTGGCGGCGCTCGATGAACAGCTCCGGGCCATCGAGGATCTCCTGCACGAGCGCCGATCCCGCCGGGCTGGCTGCCGTCGCGGCGGGCCAGGTCAGGCCCGAGGCCAACGCCGCCAGCAGCATCGGGAGGGGTCGCATCACCGGATCAGAAGAAGCGCGGCAGACCGAAGGGCAGCGACGGCGGACTGATCGGCACCGGCAGGTTCACCCCCGGCACCCGGGAGCGGATGTAGCTCTCCAGGGAGCCGTAGGCCGGCAGCGGCACCCGGAACCCCTGGAACAGGGGGCCGCCCAGGATGCTGTTGTAGTCGCTGACGCTCAGCCCCAGGATCGCCAGGACCACCCCGGCGGGCGAGAGCCGCAGCTTCTGCCCCGCCTCCACGGTGGTGGCCGGTTGGCCGGTGGGCTCCCCGTCGGCCAGCGGCTCCACCTCCACCGACCCCTCCAGCACGGAGATCTCCGCCTCCCCCGACTCGTTGACGTCGAGGAGGTAATTGGTGCCCCGCACGCTGAGGCGGGCGGAACGGGTGCAGCCGCTCTGCTTGCCCGACACCAGGATCTGGCCCTTTTCGATCAGGAAGCAGCCCTGGCCCAGCTTGAGCAAAGCAAAACGGTTGAGGCGGCCGGCAGCGCCGCTGTCGAAGCGGATCTGGCCGCGGCTGTTCTGGGTGCTGACCTTCTGGGGGGCGACGGCCTTCTGCTTCACCTTGGCCGTCTTGTCGTCGATGAAGAGCTCGTTGCCATCAAGGATCTCCTGCACCACCGCGCTCTCGGAGGCCCGCACGGGCAGGGGGCCGAGGGCGGGACCGACCAGGAGCACCAGGATCGGCACCATCGAGAGGCTCGGCAGGTGGCGGCGGCGCATGGGCTCAGGGCTCCGGTGCGGATGGCCCATTCTGCTCAACAGGGCCGGAAACGCATCGACGCCGCCGGAATCGCCTCAGCGGGCGCAGAACCGCACCATCAGCCCCAGGCGGTCCTTCGGCTGGGCCAGTTCGGCCGGATCGAAGGGTGGGGCGGCGTCGGCCGCAGCCGCCCGCATCATCACCGGCCGGAACTCGTTGCCCTCCAGCTGCACCTCCAGGGGGGCCAGCCGGCTGAGGCCCACCGCCGCGGCCACGTCGCGGGCCTGGGTGAGGGCATCCTGGTAGGCCGCCCGCAGCAGCTGGCGCCGCACCGCCGCGTCCTGGGCGCGATCGGCTTCGGTGCCCACCGGCGCCAGCCGCACCCCGCTCAGGGCCCCCACCTCCCGGATCAGGGGCTGCAGCCGCTCCGGAGCCAGCCGGCCACTCACCTGCAGGCTGGCCGTCACCGCCGCCGGCCGGCGGCGATCGGCCTCGCGCTGCCAGGTGGTCGGTGAGGTGACCCGCAGCTCCTCCACCTGCAGCTGCTGCAGGGCCCGGCGCACCGCCGCCAGCCGCTCCTGCAGGCCCTGGAGGGCGGCGTCGGCCGTGGGTGCCTCCGCCTCCAGCGCCAGGGAGAAGGACAGCCGGCGGGTGGGCCGTTCCTGTTCGGCGCTGCCCCTGGCCTCCAGCAGGGTGCCGTCGCAGCGCAGCTGCACCTGGGCGACCGCAGCGCCCGGCCAGGCACCGAATGCCGTCAGGCCCAGCAGGGCAGCGAGGGGACGCAGGACGATCGGGCGCATGGCAGAGCAACGGCTGGGGCCAGCCTGCTCGCCCACGGGGCCGAACGCCAGGATCGGCGGCAGGATGGGGCGATCGAAGCGTGCGCCTTGGCCCTGCTGCAGATCTGGATCGGCGCCCTGGCCGCCACGGCCGGGCTGCTGGTGCTGGCCCGTCTCTGCCGCCACCGGGCCCTTCCGGCGGTGCCGCTGCGGCTGCCGCTGCTGGCCATCGGCGCCTGGGCCCTGCTGCGTTCGCTGCCGCTGCAGGGGCTGCCGCCGGCCTACCGGGTGTGGCTGCTGCTCACCGACGACCTGCTGCTCACCTACGCCGCCATCCTGGTGGCCCTGTGGGCGGTCCTGCAGGTGCCCGCCCACCTGGGGCTGTGGCGCCCGCCGCCGCAGCTGCTGCTGCAGTTGCTCACCGTCGGCAGCGGTGCCCTGGCCACGGTGGTGCTGGTGCGCCAGTCGGCGCGGCTGGATCTGGTGGGTCTGGTGACCACCTCCGCCGTGCTCACCGCCGTGATCGGCCTGGCCGCCCAGGAGTCCCTCAAGGACCTGTTCGCGGGCCTGGAGCTGCAGTTGGGGGACGAGTTCGCCGAGGGGGACTTCCTGGAGCTGGACGAGGGCGTACGCGGCGTGGTGGTGCAGGTGAACTGGCGGGACACCATGCTCCGCAACATGGACGGCCAACTGGTGGTCGTCCCCAACAGCCTCGTCACCGAGCGGGTGCTGCGCAACCTGGGCCGCTCCGGGGCCGTCAGCAACCGCTTCACGGTCGGCCTCGACTACGACCTGCCGCCCGCCCAGGCCAGGGCCCTGCTGGAGAAGGTGGTGCTGCAGCATCCCCGGGTGCTGCGGGAGCCCGCCCCCCGCATCCGCGTCAAGGAGTTTCAGGACAGCGCCATCGCCTACGAGCTGCAGGTGTGGCAGCGGGAGATGGGGGACGGCGCCATCGGCGACCTGCGCAGCGACCTGCTCGAGCAGATCTGGTACGCCCTGGCCCGGGACGGCCAGAGCATCCCCTTCCCGGTGCGGGAGCTGCAACCCCGCCGCTCCCGGGACCGGCCCCAGCGGGCCGCCCGGCCCTCCCCCCAGCTGTGCTGCCAGACCCTGGCCAGCGTGGGCCTCTTCACCGACCTGAGCGCCGAGCAGCTGGAGACCCTGGTGGAGGGCAGCCACCTGGTGGCCTACGGCCCCGGCGAGGCGGTGGTGCAGGAGGGGGCCGAGGGACGCTCCATGTTCCATGTGCTGCGGGGCGCCGTGGAGATCCTCAAGGAACTGGAGCCGGGCCACACCGTGGCCGTGCGCCAGCTGGGGCCGGGCGAGGTGTTCGGCGAGATGACCCTGTTCCTCGACGCCCCCCGCAGCGCCACGGTGCGGGCCACCGAGGAATGCCTGCTGCTGGAGGTGGACCGGGACAGCATCAAGGGCCTGCTGGACGAGAATCCGGACCTGCTGGAGCGCTTCGCCGCCATGGTCCAGGACCGGCAGGCGGAGCTGCGGAACCTCGACCGCGAGCAGCACTCGGAACGCTCCAACGCGCTGCTGGACACGATGAAGCGGCTCTTCTACGCCTTCAAGGGCAGCTGATGGACAACGGAACCCCGCCCGGCTCCAAGGCGACGTCCTGGCTGGCACGGCTGCGGGCGCTCCACATCGACGACGGCCTGCGCTCCCTCGTCCCCTACGCCGCCGCCGCACTGCTGCTGCTGGCCCTGCAGCGCAGCCCCGTCAATGAAACCCTCAACCTGCTGCTCTACGACCTGATCACGAGCCTGCGTCCGGCGCCGCCGGGCACGGACAAGCCGATCACGATCATCGGCATCGACGAATCGGACCTCGCCACCTACGGCTTTCCCATCGACGACCGGGTGCTGTGCGAGGCGATCGACCGGCTGAGTGCCGGAGGGGCGGTGGCGATCGGCCTCGACATCTACCGCGATCAGGGGGTGGGCCCCGACCAGGCCTGCCTGCGGCAGCGCTTCCGCACCAACCCCCGCCTCGTCTCGATCATCAACGTGGCCGAGGCCATCGGCCCGGTGCCGGGCACGCCGCCTGATCGGCAGGGGTTCAACGATCTGGTGCTCGATGCCGACGGGGTGATCCGCCGCGATCTGGTGCATGTGGCCGGGCAGGACGAGGCCATCGTCTCCCTGCCCCTGCGGCTCCTGGAGCTGGGCAGGGGCCAGCGCAGCCTGCGGCAGCGGCTGGACGCGGGTCGGGAACCGGGCCCGTGGCTGGAGCCGGCCTCGGGGGGCTACGACCAGCTCGATGCCGCAGGCTTCCAGCAGATGCTGTCCTTCCACCGGATCGGCAGCTTCCACCTCTGGAACCTCCAGGATGTGCTCGGCCGCCGGCCGATCCCCGCCGACCAGATCCGCGGCCACATCGTGCTGATCGGCAGCACGGCGCCGAGCCTGCGGGACCTGTTCCCGGTGCCCCACACCCGCTCCGCCCTCGGGGCGAGACAGCTGCTGGTGCCGGGGGTGGAGATCCACGCCCATCGGCTGGCCGGTCTGATGGAACGCTACGTGGCCGGCGACCCGCGGCGGCTGCGGACGCTGCCCGGCTGGGTGGAGCGGCTCGCCGAGGTGGTGGCGGTGGTGCTGGGGATCGTGCTGGGGGAGGCCTTCGTGCTGCTGCGCCGCAGCGTGATCGTGGTGGGTCTGGTGGCGGTGGTGATGGTGGGTGGCGCCGTGCTGCTGCTGTACCAGTACGTCTGGATCGGGCTGAGCCTGCCCCTGATGGGGCTGATCGCCATGGCCGGGGCGGGATGGGTGCGCCGGGGCGCCTCCAGCCAGAAGCAGCGGCAGCAGATCGAGCGGCTGCTCGGCCAGACCACCTCCCCGGCCGTGGCGCGCCAGCTCTGGAACCAGCGCGATGGCCTGCTCAGCGACGGCCGCTTCGAGGGGCGCCAGCTGCCGGTCACGGTGCTGATGCTGGACACCTGCCAGTTCACGAGCGTCTCGGAACGGCTTAGTCCCGGGGAGCTGCTCGCCTGGCTGAACCGGGGCATGGCCCTGTTCGTCCCTGCCATCACGCGCCGGGGGGGCATGGTCAACAAGTTCACCGGGGATGGCCTGCTGGCAGTCTTCGGGGCCCCCCTGAGCAGCGGCGAAGAGGCGGATGCGAAAGCGGCCATCGATGCGGCCCTGGCCATCCAGCGGGCCGTGGCCAGCCTCAACGAGGAGCTCCAGCAGGAAGGGCTGCCGGCGATGGGGCTGCGCATCGGCGTCCATTCCGGCCCGGTCCTGGCGGGATCGATGGGCAGCAGCGAACGGCTGGAGTACGCCGTGATCGGCGATGCGGTGAACTGCGCCGCCCGGCTGGAGAGCCTCGACAAGGAGCGTCAGACCAATCTCTGCCGCGTGCTGGTCTCGTCCAGCACGGAGGAACTGCTGCCCAAGGGCCTGCCGCTGGAGTGGCTCGACTGGGGGGCGATCAACCTCAAGGGGCGCACCGAACCGCTGCGCATCTGGGAACTGCGGGGTGGCCTCAGGCGGGACAGCGCACTGGAATCCGCTCGGGCCACTGGGCCGTGATCAGGTCGGACAGGCCGAAGGCGGTGCCGACCTCCTCCCGGGTCACGCTGGCGCCGCACGAGCGTTGCAGCATCACCAGGGACGCCTGGACAGCCCCATCCTCCTTGGAGGCATCGGCCACCAGCAGGCTGAGGGCCGGCGGTGAGTCGGCGGCCACGAAGTTCAGCGGGTCGGCGGGGGTAGGGGTCGCCGCGGCCCCGGGGCAGAGGTAGCTCGACTCCCAGATCGTCGGGACCTTCACTGCCGGCAGGGTGATCAGGGTGATGCCCGAGCCGGAAGCCGGCAGCACCCGGCGCTGGCCCGAGGCCATCGCAGCATCGGCGGTGCCGCGGCCGCTCAGGGGGCGGAAGGTGATCTCCAGGGGGCTGGGGGAGGCGCTGGGGCCTTCGAGCAGGCCGAGGTAGCGCTCCTTGCCGGGGGCGAAGACGCTGCTGGCCGGCACCAGGTGGGCCAGCAGGCGGCTGGAGCAGTCACCGCGGGTGCCTCCTCCGACCCGGCGCCCCGGGAAGCTCTTGCGCAGATCGCTCTGGGCCTGCGCCGCCGGCGGTTCCAGCGCCGCCAGCGGGGCCAGGGTGAGGAAACCAGCCGCCAGGGCCGTGCCGGAGGCCCATCGCTTGATGATCGATTGGTGCGGAAACACTGTCCTCATGACCACGGCTGACGGCAAGGGTTCATGACAAGTCTCGGCAACTCATGACAACCAGAAGCCCGGCGATGCCTGACGGATCGCCAGCCAGGCCCAGAGGAGCTTGGTGATGATGTGCAGCGCCTGATCAAACGACAGGCTCCAGAGACGTCGGCATTTGCCGAAGTCAATCAACAGATGCACTATCCATTCTGCCACACCTAACAGGGGGGACTGGGTGATCGCTCCCACCAGAGATCCATGGATGGCGGCGTGGGAGGTGAGCCACCAACCCCAGCCGAGGGTCACTCCGCAGCCGGGGCATTTCTCCCGGGCCATGCGATCGCTCTGGAGACCGAAATCCCCGACGAAATGGGCCATCGCCAGCATCAGAAAGACGTTGAAGACAGCTGACAGATCAGGCACAGAGTGAAGAACCGGGATGACCGCAGACACTCGTCAGGGGAGGCCTCACCAGGGAGTGCCGATCAACTGAACCCCCGCCCAGAAGTAGGGATGGGTCACGCCTGCCGCAATCCGACGCCGCTGGGATGGGCTCAGCTCCGTGAGAAGGGGAACGCCATCGGATCCGATGACCTTATCGCCTTCCAGCCGCAGCTTGCCAGTGGCCATGGCCTGGCGGGTGGCCCGCAGGGCTTCGGCTTTCTGCATTCCCTGGTCGAGGAAGCGATAGAGCTGCAGGAAGTAGGCGGAGGTGGCGACATCGTCGACATACCAGAGCGTGCCGATGGCACTGCGGGATCCCGCCTGCAGGGCCAGGCCGGCGAATCCGAGCTCACTGTCGCTGTCGCCAAGGGCCGTGCGACAGGCGCTGAGCACGAACAGCTCCAGCGGGCTGCCGCTGCGCTGCTGGCGCAGGCGGGCGAACTCCTGCAGGCTCACCGAGCCGGTGCCGGTGTAGATGCGCGCCTGGGAGGGGCCACCGGGCAGGAATTCGGCATGGGTGGCCACGTGCAGGCGCTCATAGCGCGGGTCGGCCGCACGGCTCAGCAGCACCTCCGGGGAAAAGCTCCTGTTCAGGAACCGGTCGACCCCCACCCCCTCCGGGATGCCGGCCAGTTCCTCGGGCACCAGGGGCAGGGGGCTGAGACCCTCGAACTCCGAGGCGCCCGCCGCCAGCACCCGCCCCCGGGTCTGGCGCGGAGGGCCGAAGGAGGTGAGGTTGAGGGACGGGGTGATCGAGAAGCCGTAGCGATCCCCGAAATAGCTGGTGCCGTCGTGGAGGGCCGCGAAGGGGAGACCCTGCAGGCCCCGGTCGGCGACGATCACCAGCGTGGTGATCCCCTTGGCCCGCAGTTCCGCAGCGAAGGGCTCGATGACGGCCCGGTGGATCTGCCTGGACGGGGAGTCCGGGTTGTCCACCTGGAGGGGCTCGAGGCGGGCCAGCTGCCGGTACAGCGCCCGCAGCTGGTCACCGAAGCGCTCCCTGGAGAGCTCGACACGCTTGCCGAGGGGCTCCCCCCGGCGGCTGAGCAGGATCAGATCGAGGAACGAATTGGCCGGCTTCGGCCCGGTGCTGCCGGCGGCCCCGGGCTCCTGGCCCGCCACGGGCTGCTGTTCCTGGCCCGCCAGGGGCTTCTGTTCGGTGAAGGACACCATCAGCACCGCCGGATTGAAGCGCTCGTCCTCCCTGTCGCCCTTCTGGGACGCCTTGCTGAGCAGCTGCTGCAGTTCCTCGAGGCGCAGGGTTCCGCCGGACTCCCCCGCCGTTCCCACATCCCCCAGGGTCCGGCGCACGTCCTCGCTGCGCTGCTGATCGCCGTCGGTGATCGCCGCGGCCACCAGGGCCGGGGAGAGGGTGGTGGTGGTGACACTCAGGGGGCCGGGCGCCGGCATCGAGCCGCCGGTGAGGCTGAAATCGGCCTCCGAAAGGTTCACCGCCAGGGCATCGGAGCCCACCCCGCGCCGGTTGCTGGTGAGGGTGGAGCCGAAGGGTGTCGTCTGGGTCGACGGAAAGATGCGGTAGCCGAGATCGGGCAGGACGAACGACGGGCTCGACGGGGAGAACGGTGAGGAGGCCACCGGGACCGTGGCGGTCAGGGGAGGAGTCGGCGTGACGGGCGGGGTGGGGCTGACGGGTGGGATGGGGGTGACGGGCGGGTCGGGCGGCGCCGGGGGCGGCGGCGGTGTCGCCGCCAGATCGCCGCCGAAGCTGAATGGCAGCTGGGGATCGCCGGTCGTGACGACGCCCTGCAGCGTGAAGCCGGTCGGCAGGGTGATCTGGCCGGGGTCGAAGGCGCCGGAGATGCCGCGGGCCCGGATCAGCTCGAAGGGGGTGATGACCCCCACGACCGGCGGCGACACCACCTCCAGCTCCCCGCCGAGGCGGGTGTCGCCGAAGACGGAGAGCTGGTCGGGGGTGGAGAGATCGAACAGGAGCCGGCTGTTGGGCTCCAGCGTGAGGCTGCGGGCAAGAATCTGCAGCGAGCCGATCGGATCGAGCAACGCCTCCGGTGCCCCCGGCAGCAGGGAACTTCCGTTGGTGAACGTCCCCAGACCGGAGCCCACCTCGATCAAACCGGATCCCTGGATCATTCCTTCATTCCGGAAGACGGCGCCATTGATGCGCAGGCGCGACGAACCGCCCTGCAGCACGATCGAGCCGCCAGGCGCGACGGCCGCGCTCTGCAGGTCGAGGCTGGCGCCGGGGGCGATCAGGATGGAGCCGGCGTTGTCGAGGGCCGCCAGCCGGTTGTCCCTCCTCAGCTCCAGCCTGGCCCCGCTCTGCACGGCCAGAGTCGGGCCATTCACCGTGGCCTGGTTGAGCGCGAGTGTCGCCCCCGTGGCGACATTGATCAGGGTGGTCTTGACGGGCGTCGGGTCCGTGACCGTGCCGCCGTCGATGCCGCTGCTCACGGCGGAAGGGCCGATCTGCAGCAGCGCCGTCGCGAAGGCCGTGACATTGCGGCCGGGCCCCTGGACGTAACGCCTGGAGACATCCAGAACGGCCGGCCTGGAATCATTTAACTGCGACAGTTGAATGGCCCCGAAACTGGTGGGGCTCCAGGTGAATTCACCGGTGCGAACGGTGCCCGACAGGAGCTTGAACGGCTCGAAGGCTCCCGTCAGCTCGATGTTGCCATCGATCCGCGACGCCCCCTGGAAGGTGCGCAGGGTTCCGGTGTTGATGTCCACCGCGCCCTTCTGCCAGCTGATCGCTCCCGCGGGGAGGGAAGGATCGGCTCCTTTCTGATACCAGAGATTGACATCCAGTTGGCCCAGCGCGGAGGTGTTCGCGAAGGCCGTGGGATCCGCGCCCGGAACGTTGATCAAGATGTCGCCGTCGGCCCGCAGCTCCAGGGTGGCGTTCGGCCCCGCCGTCTTCTGGACGGGGGCCAGCAGGGAGATGGTGCCCGACTGGGTCCCGGCGGGATCGGTCGTGTCCACGATCACCGTCTGGCCACCGTTAAGGGCGGTGTTGATCAGTCCCACATCGATGAGCGACGCGGAGCCCGGCACTCCCCCAGCGGAACCGCCGGGGGGAGAGCCGCCGCCGGATCCGCTGGGAACGATGGCGATGTCGCGGGGATCGATCAGCCAGGTGCCGCCCCGCCCCGACGCTGCCGACAGATCCGGGGCGGTGGAGAGCGCCAGGCGGCTGGCCGAGGTTTCGACGAAGCCGCCATCGCCCCCCTGGGGGCCGCCCCGGGCGCTGATGACCCCATGGACCTCGGCCCGTTCCCTGCCCAGGATCTCGATGGTCCCGCCCCGACCCGCGCCGCTGGCATCCGCCCGCAGGCTGGAGCCGGCCATGGAGACCCGTTCCCCGGAGAGCCGGATGCTGCCGCCAGCCGGACCGGACACCTCCACCGTGCTGTCCTGGAGCGACACCGTCTGCCCCTGCAGGGCCACGGTCCCCCCGGGCGCCTGCAGCCGGGCTCCCCCCAACAGCACATGGCCGCCCTGGGCATCCAGCAGCAGGCCCCCATCGACGGTGAGCAGGCCGCCGTCGATGGCCAGATCCCCCTGGGCGGAGAGGCCCAGCTGCGCCAGGGTGGCCGGATCGGTGCTCAAGCCGGCCGCACCCAGGGCCGGGAGGCCCGCCAGGGAAGCGGCCCCGGCGGCCGTGGTGCCGAGCACGTCGAAGCGCCCCTCGCCCACCTGCAGGCTGGTGGCGGTGGTCAGGTTGAGCTGCTGGACATTGCTGAACGTGCCGGCGCCGCTGAGCCGGAGCCCCCCCGGTGAGAGCCAGACCAGGTTGGCCCGTTCGCTCAGGGTGACGGCCTTGTCGATGAAGCTGCCCAGGGGGTGGGTGACCCCCACCATCACGTTGCGATGCCCACCCACGTCCAACGTGACGCCGGTGATCGCGCCGCGGGTATCGAAGGCGGAGAAGCGGTGAAAGAGGTTGGCCCCGGCGGAGGTGCCCCCCCGGATCGCACAGGCACCGCTGAAGCAGCTGCCGCCGATCTGGCCATTGACCACACTGCCGAGTCCAAGGATCCCGCCGGTGGCGGTGATCTCACCGGCGGCAGCCGGGGAGCCCAGCAGGCCCAGCACAACCGTGAGACCCACCGGAGAGAGGCTGCGCCGCCGCTGTGTCAGCCATGCCGGACAAAAGGAGCCGATCCTGCCCAACTCACTGGCGAAAAGGTAGTCGTTGCTACTCAAGATTCGGCCCGCTCGCCGATGTGGCGGGTAAGTTCCCTAGGCGCCGATGGCTGAACCACTTGCAGGGTCACTTGCGGGGTCATCACTCACGCCTCAGAGCGTGTCAGGTGTTGCGCCAGGTGGTACTCAGCCTGATCTCATCGATCCATCAGCAAGCTACCAGCCTGTCTTTCTGAGCGGGAACTCGGCCCACCCTGCATGCTCCTCCTTCTCGCCCAGCTGGTGGCCCCGCCCCTGCAGGATGGCCCGATCCGCCTTCCTGGCCCGCCCCAACCGCTGGATCGGCCCGCTCCCGCCGAACTCCAGCCGGCCCCTCCGATCGACGTCCGCCCCCTGGAGACTCCCGCCCCCCAGCCGGCCGGCGGCGGAGCGCCGCCGGCCGGTTCCGCCGCCCCGGAACCAGCCCCCCAGCTCCCCAGCCCCCAGGCGCAGGCCCCCCTGCCGGGGATCCGCGGGCTGACGCTCTACAGCCCCGAGCAGGTGCGCACGATCCTGGCCGAGTGCAGCAGGATCGCCGCCGCCGCTGAGCGGCTCAAGGCCTGCGCCGTGGCCCTCAGCACCCGGCTCGTCTTCGACGGGTACGTCAGCAGCCGGGTCTATGTGGTGAGCGACCCGGCGCCGGGCTATCTCGATGTGGTGGAAGGCCGTGTGGTCGGCATCCAGGTCACGGGCAGCGATCCCTGGCTGAACCGCCGCGTCGGCCGGCTGCTGCGGCCCCTGCGGGGCCAGATCCTGCGGCTGTCCACGGTGGAGCTGCAGCTGCAACTGCTCAAGAGCCAGCCGGGCATCGGCAGTGTGCGGGGCACCCTGGCGCGGCTGGGCAGCGATCCCTCCGAAGGGGTGTTCCGCGTCGCCGTGGAGCCGTCCAGGGAGCCCTGGCAGGGGGATCTGGCCCTGCGCAATGACGGCAACAGCGGCTCGGGGGAGTTCCGCGCCGTGACCACGCTGCTGAAGCCAAGCCTGCTGCGGCGCGGGGACACCCTGCTGATCTACAGCGAGCTCAATGCCACCGACACCCCCGAACTGGGCGCCGCCATCGCCTCCCTCAGCTACACCTACCCCCTGGGCGACAGCGTCAGCCTCACCGGCGGCATCGGCTTCAGTCGCCGCAACCTGGTGGAACTGCCCGCCCCGGCCGACGGGTTCTCCACCAGCCAGTACCAGGCCCTGGCCCAGCTCGAGTGGGTGTTCCGCGAATCCCTCAGCCAGCGCTGGAGCGTCTTCGCCGGCTACAGCAACAGCCGCAGCAACATCTACGAGCAGGGCAGCGCCCTGCCAGCCTCCGTGCCCGCCAGCATCCGCGCCCCCGCCGGCGGCTACCTGCGGGTCGGGGTCAACGGCAGCGGCGCCGGCCGCCACAGCAGCTGGAGCGGCAGCGCCTACCTGCTGCAGGGCATCGCCGCGGCGACCCCTGCCGTCCAGCGCCAGGAACTGGCCGAGGCCGGGATCGCGGCGGGCCGGGCCACCGCCATCGGCGGCTTCCTCTCCGCCTCCTGGACGGTCTCGCCCCGCTGGCAGGTCAACCTGCGGACCGCCGCCCAGCTGGCCTTCGCCCCGCTGACCTCCTCGATGCAGTTCACCCTCGGCTCCGATGTGGGCCTGCGCGGGCTGCCCGGCCAGCTGATCAGCGGCGACAGCGGCTGGCTGGCCAGCACCGAGGCGGTCTGGACCTTCTGGGACAGCAGGACCAGCGCCCTCCAGCTGGTCCCCTTCATCGGGGCCGGCGGCGTCCGCACCAGCTTCAGCGGTGGCTCCTTCGGCGACACGGTGGGCTCCGGCGGGCTGCTGCTGCGCTGGCTGGCCAGCAACCACTGGTCGGTGGAGCTGGGCTGGGCCCAGCCTTTCTCCACCACCGACAACCTGGGCCCCTGGAACGACTGGCTGCTGGGCCAGGGCCTCTACACCCGGGTCAACTACCGCTTCTGAACCTCAGGCGCTGCCCAGCTGGGCCGCCAGCTGCCGGCGGGCCTCAGCCAGAGCCCCATCGAGGGCGGCGCCGTCCCGTCCCCCCGCCTGGGCCAGCTGGGGCCGGCCGCCGCCGCCACCGCCGCAGAGCCGGGCGATGCCGCCGATGAAGGGCCCCGCCTTGACGCCGGCGGCCACCACCGCGGGGCCGAAGGCCGCCACCAGGATCACCTTGCCAAGATCCGCCGGGTCCGGCAGGCCGCCGAGCACCACCGCCGCCCCCTCCCCGAGCTGCTGCTGCAGGCGCTGGGCGGCCTCCTGGAGGCCGGCGCCATCCACGCCATCGAGGCGCTCCACCAGCAGCCGATGGGGCCCGATCGCCTCGGCCCGCTCCGCCAGAGCACCGGCCTTGGCCGCCGCCAGGGCCCCCCGCGCCGCCGCCAGCTCCTTGAGGGTGGCCCGCAGCTCCTCGCCCTGGAGGGCCACACGCTCGAGGATCTCGCCGGGCTGGGCCTTGAAGCGGTCGGCCAGCTCCCGCACCACCCGGTCACGCTCCCGCAGGTAGGGGAGCAGGGCGGGACCCGCCACGGCCTCGATGCGGCGGATGCCCGCCGCCACCCCCGTCTCGGTGACGATCCGGAACAGACCGATCTCGGCGGTGTTGGCCACGTGGGTGCCACCGCAGAGCTCCATCGAGACGCCGGGCACGTCCACCACCCGCACGACCTCGCCGTACTTCTCACCGAACATGGCCACGGCGCCGGCGGCCCGGGCCCGCTCCAGGGCCATCTCCGCCACCTCCAGGGGGTGGGCCTCGGCGATCCAGCCGTTGACCAGGTCCTCGATCTGCTCCAGCTCGTCCGGGGTCAGGGCCCGGGGGCAGTGGAAGTCGAAGCGCAGCCGGTCGAAGTCCACCAGGGAACCCGCCTGGGAGACCCCGTCATCCACCACCTGCTTCAGGGCCGCCTGCAGCAGGTGGGTGGCGGTGTGGTGGGCCTGGGCGCGGCGGCGGCAGCTGCGATCCACCCGGGCCTGCACCACATCGCCCACCGTCAGACGGCCGCGCTCGATCCGGCCGCTGTGCACGAACACACTGCGGTTGCGGCTCACCGCCTCGATGGCCACGATCAGGCCGGCCCCGACCCCCGCGGCCGCCTCCCCGGCCAGCAGCACGCCCCGATCACCCACCTGGCCGCCCGATTCCCCGTAGAAGGGGGTGCTGTCGAGAACGATCTGCACCGCATCGCCGGCGGCGGCCGCGGTGGCCGGTTCGCCGTTCACCACCAGGGCCAGCACGCAGGCCGCCTGGTCGAGGGCCTCGTAGCCGCGGAAGTCAGTGGGCGCAAGGGCGCCGGCCACCTGCTCGATCGCCCCCTGCAGGGTGAGGTCGATGCTCACGGCGGCCGCCTTGGCCCGCTGCCGCTGGCGCTCCATGGCCGCCTCGAAGCCGTCCAGATCCACCGTCAGGCCGTGCTCCTCGGCGATCTCCGCGGTGAGCTCCAGCGGGAAGCCGTAGGTGTCGTAGAGCTCGAAGGCCGCGTCGCCGCTGATGCGCTCTGGGCGGGCGGCGAGCACCTCGGCCAGCAGCTTCTCGCCCCGCTCCAGGGTGTCCAGGAAGCGGGCCTCCTCCCGCTCCAGCTCGGCCAAGATCACCTCGCGGCGCTCCGGCAGCCGGGGGTGGGCCGGGGCCATCAGCTCGATCGCCGCTTCCCCCATCGCCGCCAGGAAGGGACGGTCGATGCCCAGCAGCCGGCCGTGGCGCACCACCCGGCGCAGCAGGCGGCGCAGCACGTAGCCCCGGCCCAGGTTGGAGGCGGTGACGCCGTCGGCGATCAGCTGGGTGATGGCCCGGCTGTGGTCGCCGATCACCTTGAGGGAGGTCTGGGCGCGGGCGTCGAGGGCGCGGTAATCGAGCCCCGCCAGGGCGGCGGCGGCTTCCAGCAGCGGATAGATGAGGTCGGTCTCGTAGTTGTTCGGCACCTGCTGCAGGATCTGGGCCATGCGCTCCAGGCCCATGCCGGTGTCGATGCTGCGCCGGGCCAGGGGCGTGAGCGTGCCGGCCGCGTCGCGGTTGTACTGCATGAACACCAGGTTGTAGAACTCGATGAAGCGGCCGTCGTCCTCCAGGTCGATGCCGTCGTCGCCCCGTTCCGGGTGGAAGTCGTAGTAGATCTCCGAGCAGGGGCCACAGGGGCCGGTGGGGCCGGAGGCCCAGAAGTTGTCGGCCTCGTCCATGCGGATGATCCGCTTCGGATCCACCCCCACGGCGTCACGCCAGATGGCGGCGGCCTCGTCGTCCTCCCGGAAGACGCTGACCACCAGGTGGGCGGGGTCGAGGCCGAACACTTCCGTGGTGAGCTCCCAGGCCCAGGCGATCGCCTCCTCCTTGAAGTAGTCGCCGAAGGAGAAGTTCCCCAGCATCTCGAAGAAGGTGTGGTGCCGGGCGGTGCGGCCCACGTTCTCGATGTCGTTGGTGCGGATGCACTTCTGGCTGCTGGTGGCCCGGGGCCCCGGCGGCGGGGCCTGGCCGAGGAACACCGGCTTGAACGGCAGCATGCCGGCGATGGTGAGCAGCACCGTGGGGTCGTCGGGCACCAGGGAGGCGCTGGCCATCCGCCGGTGCCCCCGCTGCTCATAGAACGCCAGGAAGGCCTCCCGGATCTCGGCCCCGCTGCGGGGCCTGGGGCGGGTGGAATCGGCAGCCATCACGACAACGCAGGGAAAGGTCCTGGGACAGGCATGATCGCCCAGCGCGGGGGCCCGGGGTCGCCCCGCCGGCCTCAGTCGTGCTCCATCAGCGTCAGCTGGACGCTGATCTGGCTGAACTTGGCGCCGATGTCGCAGGTGAGGCCTGGTGCAGGCCGATCACCATGTCGGAGTCGCCGCCCGCCCGACCCCCCGAACCCCCGCGAAGCAGGAGCGCAGCTCGCCCAGCAGGTCCTGGATGACGTTGGGATGGGGTTGATCAGGCCTGGGGCCCCAGCAGGGCGTCCAGATCCACCGCATCGATCTGGTCGGCGGCCATGAAGCGCTCCGCATAGGTGAGGTAGACCCCGGAACGCAGGAAGAGATCGAACAGGTCCGCATCGATGCGGCCACGGTCCCGCAGATTGGCCAGGATCCCCAGCGACTGGGACAGGGGCATGCCTTGCTTGTAGGGGCGATCAGCCGCGGTGAGCGCTTCGAAGATGTCGGTAATCGCCAGAATCCGGGCCGGGATCGACAGTTGCTCCGCCGTCAGTCCCCTCGGGTAGCCGCGGCCGTCGAGGGTTTCGTGGTGCCCCCCCGCGATCTCCGCGACGCGGGCCAGGGAGGGCGGAAAGGCCATGCTCTCCAGCATCACGATCGTGTGGATCATGTGCTCGCGGATCTTGTAGATCTCCTCCGCGGTGAGGGTGCCCCTGGCCACCGAGAGGTTGTGGAGCTCGCCGCGGTTGTAGAGCAGCTCCGGCACCGCCAGGTTGAAGCCCCAGCGGGCTTCCGGCACCTCCTCGGCCGGCCGGGGGATGCGGTGGTGGGGGGCGTCGCTGAGCAGGGTTTCCCGGGCGGGCAGGGGCGGCGGCGGCCCGCCATACCGGGTCTGCTCCTCCCAGCCCAGGCCGATCCTGTCGTCGAAGTGGCGCCACCACGTGCGTTCCGCCAGCCGGCGGAGCTGGGCGAGTTCCTCCAGGTCGGTGCCTTCGCTGCCCAGGTTGCAGCGGGCCACGCAGGCGAAATCCGCCTGCAGCTCCTGCTCCAGCCGGGCGTAGTCCCGCTGCAGGGCGTCCGGATCACCGCCCGCCAGCAGACCCTCCAGCAGGGCGATGCGCCCGTCCCGGAGCAGCACCTCGAAGCGGGTGCGGATCTCGTGCAGCCGGTTGACGGGGGCGTCCAGCTTGGTGGCCTTCTCCACCACCGCCTCGGGGGTCACGATCTTGCCGCAGTCGTGCAGCCAGGCCGCCGTGCGGAACTCCCGCCGCTCCGCCTCCCCCTGGAAGCGGAAGGGGGCCAGCGGCCCCTCCTCGGTGGCCTCCGCCGCTTCCGCCAGCAGCAGCGCCAGCTGCGGCACCCGGGAACAGTGGCGGCCGGTGTGGGAACTGCGGGCATCGATCGCTCCCGCCAGCAGGGCGATCATCGAATCGATCTGCCGCTGCTGACCCTCCAGGGCCTGGGTGCGCTCGACGCAGACGGCCGCCAGGGCCGCCAGAGCCTCGATCAGCTGCTGGTCGCCGGCGTCGTAGGGGCGCACCAGCGAGGGGGCCGACTCGGGGGTGAGCACCGAGCCCGCCTCCCGTTTGCGGTTGATCAGCTGCATCACCCCCACCACCTCCCCGGCCATGGTCCGCAGCGGGACCACCAGCATCGACACCGCCCGGTAGCCCATGCGGCGATCCAGTTCGGCGTCGAAGCAGTAGGGACGGTCGGCGGGGATCGCGTAGACGTCGGGCAGGTTGAGCACCTCGCCATGCAGCGCCGTCCAGCCCACCAGTCGCTCGGGGGTGATCGGGAAGCGCTCATCGAGCAGGCTGGCGTCGATGCCGGTGTCGCCGGCGGCCAGGGAGCTGTTCTGGAAAGCGGTGAACCAGAGCCGCTTCTCCCCCTTCGCCTCCTCCACCAGGTAGATGCTGCCGGCGTCGCTCAAGGTGAGATCCCTTGAGCTGGAAAGGATCTGCCGCAGCAGGGCCGGCAGGTTGACCGCACCGCTGATGGCGGTGGCGATCTGCAGCATCTCCGGCAGCGCGCGCCGGGCCTGGTGGGCATCGGAGGCGTGCGGTGGCGGATGGGCGGCGCTCAAGGGGTGGCCAACCGTGGGGGGGTCCGTTCCCTGCCCGGCAGCAGTGAAGCGTGACTGGAATCAGACAAACACCGGAAGGCCGTGACGGCAACAGCGGTCGGTGGCCGTGGCTGAGCGGCAGGGCTGGAGAGGCGTTCTGGAGAGCTGCTGGAGAGGCGATGGGCTGCCTGACCCTCTGCACTGGTCAGCGCACCTGAATAATGTAAGCCTGCCGGTGGCCAGGCATGATCGGGCCATCGCCATGGCCTTGCCGTTGACCCAGGCGTCCGACGATTCCCGTGCCCGTCTGCGGCTGCAGTCCCTGTCGTGGGCGCTGCTGGGCGGACTCGCCGCCTCCCTGATCGGCCTGCCGGCCGGCCTGGAGAGTGGGCTGCGATCGGCGGGCTGCGGCTTCTTCTACGGCCTGCTGGCCTTCCACCTCCAGCGCGTCGATCCGGATGACGACCACCTGGCCGCCGGCCTGGTGGGGGCGGTCTGCGGCATCCGCAGCCTCGGGGGGCCCGTGGCGGTCACCCCCCTGGGCCTGCCGGTCCCGGCGATCCATTCCCTTCTGCACCAGCCCCTGGCCAGTGGGGCGGTCGGCGGAATCCTCGAGCTGCTGCGCGGCTGGCTGCCGCTCTGGCTGCCCCTGATCGGCAGCGCCCTGCTGCTGCAGGCCGCCCAGCGGCTCCTGCCGGCCCTGCGGCCATGAGCCTGCTGCATGCCACCTGGCTGTTTCCGCCGGAAGGGCCCGGGGGCCGGCTGCTGCTCTGGGCCGACACCTGGAGGGTCGCCACTCCGGTGGCGCCCCTGCGCACCGTTCCCGACCATCCCCTGTCCCTCAGCGTCGACGATCTGGGCGCCTGGCTGGATGACCATGGCCTCTGGTCGGAGGCCTTCCGGCCGGCGGAGGCCCAGCTCACCCTGCCCAGCCGCAGCCAGGGGGCCCGGGGCCGCCGCAAGGCGGCCAGCGAGGGCCTGGCGGCCTGGAGCGGTCTGCCGCTGCAGGCGGGTGAGCCGATCCCGAAGGAGGTGCAGTGGTGGCCCTGGCGGGTCGAAGGCCTGGCCCTCGATCCGGCGGGGGCGGGCGAGTGGCTCGCCGGCCTGCCCCTCTCCGGCGACGATCCCGGCCTGGCCGACGATCTGCGCTGGTGGAGCCATCTGGAGCGCTGGGCCCTGAGCCTGATCGCCCGCGGCCGCTGGCTGCCCCAGGTGGAGGAGGAGCGGGCCCGCTGGCTGCCCCTGCTCAACCGGGAGGGGGACCGGCGGCGGCTGGAGGAACTGGCCATCCGGCTGCCCCAGGTGGCCACCTGCGCCATGGCCCCCGGAGCGCCGGGGGAGGGGGGACTGGCCTGCCGCCGGCCCGGCAGCGGCCGGCTGCGGGTGGCCAGCCTGCTGGAGGCCTTGCTCGATGGCCAGCTGCGCACCGGCTTCCGACCCCCCACCGAGGGCCTCGATCCCCTGCTGGTGGCCTGGCAGAAGGCGCTCGGCCCCGGCCCCGGCCGGCTCGAACTGGACGAGGAGGAACGGGAGCGGCTGGCGGTCGCCACCCACCACTGGCGCGAGGCGGTGGCGGGGCGGGTGGCCCCGGCCCGGGCCTGCCTGGAGCTGTTCACCCCCGAGGAGGGCGAGGAGCTCTGGGAGCTGCGCTTCTCCCTGCAGGCGGAGGCCGATCCCAGCCTGCGGGTGCCGGCGCGCACGGTCTGGAATGCGGGCGACGGCCGGCTCCAGCTCGGGGAAGTGGAGGTGGCCGAGCCGGGCCAGCTGCTGCTGGAGGGGATGGGCCGGGCCCTGCAGGTGTTCGAACCGATCGGCCGGGGCCTCGATGCGGCGGCGCCGGAAACGATGCAGCTCACCCCGGCCGAGGCCTTCGTGCTGGTGCGAACCGCCGCCACCCAGCTGCGCGACGTGGGGGTGGGCGTGGTGCTGCCGGCCAGCCTCAGCGGCGGACTGGCCAGCCGGCTGGGGCTGGCGATCGAGGCCGAGCTGCCGGACCGTTCCCGCGGCTTCTCCCTGGGGGAAAGCCTCCAATGGAAATGGGAGCTGATGATCGGCGGAGTCACGCTCAACCTCAAGGACCTGGAGCGCCTCTCCTCCAAGCGCAGTCCGCTGGTGCAGCACAAGGGGGCCTGGATCGAGCTGCGGCCCAGCGATCTCAGGAACGCCGAGCGCTTCTGCGCCGCCGACCCCAACCTCAGCCTCGACGATGCCCTGCGGCTGACGGCCAGCGACGGCGACACCCTGATGCGGCTGCCGGTGCATCGCTTCAACGCCGGGCCCCGCCTGAGCGCTGTTCTGGAGCAGTACCACCAGCAGAAGGCCCCGGATCCCCTGCCGGCGCCGGAGGGCTTCGCCGGCCAGCTGCGGCCCTACCAGGAGCGGGGCCTGGGCTGGCTGGCCTTCCTGCACCGCTTCGACCAGGGGGCCTGCCTGGCGGACGACATGGGCCTGGGCAAGACGGTCCAGCTGCTGGCCTTCCTGCAGCACCTCAAGGTGGAGCAGGAACTGAAGCGGCCCGTCCTGCTGGTGGCCCCCACCTCGGTGCTCACCAACTGGAAGCGGGAGGCGGCGGCCTTCACGCCGGACCTGGAGGTGCGGGAGCACTACGGTCCCCGCCGGCCCTCCACCCCCGAAAAGCTGGCCAAGGCCCTGGACGGGGTGGATCTGGTGCTCACCAGTTACGGGCTGCTGCAGCGCGACAGCGAACTGCTGGAGAGCATCGACTGGCAGGGCGTGGTGATCGACGAGGCCCAGGCGATCAAGAATCCGGCGGCCAAGCAGAGCCAGGCGGCCCGCGACCTGGGCCGTCCCGGCAAGCTGGGCCGCTTCCGCATCGCCCTCACCGGCACCCCGGTCGAGAACCGGGTGAGCGAGCTCTGGGCCCTGATGGACTTCCTCAATCCGCGGGTGCTGGGGGAGGAGGGCTTCTTTCGCCAGCGCTACCGGCTGCCGATCGAACGCTACGGCGACATGAGTTCCCTGCGCGACCTCAAGGCCCGTGTCGGGCCGTTCATCCTGCGGCGCCTCAAGACCGACCGCTCGATCATCTCCGACCTGCCCGAAAAGGTGGAGCTGCGCGAATGGGTGGGCCTGTCGGCGGAGCAGGCGAAGCTTTACCGCAAGACCGTCGACGAGAGCCTCGAGGCCATCGCCCGCGCCCCCCTCGGCCAGCGTCACGGCCAGGTGCTCGCCCTGCTCACCCGGCTCAAGCAGATCTGCAACCACCCGGCCCTGGCCCTCAAGGAGAGCGCGGTCGACAACGGCTTCGCCGGCCGCAGCGCCAAGCTGCTGCGGCTGGAGGAGATCCTCGAGGAGGTGATCGAGGCGGGCGACCGGGCCCTGCTGTTCACCCAGTTCGCCGAATGGGGCCACCTGCTCAAGGCCTACCTGGAGCAGCGCTGGCGCCAGGACGTGCCCTTCCTGCACGGCGGCAGCAGCAAGACCGACCGGCAGGCGATGGTGGACCGCTTCCAGGAGGATCCCCGCGGCCCCCAGTTGTTCCTGCTCTCACTCAAGGCCGGGGGTGTGGGCCTCAACCTCACCCGGGCCAGCCACGTGTTCCACATCGACCGCTGGTGGAACCCCGCCGTGGAGAACCAGGCCACCGACCGGGCCTACCGGATCGGCCAGACCAACCGGGTGCTGGTGCACAAGTTCATCACCAGCGGCTCGGTGGAGGAGAAGATCGACCGCATGATCGAGGAGAAATCCAGACTGGCCGCCGACATCGTCGGCAGCGGTGAGGAATGGCTCGGTGGCCTGGAGGTGAGCCAGCTGCGGGATCTGGTGGCCCTGGAGGAGAGCTGAGCGGGCGACGCGGCGTGGGGCCTCAGCGGCGGGCCAGGGTGACGTCGGAGGGGTGGGCGCGCCCCACGCTCTCCCCGATCACCGGCAGCAGCAAGGGCAGGGCCGGCACGGCAGGGGGCTGGCCCATGCGGCGCAGCCAGCGGTAGTGGGAGGCCACACCGGCCAGGAAGGACGGGTGGGTGCGGAAGGGAACCTGGCAGTCGCGGCAGGTCTGCTCGACGATGGCGGAGATCTGCGGGTAGTGCACGTGGCAGATCTGGGGGAACAGGTGATGCTCCACCTGGAAGTTGAGGCCCCCCAGCAGCCAGCTCAGCAGGCCGTTGGAGCGGCTGAAGTCCACGGTGGTGGCCAGCTGATGGTCGGCCCAGGGCCCCATGGCCGGGCTGGAGGGATCGGCCATGGGGAAATCGGCCTCCTCCACGCAGTGGGCCAGCTGGAACACCACGCTGAGCACGAGGCCCTGCACCATCGCCGTCACCACGTAGCAGGCGATCACCGCGCCGATGGGGTGGAACTGCAGGGGGATGGCGAACGCCAGGGAGAAGAAGATCGCCTTGCCGGCCAGAAACACCAGCCAGTCGTCGGGGCCCAGGCGGGGCAGGGAATGGTCACCGCGGCCGCGGGCGGCCAGATCGGCGAAGTCATCGAAGAACTGCCACTTGATGGGCAGCATTCCGTACAGGGGCCAGAGATAGAGGTGCTGCCAGCGGTGCCACCAGCGGTGGGGCTGATGGGGGGAGAGCCGGCCGATCTGCCCGAGGTTGATGTCGTCGTCGTGGCCGGCGATGTTGGTGAAGGTGTGATGCAGGCCGTTGTGCTTGTGGGCCCAGATCAGGGAACTGCCGCCGAGGAGATCGAGGGTCATGGCGGCGGCCCGGTTGATCCAGCGGCGGCGGGAGTAGGCGCCGTGGCCCCCGTCGTGCTGGATGTTGAAGCCGATGGCGGCGATCGCCAGGCCCAGAACGGCCGACAGCAGGATCGCCGCCGGGGCGTTGTTGGCCCGAAAGACGAGCAGGACGTAGGCGAGGGCGAACCAGGCCAGGATGACGGCCGATTTCACCACCATGGCCAGCGAATCGCGCCGCTCCTGCCCGGTGGCCTCGAAGTGATCCTGAACCCTTGCCCTCAGAAGACTTTGAAAACCGTCGCCGGCGCCGAACGTGATGCGATTCAAGGACTCCACGCCCTGCGTCGGGACAACCTAGGCCAGTGGGTCCGGCAGGCGTCAGGATGGGCCGCGTGAGGCCGGCGGCATGACCAGCTCCTTCCCCGGCGCCTCCGGCGCCATCACCACGCAACTGGGCCAGCAGGGCCTGGGGCAGCAGCCCTGGTGGGTGGAGCAGTGGATGGAGCTCATCCACTCCTACCGGTTCAAGAAGCGCCTGGAGCGCGCCTGGACCTACGCCCGGGAGGGCAACGTCGTCTCGATCCGCTTCGAGGGGCGCCGGGTTCACGCCCGGGTGCAGGGCACCGACCCGGATCCCTACAAGGTGAAGCTCTGGCTCGACGTGCTCAACGACGAGGACTGGGGCTATGTGCTGGAGGCCCTGAGCCAGAAGGCCCGCTGGTCGGCCCAGCTGCTCGCGGGGATCATGCCCGCCGACATCGAGCGCGCCTTCGCCGCCAGCGGCAAGCGCCTGTTCCCGTTCAAGCTCCAGGAGGTGCGCAGCGAGTGCAGCTGCCCCGACAAGGCCAACCCCTGCAAGCACATCAGCGCCGTCTACTACCTGATGGGGGACCGCTTCAGCGAGGACCCCTTCGTGCTGTTCCAGCTGCGGGGTCGCACCCGCAGCCAGCTGCTGGGCGACCTGGCCAAGCGCCGCCGGGAGGGGGTGGCAGCCCCCCTGGAGCACGCCCCCCATCCGATCCATCCCGCCATCGCCGACCCCGCCCGCTGGTGGCGTTATGGCGCCCCCCTCGACCCCGATCTGGTGGTGATTACCCCGGCCATGGACGGGGAATCGGGCCTCGATGGCGCCGGCCCCCTGCCCCTGGCGGAGGAGCCCCGCTTCCCGGAGGCCAACCGGCTCTTCCTCGACCGACTCAAGGCCCACGGGACGGCCATGGCCCAGCAGGCGATGCTGCGGGCCATGGCCACCGGGGCGGATGCCGAGCCCTGAGCCACCCCCCTGGCTGAGCCAGGACGCCATCGCCACCGCCGGCCGGCTCATCGAAGGCCACCGGCTGGCGTTCGGCCGGCCTCTGCTCGCCGGCGTCGCGGCCGACCGCTCGCCGCTGCAGGCGGCCCAGGAACTGTTCGTGGCCGCCACCGTCGTTCTGGCCCATGACGGCGGCGCCGATCCCCGGCTGATCTACGCCAACCGGGCCGCCCTGGTGCTGTGGCGCCGCTCCTGGGGCGCGATGGTGGGCCTGCCCTCGCGGCTCACGGCGGAGCCGGCCGAACGGCAGAGCCGCGCCCTGGCCCTGGAGCGGGCCCGGCGCTGCCAGGCCCTCGAGGGCTATGGCGGCATCCGCATCGACAGCGGCGGGCGCCGGTTCCGGATCGAGAACGCCCGGTTGTGGACCCTGCGGGAGTCCGGTGGCCTGCCCTGCGGCCAGGCGGCCGCCTTCGGCCACTGGTGGTGGCTGGAACCACCCCGTTCCGGTTCTCCGCCCCCGCTGGCGTAGGGGCCGAACCCGGTCCGGGGGACCGAACCTGGGCCGTCGGTTCTCCCCCTCGATGTCCCCGGGCAAGGCGGGCACATTGAGCGGGCGGGTGGTTCCTCACCCGACCATCCCCGTCGCTCCCTTCGGAAGCACCAACCATGCGCACGCTTCATCCCTCCCCCTTCGATCTGTTCGACCGGCTGGAGCAACAGCTGCAGACGGCTGAGCGTGTTCCCGCCGCCGAGATCCACGAAACCGAGGACACCTACACCATCGCCCTGGAGCTCCCCGGCGTCGACCGCGCCTCCATCGACGTCAAAGCCACGGACCGCTCCCTGATCATCAGTGCCGAGCGCCGCTCCCAGCCGTCGGCCGCCACCGCCGCCACCACCCCGGAGGGCGGCAACGGCGAAACCCCGGCCGCGGAAGCCCGCCGTCGTGCCCCGCTGCTGAGCGAGTTCCGCTACGGCACCTGGAGCCGCAGCTTCCGCTTCCCCGGCGGCATTCAGCGGGACGCCCTCGAAGCCCACTACCGCGATGGTCTACTGACGGTGACGGCACCCAAGGCCCAGTCCCTGACCACCGTCAGCGTGAAGGTGGCCGACTGAACCGCCCAGGCCCCTCAGGCCTCGAGGCGCTCCGCGGAGTCGAGGGAGAGGCCGATCACCGAGATGTAGCTGGTGGCCTCGATCCACCGGATCGTGCCCCTCAGGTCGTAGGTCTCTCCCTCCCCATCCCCCACCACCACGTTGCAGGAATGGCCCACGGCCGCCCGGTGGCCGGCCTCGATGGCGATCTTCAGGCCATCGGCGCTCAGGTCCAGCACCTCGGCGAACACCCCTTCGGAGGGTTGCCGCGATTCGAGGTGGAGTCGGGCCGTGGCCAGTCCCGTCGGAGGCTTGAAACGGTCGGAACGGGAAGCCTCCTCCAGCCGCCTCTCCAGACGCCGAAAGCCCTCCCGGAACCGTTCCAGGTCTCCGGTGGCCACTTACCCTCTCGACCGCGGACTATTGGTGACCATTGTTCCAGGGTTCTGCCGGATACCCGCAGTTGGTCTAACAGACCGAAAAGCCTTCTGCCCTGCCTACAGTCACATGTCTGCGGAAGGAGTCTGACCCCATGAGCAGCAGCACCGCCAGCGCCCCGAGCACCCTGCCGTCGCCGATGCCGTCGCCGACGGAGGCCGCGTCTTCCCGGCTCAGCCTGCAGTGTGCACCGATCGCGGCTGACACCACGGCGATCCGCTCCCTCGACTGGGACCGCAGCCGCTTCGACATCGAGTTCGGCCTGCGCAACGGCACCACCTACAACGCCTTCCTGGTGCGCGGCGAGCACACGGCCCTGGTGGACACCAGCCACGCCAAGTTCCGCGACACCTGGCTGCCCCTGCTGGAGGGTCTGATCGAACCCACCGCCATCGATCACCTGATCGTCTCCCACACCGAGCCGGACCATTCCGGCCTGATCGGTGACCTGATCGACCGCCATCCGGACATCGAGATCGTCGGCTCCAAGGTGGCGATCCAGTTCCTCCAGGACCAGGTGCACCGGCCGTTCCGCAGCCGGGCGGTGAAGAGCGGCGACGAGCTCGACCTGGGCGTGCATCCCCAGAGCGGCGTGGCCCATCGCTTCAGCTTCCTCAGTGCCCCCAACCTGCACTGGCCCGACACGATCTTCTCCTTCGACCACGGCACCGGCATCCTCTACACCTGCGATGCCTTCGGCCTCCACTACTGCTCCGACGACCTGTTCGATGTCGACCCCGGCGCCATCGCCCCGGACTTCCGCTTCTACTACGACTGCCTGATGGCCCCCAACGCCCGCAGCGTGCTGCAGGCCCTCAAGCGCATGGACGGGCTGCCGGAGATCCACACGATCGCCGTGGGCCACGGCCCCTTGCTGCGGGAGCACCTGCCCCTCTGGCTGGGCGACTACCGCGAGTGGAGCGGCCAGCGCAGCGCCGGCGAGGCCTACGCGGCCGTTTGCTACCTGAGCCAGTACGGCTTCTGTGACCGGCTCAGCCAGGCGATCGCCCGGGGGGTGGGCAAGGCCTCCGGCCAGGTGCAGCTCGTCGACCTGCGCGCCACCGATCCCCAGGAGCTCGCCGCCCTGATCGGTGAAGCCAGTGCCGTGGTGGTTCCCACCTGGCCCGCCGCCCCCGACGCCGAGCTGCAGACGGCCATCGGCACCCTGCTGGCCGCCCTCCAGCCCAAGCAGTGGGTGGCCTGCTACGACGCCTTCGGCGGCAACGACGAACCGATCGACACCCTGGCCGGCCAGCTGCGCAACCTGGGCCAGAAATGGGCCTTCGAGCCCCTGCGCATCCGCCAGGTTCCCGGGGGCGCCGACTACCAGCGCTGCGAGGAGGCCGGCACCGACCTGGGTCAGCTGCTCACCAAGGAGAAGACCATCGCCGCCATGAAGGCCATCGACGGCGACCTGGACAAGGCCCTGGGGCGCCTCAGCGGCGGCCTTTACATCGTCACGGCCCGGCAGGACGACGCGGCCGGAAGCCGCAGCGGCGCCATGGTGGCCAGCTGGGTGAGCCAGGCGAGCTTCGATCCGCCGGGGCTCACCGTGGCGGTCGCCAAGGACCGGGCCATCGAGGCCCTGATGCAGGTGGACGACCGCTTCGTGCTCAACGTCCTGCGGGAGGACAACCACCAGCCCCTGCTGCGCCACTTCCTGCGCCGCTTCCCGCCGGGGGCCGACCGCTTCGCCGGCGTGAACGTGCTCGAAGGCGTGGCGTCCGGCGGTCCCGTCCTCGGGGATGCCCTGGCCTACCTCGGCTGCCGGGTGACCCAGCGCATGGAGGGCCCGGATCACTGGATCATCTACGCGGTGGTCGAGGAGGGCAACGTGGCCGACACCACCGCCGCCACGCCGGTGCATCACCGCAAGGTGGGCAACCACTACTGATGACCACCTCCCCATCCGCGTCCGATCGGCGCGTCATCACCTTGCCGGTGGAACCCGGCCTGCTCTGCCTGCGCGGCCTCAGCCCAAGGCGCCTGCGCTTCGAAGTCGAATATGGCCTTGAGCGGGGCACCACCGCCAACAGCTTCCTCTTCCAGCAGGGTGCCTCCGGTGGCGCCCCGGTGCTGGTGCACCCGCCGGGGGCCTCCTTCGCCGCCCCTTTCCTGGAACAGCTGGCCCTGCTGGTGCCGGCCGACGCCCCCCTCAAGGTGGTCGTGAGCCACGTCAACCCCAACCGGGTCGCCCTGCTCAAGCAGCTGGCGACGGGCTGGCCGGCCACGGTGCTGGTGGCCTCCAACCCAGGCGCCCAGGTGCTCGCCGAACTCTGGGAGCAGCAGCGACCGGGGGCGGGGGGTGAGGCCGCCGCCCCAGCCGAACCGGTGCCCCTGCCGACGATCGAGGTGGTCAAGCAGGAGACGAGCCGCACCCTCGCCGACGGCCATGTCCTGACCCTGCTTCCCACCCCCACCCCCCGCTGGCCCGGCGGCCTGATCGCCTTCGAGGCCACCACGGGGCTGCTGATGAGCAGCAAGTTCTTCGCCGCCCACCTCTGCACCGAGGACTTCGCCGAGGCGAACCGCAGCAGCACCGAGGAGGACCGCCGCTACTACTACGACTGCCTGATGGCGCCGATGGCCCGGCAGGTGGAGACGGTGGTCGACCGGCTGGACGAACTGCCGATCCGCACGATCGCACCGGGTCACGGGCCGGCCATCGCCCAGAGCTGGCGCAGCCTCCTGGCCGACTACCGCCGCTGGGGGGAGAGCCAGGAGCGGGCCAGCCTGTCGGTGGCGCTGCTGTATGCAAGCGCCTACGGCAACACCGCGGCCATCGCCGACGCCCTCTCCCAGGGGGTGGCGCGCAGCGGCGTGCGGGTGGAGAGCATCAACTGCGAATTCGCGCCCTCCGAGCAGCTGCTGGAGGCCATCCACTCCTGCGACGCCCTGCTGATCGGCTCCCCCACCCTCGGCGGCCATGCCCCCACGCCGATCGTCTCAGCGCTTGGCACGGTGCTGGCCGAAGGGGACAGGGCCAAGCCGGTGGGGGTGTTCGGCAGTTTCGGCTGGAGCGGCGAAGCCATCGACCTGCTCGAAGCCAAGCTCCGTGACGGTGGCTTCCAGTTCGCCTTCAAGCCGATCCGGGTGAAGTTCAGCCCCGATCTGGCCACCCTGCGGACCCTGGAGGAAACGGGCACCGCCCTGGGCCGGCGCCTGCGCCAGCAGCATCGCCAGGCCCAGCGGCGCAGCAGCATCGGCGGCCTCAGCGAGAGCCGTACCAACCCGGCGATCCAGGCCCTCGGCCGGGTGGTGGGGTCCCTGTGCGTGGTGCTGGCCCGCAAGGGGGACGGCGCCGACGCGATCGGTGGAGCGATGGTGGCCAGCTGGGTGAGCCAGGCCAGCTTCAGCCCCCCCGGCTTCACCGTGGCCGTGGCCAAGGACCGGGCGATCGAGAGCCTGCTGCACGTGGGGGACGCCTTCTCCCTCAACGTGCTGGCGTCAGGGCGCGAAAGCGGCCCGATGAAGCGGTTTCTGCAGCCCTTCCCCCCGGGGCCGATCGGCTGGCGGGGCTGGAGCTGGAGACCAGTCCCGGCGGCCAGCCCCTGCTGCCGGAAGCCCTGGCCTGGCTGGAGGCCCGGGTGAGCCAGCGGATGGAATGCGGCGACCACTGGCTGCTCTACGCCGAAGCCCTCAGCGGCGACCTGCTGGATGCGGCCGCCACGACGGCCGTGCACCAGCGGCGCAGCGGCGCCGCCTACTGAGTGCGGGCCTAGGCCGCGTGGGGCGGCGTGGGCGATCCTCCGCCGCCCGCCTGGAAAGGAAGCACGAGGGTGGCCCAGTGGTCGGGCCGCTCCGGGCGGCGGCGCCGGGCCCGGCGCACCCCGAAGGGCACCCGCACCACATTGGTGCCGTCCACCCGCTGGCTTGCCTCCGGCAGATCCGGGGAAAGGATCCCCGTGCCCGGCTCACCGCCTGAACTGTCGTTGCCGTTCATGAACCCCATGACAATGAAAGGCGGTTGCCATCGCCGTGTGGGGATGGCACAGCAATGATGCGGCATCCCGGGGAGAAAAGGTACCGCCGGAACACTCAGGCGGCCAGTTCGGCGATTGCCACTTCCTCGACGCTCGGGCAGGTGCAGACGAGGTTCCGATCACCGAAGGCGTTGTCGATGCGGGCGACGGCCGGCCAGAACTTGGCCTGCCGCTGGCTCTCCCCGGCGGGGAAGGCCGCCTCGCTGCGGCTGTAGGCCCGATCCCAGTGGTCGGCGGTGACCGCCGCCAGGGTGTGGGGCGCCTGTTTGAGCGGGTTGTCGAGGGGGTCGGCGGCGCCGGTCTCGATGGCCCAGGCCTCACGGCGGATCCCCTCCATGGCCGCGCAGAAGCGGTCGATCTCCGGCAGCGATTCGCTCTCGGTGGGCTCCACCATCACCGTGCCGGCCACGGGCCAGCTGACGGTGGGGGCATGGAAGCCGTAGTCCATCAGCCGCTTGGCCAGATCGTCCACCTCCAGGCCGCAGCTGCGCTTGAGGGGCCGCAGGTCGAGGATGCATTCGTGGGCCACGCGGCCGCCCCGGCCCCGGTAGAGCACGGGGAAGTGGGGCTCGAGACGTTCGGCGATCAGGTTGGCCGCCAGCAGGGCCACCTGGCTGGCGGTGCGCAGGCCCGCGCCGCCCATCATGCGGATGTACATCCAGCTGATCGGCAGGATGCCTGCACTGCCCAGGGGGGCCGCCGACACCGGACCGATGGCCTCATCCGCCGCCCCTGCAGCGCTCGCCGCGGCCAGTGGGTGGGAAGGCAGGAACGGCACCAGGTGGGCCGCCACCCCGATCGGTCCCACCCCGGGGCCGCCGCCGCCGTGGGGAATGCAGAAGGTCTTGTGCAGGTTGAGGTGGCAGACGTCGGCGCCGTAGAGGCCGGGCTTGCAGAGGCCCACCTGGGCGTTGAGGTTGGCGCCGTCCAGGTACACCTGGCCGCCATGGTCATGGACCACCTGGCAGATGCGGCGGATGCCGGTCTCGAACACCCCGTGGGTGGAGGGGTAGGTGACCATCAGGGCCGCCAGGTCGGCGGCGTGGGTGGCGGCCTTGGCCTCCAGGTCGGCGATGTCGATGTTGCCCTGGGCGTCGCAGGCCACCGCCACCACCCGCATCCCCGCCATCACGGCGCTGGCCGGATTGGTGCCGTGGGCGCTGGTGGGGATCAGGCACACCTGGCGATGGCCCTCGCCCCGGCTGCGGTGCCAAGCCCGGATCACCATCAGCCCGGCGTACTCGCCCTGGGAGCCGGCGTTCGGCTGCAGGGACACCCCCGCGAAACCGGTGATCGCCCCCAGCCAGGCCTCCAGATCCGCCACCAGGGCGCCGTAGCCGGCGGTCTGGTCGGCGGGGGCGAAGGGATGGATCTGGGCGAAGGCCGGCCAGCTCACCGGGGCCAGCTCGGCCGCGGCATTCAGCTTCATGGTGCAGCTGCCCAGGGGGATCATGCCGTGGACGAGCGACAGGTCCTTGCTCACCAGGCGCTGGATGTAGCGCAGCAGTTCGGTCTCGCTGCGATAGCGGTGGAACACCTCCTGGCGCAGCCAGGGGACCTGCCGCAGGGGAACGCCCTCGAGCAGCTCCGCCAGGGGCCGGGCCTCCAGGGTGGTCAGGCCGGCCCGCAGGGCCGCCTGGGCCGCTGCGGCGGTGGCCGGGTCCGGCGCCAGGGCGCTCAGCAGGGCGGCCAGCTCCTCGGGCGTGGAGAGTTCATCGAGGCTGATGGCCAGGGCGGCCGCGCCGTCATCGCCCCGGACGCCGCAGCGGAGGTTGAAGCCGGCGGCCACGGCCCGCTGGCGCAGGGCGGGGGCCGCGGCAGTACGCACCACCACGGTGTCGAAGGCGGCGCCCGGATCGGCCGGCAGCCCCAGGGCGTCCAGGGCGAGCACCAGGCCCTGGCGCAGGACAAGCAGGCGGCGGGCGATGGCCTCGAGGCCATCGGGGCCGTGGTGGACGGCATAGAAGCTCGCCATCACGGCGAGCAGCACCTGGGCGGTGCAGATGTTGCTGGTGGCCTTGTCGCGCCGGATGTGCTGCTCCCGGGTCTGGAGGGCCAGCCGCAGGGCCGGGTTCCCCTCCGCATCCTTCGACTGCCCCACCAGGCGGCCGGGGATCTGGCGCTTGAACGCCTCCCGGGTGGCGAAGAAGGCGGCGTGGGGCCCCCCGAACCCCATCGGCACCCCGTAGCGCTGCAGGCTGCCGACGGCGATGTCGGCGCCCAGCGCACCCACCGGGGCCAGCAGGGCCTGGGCCAGGGGATCCACGGCCACCGTGCTGATCACGGCGCCGGAGCGGGCCGCCGCCAGCAGCGGAGCGGGATCCCACAGCCGCCCCTCGACCCCGGGCAGCTGCAGCAGCAGGCCGAAGACGTCCTCGCCAAGCGCCGGATCGGCAGCGGCGCTGAGGGCCTCGGCCTCGAACGTCTCGATCACGATCCCCAGGGGTTCGGCCCGGGTCTGGAGCACGGCCAGGGTCTGGGGCAGGACGGCCCGGTCGACCAGGAAGCGGCGGGCGCCGCGGCGCGTCGTGACCGCCGCCGCCATCGCCATCGCTTCGGCGGCGGCGGTGGCCTCATCCAGCAGGGAGGCGTTGGCGATCGGCAGCCCCGTCAGCTCGCTGACCAGGGTCTGGAAATTGAGCAGGGCCTCCAGGCGCCCCTGGGCGATCTCCGCCTGGTAGGGGGTGTAGGCGGTGTACCAGCAGGGGTTTTCCAGCACGTGGCGCTGGATCAGGGCCGGGGTCGCCGTGCCGTGGTAGCCGAGGCCGATCAGGCTGCGCAGCACCTGGTTGCGTGAGGCCAGCGCCCCCAGCTCCGCCAGGGCCTGGGCCTCCGGGCAGGGCTGCGGCAGGCCGGCCTCGGCCTCCTGCGCGGTCAGCAGGATGTCGGCGGGAACGACCTCGGCCGCCAGCTGATCGAGGGAAGCGAGGCCGAGCTCCGCCAGCATCCGCTGCTGATCCTCGGGATCCGGACCCAGATGCCGGACCAGGAAGGAGGCGGACACGGGCGTTCGGCGGGGAAGTGGCGGGATCCTAAGGACAATCAGCCCGCCTGCACCTTGGCCCCGTAGGTGGCGGCATCCATCAGGTCGTCGAGCTCAGCGGGGGCCCCCAGGCGCACCAGTAGCAGCCAGCCCTCCCCGTAAGGATCGTTCTGGAGCTCCTCGGGGCTGGCCAGGACCGCCTCGTTGCGGGCCTCCACGGTGCCGCTCACCGGAGCCATCAGGTCCTCCACCGCCTTGACCGACTCGACGCTGCCGAAGCTCGTGCCGCGCGCCAGGGCGGCCCCCACCGCCGGCAGCTCGACGAAGACGATGTCCCCCAGCTGATCGACGGCGAAGGAACTGATCCCGAGCCGCGCCAGGTCACCCTCCGGGCGCACGTATTCGTGGCTCTCGGAGTAGCGGCAGTCGTCGGGGAAGGAGTGCGCCAAGGCCGGTGAGATGCGGAGAAGCGGCCCTCAGTCTGACCGAGCGGTGCAGACCGGAGCCACCCCGATGTCACCAAGAGACGCCAGGGCGGCCAGGGCGCGCTCCAGGGCCAGGGCCACGTGGCCGTGGTGGGTGCCGCCCTGGGCATAGAGCACCCAGGGCTCCCGCAGCGGCGCGTCGGCGGAGAACTCGCTGGTGCTGCCGTCGATGAACGTGCCCCCCGCCATGACCAGATCGCTGGCGTAGCCGGGCATGGGGGCCGGCACCGGATCCAGGTAGGCCCCCACCGGAGACACCCGCTGGAAGGCCCGGCAGACGGCGATCAGCCGTTCGGGGCCGCCGAGCCGCACCGCCTGGATCACGTCGCTGCGCTCGGCCCCGGCGGCGGGGTTCACCGCATAGCCCAGGCCCGCGAACACCTCGGCCACCAGATCGGCGCCGATCAGGGCCTCCGCCACCATCTGGGGGGCCAGGAACAACCCCTGGAACAGCAGGCGGTACTGGTCGAAGCCGGTGCCGCCCTCGCTGCCGATGCCCGGCGCGGTGAGCCGGCAGCAGGCCATCTCCACCAGCTCCCGGCGGCCGGCGACATACCCCCCTGTCGGCGCGATGGTGCCGCCGAGGTTCTTGATCAGGGAGCCGGCGATCAGGTCGGCCCCGACAGCGGTGGGCTCCAGCTCCTGCACCAGTTCCCCGTAGCAGTTGTCGACGAAGCAGATGCAATCGGGCCGCAGCGCCTTGACCCGTTCACAGAGGCGCCCGATGGTGGCCACCGACAGCGAGGGGCGCCAGCTGTAGCCGCAGCTGCGCTGGATCAGCACCATCCGCGTCTCAGGGGCCAGAGCGTCCTCCAGGCTCGCCTCGTCCACCCGGCCGTCGGCGCTGAGGGGCAGCTCGTCGTAGGTGATGCCGAACTCGGCCAGGGACCCCTGGCCCCGGCCCCGCAGCCCGATCACCTCCTCGAGGGTGTCGTAGGGGCGGCCGGTGAGTGCCAGCAGCCGGTCCCCGGGCCGCAGCACCCCGAACAGGGCGGCGGTGATGGCGTGGGTGCCGCTGACGAACTGGAGCCGCACGGCGGCGGCCTCCGCCTGCAGCACCCGGGCGAAGACCCGATCGAGCACCTCCCGGCCCAGGTCGCCGTGGCCGTAGCCGCTCACCGAGGCGAAGTGATGCACCCCCAGGCGCTCGGCCGCGAAGGCGTCCAGCACCCGCCCCAGGCGGGGCCGCACGGCGGCGGTGCGGCGGGCAGCCGCCGGGGCCAGCCGCTCGAGGGCGGCGGCGACGGTGTCAGCGGCGACGGTGTCAGCGGCAACCGTGTCAGGGGCAACCGTGTCAGCGGGGCCGGGACAGACCTGCTCCAAAGCCCTGGGGCCAGCAGGGGTCACTCTGGCATCGCTGCCGTGGGTCAGGATGGGAGGACGAGCCCCAGAGCCCACCCGCCCTTCCACCGGAGAACCGCTTGGTCGCACGATCCGAAGCCTCCCGATCAGGCCAGAGCGCCCGGACCGTGCGCGTACCCCTGCAGGACACCAGCCACTCTCGCAAGAAGGCCCAGCTGCTGGCGGCCATGGAACGGCCCCGGCCGCCCCTGCCGGCGAACCAGCGCAAGTTCAAGACCGGCACCACCGGCTTCATGCTGGCCATCCACGTGGGGGCGGTCTTCGCCCTGCTGCCGCGCTTCTGGAGCTTCCAGGGGGTGATCGTGCTGGCGGTCCTCTACTGGGCCACGGTGCTGGGGGTGACCCTGGGGCTGCATCGCCTGGTGGCCCACCGGGGCTTCGAGGCACCCCGCTGGGTGGAGCGGCTGCTGGTTCTGATGGGCACCCTGGCCTGCCAGAGCGGACCGATCGAATGGGTGGGCCTGCACCGCCACCACCACCTCTTCTCCGACCAGCCCAACGACCACCACGACGCCGCCCGCGGCCTCTGGTGGGCCCACAGCGAGTGGATGCTGCACAGGATCCCGGCCCTCACCGAGATCCACCGCTTCACCGGCGACATGGAGAAGGACCCCTTCTACCGCTGGCTGGACCGCTGGTTCCTGTTGCTGCAGCTGCCCCTGGGGGCCGCCCTCTACTGGTACGGCAACTGGGCGGGGGTCCATGGCGGCGGCCTGGGGCTGGTGCTCTGGGGCATCCCCCTGCGCCTGGTGCTCGTCTATCACGTCACCTGGCTGGTGAACTCCGCCACCCATGCCTTCGGGTACCGCAACTTCGACTGCCCCGACCGCTCCCGCAACTGCTGGTGGGTGGCCCTGCTGACCTTCGGCGAGGGCTGGCACAACAACCACCACGCCTATCCCCATTCGGCCCGCCACGGGCTGCGCTGGTTCGAGTTCGACATCACCTGGCAGCACATCCGCGCCCTGCGGGCCCTCGGCCTGGCCAGGAAGGTGCGCATCGCCCCGGTCTTCGGCCGTCGCGCCGACGCCGCCGCCTGAATCCCTGAATCAGAGCTCGGCCGGGGTGGCCGGGATCGCCGTGCCGATCTCGCGACGGATGGCGGCCGCCAGGTCGTCCGGCCCCTGGCCGGAGGCGTCCCCCTGCAGGCGCCGGGCCCGCTGCCGCAGCAGCTCCAGGAAGCGGTCCGGGCCCAGCTCCTCCTCCCCCGCCGCCCCCAGGGCCGCCAGGGTGCGCCGCAGCTCGGGCAGCTCGGCGTCAAGTTCCACCGCCGTGTAGTCGCGCTGGCCGGCGATCACCTCGGCGAAGCGCTCCCGCCGCTGGCGCTTGGCCCCCGGATAGGCCGCCATCAGCCGGTCGCGGCAGTCCCGCCAGGGCCGGCCGGCGGTGAGCAGCTGGGCCAGGGCGGCACTGAGCCCTGCGGCCTCCGCCTCGCTGATGCGCAGATCGAAGCTGGCCGGCGGCTGGCGGAAACCCACGAACACCTCGAGCAGGGCCCCGGGCCCCAGCACCCGCTGCTGCTCGTCGCGCACCGGCAGGGCCGAGCTGCAGAGGGCTTCGAAGAGCTCGGGGTGGGCCGCCAGCAGGGTGCGGGCCGGGAGCGGCTCCAGCCGGCCCCCGGGGGCCTGGGCATCGAGCCAGAGATTGACGCTGCCCAGGGCCAGGAACACCTCCGGACCGGGGGAGGCGAGCTTGCCGTTACGCAGCATCGAGAGCTGGGAGTTGTGCACCCGGCCCAGGTCGAGGGCCTCGGCCAGCATCGGCAGAACCCTGTGGGACCAGCCGTTGCGCTCATGCCAGACGCGGATCAGGTGGGCGAAGGCGACGCGGCCAGATACGAGTTCGTCTCGATACCCCACTCGATCAGGATTCGTATTGCTACCATCTTAATCACTCATCAGGAGCCCGGTCCTTCATGGCCGTCACCCCCCTCTCCCGCCCCGGCACCCAGCCAGGCGCCCCATCCGGCGACCGCCGCGATGCCGGCACCAAAGCCCGCCACACCCGCCGCCCCGCCGCCATCAACCGGGGGCCCGATTCCCTGGTCAGGGCCAGGGCCCTGCACGAACCGCGCCGCGGCGAACCCCGGGGCGTCTCCCCCAAGGGCACCCGCTGGGGCACGATCGGCTTCATGGTCGTGATCCACATCCTGGCGGTCGTGGCCCTGCTGCCCCGCTTCTGGAGCCTGGAGGCTGCCTGTGCCCTGCTGGTGATGTACTGGGTCACCGCCTGCCTGGGCGTCACGATCGGCTACCACCGCCTGCTCAGCCACCGCTCCTTCCGCGTTCCCCAGTGGCTGGAGCGCTTCTTCGCCACCTGCGGCGCCCTCAGCTGCCAGCACGGCCCCATCGACTGGGTGGGCCTGCACCGCCACCACCACAAATTTTCCGATACGGAAGCGGATCACCACGACAGCAACAAGGGCTTCTGGTGGTCCCACATGGCCTGGATGTTCGAGGAGATTCCCGCCATGGCCGCCGTGCCCCGGCTCACGGGCGACCTGGCCGCCGACCCCTACTACCGCTGGCTGAACCACAGCTTCCTGCTGCTCCAGGTGCCCCTGGGCCTGCTGCTCTTCTGGATCGGCACCGTCACCGGTGACGGCGGCTGGGCCCTGGTGCTGTGGGGCATCCCCCTGCGCCTGGTGATCGTCTACCAGTGCACCTGGCTGGTGAACTCGGCCACCCACATGTGGGGCGAGGCCGTCCACGACAGCGGCGACAAGTCGAAGAACAACCCCTGGGTGGCGGCGCTGACCTTCGGTGAGGGCTGGCACAACAACCACCACGCCTACCCCCATTCGGCCCGCCACGGCTTCGGCCCCCGCCAGTTCGACCTCACCTGGCAGCACATCCGCCTGATGCGCGCCCTGGGCCTGGCCACCCGGGTCCGCCTGCCCCGGGCCGCTGCCCCCACCAGGGCCATGTCGTAGGCTTGCCGATCGGATTTCAGAAGGCTCAGCCGGGGCGTTGTCATGGTCAAGAAGCGTGTGCAGGTGGTCCTGAGCGAGGACATCCTTTCCCTGGGCAAAGACGGGGACCTGGTGGATGTCGCTCCCGGCTACGCCCGTAACTACCTCCTGCCCACCGGCAAAGCCCTGGCCGTCACCGCCGCGGTGCTGCGCCAGGTGGAGCACCGCCGGGCCAAGGAGGCGGAGCGCCAGGCGGCCCTGAAGGCCGAGGCGGTCGCCTTCCGGACCGCCCTCGACACCATCGGCCGCTTCACCGTCAAGAAGCAGACCGGCGGTGACGACGTCCTCTTCGGCACCGTCACCAACGGGGATGTGGCCGAGGCGATCGAAGCGGCTACCAAGAAGGAGGTCGACCGCCGCGCCATCACGGTTCCCGAGATCCACCGCACCGGCTCCTACAAGGTGCAGGTCAAGCTGCACCCCGAGGTCGTCGCCGACGTCAACCTGGAAGTGGTCAGCTACTGATCAGGCAGCCACGAACCGATTTTTTTCGCGCCGGTCTCCACACTGAGGGGTCTCACCGGCGCACGGCCCCGTCCGATCCGGCTCCCCTCCACTTGAGTCGCGTTCTGGAGTCCCGTCCATGGTGAGCGTGCCCCTGGCTGGTTCCGACCCGCCCCGGCCCGACGGCCCGCGGCCGACGTCCCGGCGCGACGAGCAGGCCGGCTTCGAAGCCCTGCCCGATTCGGTTCCGCCCCAGAACCTGGAGGCGGAGGAGTCGGTGCTCGGCGGCATCCTCCTCGATCCCGATGCCATCGGCCGGGTCGCCGACGTGCTGCGACCCGAGGCCTTCTATCTCGGCGCCCACCGCGAGATCTACCGCACCGCCCTGATGCTGCACAGCCAGGGCAAGCCCACCGATCTCACGGCCATGGCCGCCTGGCTCGCCGACACCGGCCAGCTGGAGAAGGTGGGCGGCAGCTCCCGGCTGGTGGAACTGGTGGAACGCACCCTCTCCACCGCCTCCATCGACCAGGTGGCGCGGCTGGTGATGGACAAGCACCTGCGGCGCCAGCTGATCCGCTCCGCCAACGAGGTGATCCGGCTCGGCTTCGACCAGAGCCTGCCCATGGAGCAGGTGCTCGATGAGGCCGAGCAGAAGATCTTCGCCATCAGCCAGGAGAAGCCCACCGCCGGCCTCACCCCCACCGCGGAGATCCTCACCAGCACCTTCAACGAGATCGAGAGCCGCTCCCTCGGCACCGCCGTCGCCGGCATCCCGGTCAATTTCTACGACCTGGACGCCATCACCCAGGGCCTGCAGCGCAGCGACCTGATCATCGTCGCCGGACGGCCCGCCATGGGCAAGACCTCGATCGTGCTCAACATCGCCAAGAACGTCGCCCAGCTGCACCAGCTGCCGGTCTGCGTGTTCAGCCTGGAGATGAGCAAGGAGCAGCTCACCTACCGCCTGCTGTCGATGGAGGTGGGCATCGAGAGCGGCCGCCTGCGCACAGGCCGCCTGCAGCAGGAGGAGTGGCCCCTGCTCGGCAACGGTATTCACAGCCTCGGCCAGCTGCCCCTGTTCATCGACGACAAGCCCAATTCCGGCGTGCTCGAGATGCGTTCCCTCTGCCGGCGCCTGATGGCCGAAACCGGCAAGGAACTCGGCCTGATCGTGATCGATTACCTCCAGCTGATGGAGGGCAGCACCCCGGACAACCGCGTCCAGGAACTCTCTCGCATCACCCGGGGCCTCAAGGGCATGGCCCGCGAACTGCACGTGCCCGTGATCGCCCTGTCCCAGCTCAGCCGCGGTGTCGAGTCCCGCACCAACAAGCGCCCCATGCTCAGCGACCTGCGGGAATCGGGCTCGATCGAGCAGGACGCCGACCTGGTGCTGATGATCTACCGCGACGAGTACTACAACCCGGAAACCGCCGACCGCGGCATCACCGAAGTGATCGTCACCAAGCACCGCAACGGCCCCGTCGGCACCGTGAAGCTCCTGTTTGAGCCCCAGTTCACCCGCTTCCGCAATCTCGCTGCCTAGATCCGCTGCAGGGTGGCGCTGCATTGATCCGCTGCAGCGCGGCCCCGCATAGGGATATCCGCCGTATCCGGCCAGGGGAAGGGCCCCTAGGGTTGATGGGGATGTTGGAGATGGTCTGGTGGATCTATCAGTGCAGCATCATTCCTTCTGGTTTTACGTTTTCGCCTTTTTCGCCATCATCCTGGCGCGCTATCTCGCCATGGCCGGCTTCGCCCACTGGTTGCTCTATCAGCGCCAGGAGGCCAGGGTCTCCGTTTTCAATGACATCCAGCTGTCCATCATCTCCGCCGCCATCTTCTCCCTGGCCACCGCCCTGGTGATGACGTTGCAGGAGCAGGGTCTGACCCGTCTGCATGGCCAGATCCATGCCGCGAGCTGGTGGACCCTGCCACTCAGTTATCTGGCCGTACTGGTGCTGCAGGATGCCTATTTCTATGCCACCCACCGTCTGTTTCACCAGCCGAAACTGTTCCCCTGGTTTCACCGGGGCCACCACCGATCACGGCAGCCCACACCCTGGACCTCCTTCGCCTTCGACCCCCTGGAAGCCGTTGTTCAGGCCCTGTTCCTGATCGGCATCGTGATGCTGATTCCCCTGCATTTCGCCACCCTGCTGGCGGTGCTCACCACGATGACGGTGTGGGCCGTGGTCAACCACCTGGGCCTGGAGGTGCTGCCCCTGCGCTTCCCCCACCACTGGCTGGGGCGCTGGCTGATCGGCCCCGCCCACCACTCCCTGCACCACCGCCGCCACGGCCACCATTTCGGGCTCTATTTCACCTTCTGGGATCGGGTGTTCGGCACCGAGGATCCCACCTACGCCGCCTCGCTGCAGCCACCGGGGCCCTGAGCGCCCCTGGCCCCTCCATCACCAGCCACACCAGGGCCAGACCCACCGCCCCACCCGCCACCACCAGCACGAACCGATCGACACCGATACCCACACCCTCCCCAGCCGCCGCGGCCGTGAGCACGATCAGGGCACAGCGGCTGGCGAAGCCGGTCCGGTAGTCGCGGAAGGCCACCAGGGTGAGCAGGGTGAGGCCGATCCCCAGGGCATGGAGAGGGGGGCTGGGGGGCAGCAGGAGGGCCAGCAGGGCCCCGGCCGGCAGGCCTACCAGGGCACCCACCAGCCGATTGAGCCCCTTGTGGCGGGCGGCCACAACCTCACCGGTGGCCACGCTGGCCGACGACCAGATCACCCACTGCCCGAAGGGCGGATGCCACAGGCTCACCGCCACCGCCGTGACCAGCACCGCCAGGGCACGCCCGAGGGCCTGGCGCCCCAGCCGTCGGCGCTGGTCCGGCTCCAGGGGCCAGCGGCGCCATCCGAACCGCCAGCCCCGGGGCGGCAGCACCACCGTGGCCAGCAGCACCGAGCCCACCGCCAGGGGCAGACCCACGGCCAGCACCACCAGGCCCTGGGCGAGGGTGCTGCCGGCGGCATGGAGCTCAAAGGAGAAGTAGAGGGCGGGGATGAAGGTGAAGCTGCCCACCGAGGCCCAGCGAGCCCCGAGGCGGGCGATCCAGAGGCTGAGAAAGCCGTAGAGCGAACAGAGCAGCACGAACAGGGGGGCCGAAGTCTCGACGGCGAAGAAGGCCGCAATGGACAGCCCCAGCAGCAGGGCATGGACCAGCAGCAGCAGCAGCGAGCGCTGGCAGCGCTCCACGCCGATCAGCAGCGCGATGGTCAGAAGGCCGCCGCTGAGCAGCAGCGCCCGGCCGGTGAGGACGTAGAGCAACCAGCCGGGCGCCAGGGCCACGCTGCCGCGCAGCAGGGCAGGGCCGTCGAGCCAGGCCGGAGCCCTCAGCAAGGGTCGCCCAGCCCGGCCAGGTCCGCCGCCCGCACCACGGCGGACAGGCGGGACAGCTGCCCGATGGATTGGTCGTGCTCCTGGGGGGTCGCCGCGGCGCAGGCGTCCTCCACCAGCACCACCTGGAAGTCGCGGTCGTGGGCCTCCCGGGCCGCCGCCTGCAGCGCCCAGGCGGTGCTGACACCCCCCAGCAGCAGCCGCTCGATCCCGCCGGCCCGCAGCAGCGTGGCCAGGGCGGTGCCATGGAAGGGGCTCAACCGGTGCTTGACCAGCACCGGATCGCCGGGCTCCACCGCCAGGTCGGCGTGGAACTCGGTGCCCCACTGACCCAGCCGCAGGGCCCCCAGCTCCCGCGCGCGGCCCAGGAGCGGCGCGTGGGCGGGCAGCTCCGGGTAGCCGGCTCGGAAGCCCACCTTCACCAGGAGCGTGGGCCAGCCCCGGGCGCGGGCCCCTGCCAGCGCCTGGTTGGCCGCCGCCAGCACGCCGCGCCGTTGCACTTCGACGGCGCAGGTGGGCATAACCCCGTCGGGGTGGATGAGGTCGTTGATCAGATCAATCAGCACCAGGGCGCTGCGCATGGGCGGGCGCCTCGGGCGCGGGGCCCCATCATCGGACGCCGGACCCAGGCCTGCAGCCCCACCGGCCCCTGCAGCGCCATACATTCAACGAATGGCACTGAGCGCAGCCCCCACCGAATCGTTCGACCTGATCGTGGTCGGCGGCGGCCATGCCGGCTGCGAGGCGGCCCTCACCGCCGCCCGGTTGGGGGTGTCCACAGCCCTGTTCACGCTCAACCTCGACCGCATCGCCTGGCAGCCCTGCAACCCCGCCGTGGGCGGTCCGGCCAAGAGCCAGCTGGTGCACGAGGTGGATGCCCTCGGGGGCGTCATCGGCCGGCTGGCGGATGCCACCGCCCTGCAGAAACGGCTGCTGAACGCCAGCCGCGGCCCGGCCGTCTGGGCGCTGCGGGCCCAGACCGACAAACGCCAGTACGCCCGCCAGATGCTGCAGCTGTTGCAGCACACCCCCAACCTGGCCCTGCGCGAAGCGATGGTCACGGGGCTGGAGCTGGAGGGCGATCCCCGCGACCCGGCCGGTCCGCCGGCCCGGGTGATCGGGGTGCGCACCTACTTCGGCAGCGTCTACGGCGCCGGCGCCGTGATCCTCACCACCGGCACCTTCCTGGGGGGCCGCATCTGGGTGGGCAACCGCTCGATGGCGGCGGGCCGGGCCGGCGAGCAGCCCGCCGAGGGCCTCACCGAGGCGCTGCAGGCCCTGGGCTTCCGCACCGACCGCCTCAAGACCGGCACCCCCGCCCGCGTCGACCGGCGCAGCGTGGCCCTCGACCAGCTGGAGGAGCAGCCAAGCGACGCCGCCGACCGCTTCTTCAGCTTCGATCCCACCGCCCGGGTGAGCGGCGAGCAGATGGCCTGCCACATCACCCGCACCACGGCGGCCACCCATGAGCTGATCCGCGACAACCTCCACCTCACGCCGATCTACGGCGGTTTCATCGACAGCAAGGGGCCCCGCTACTGCCCCTCGATCGAGGACAAGATCGTGCGCTTCGCAGGCAAGGACAGCCACCAGATCTTCCTCGAGCCGGAGGGGCGCGACACGCCCGAGCTGTACGTCCAGGGCTTCTCCACCGGCCTGCCCGAGTCCCTGCAGCTGGCCCTGCTGCGGACGCTTCCGGGTCTGGAGGCCTGCGTGATGCTGCGCCCCGCCTACGCCGTCGACTACGACATCCTGCCGGCCACCCAGCTGCAGCCCTCCCTGGAAACCAAACGGTTGCGGGGCCTGTTCTCGGCGGGCCAGCTCAACGGCACCACCGGCTACGAGGAGGCTGCCGCCCAGGGGCTGGTGGCCGGCCTGAACGCCGCCCGGCTGCTGGGGGGCCAGGACCCGGTCCATTTCCCCCGGGAAGGCAGCTACATCGGCACCCTCATCGACGACCTGGTCACCCAGGACCTCAAGGAGCCCTACCGGGTGCTCACCAGCCGCAGCGAGTACCGCCTGGTACTGCGCGGCGACAACGCCGACCGGCGGCTCACGCCCCTGGGCCGCCGGCTGGGCCTGATCGACGAGCGGCGCTGGCGCCTGTTCGAGCAGAAGCAGGCCGCCATCGACGCCGAGAAACAGCGGCTGGAGACGGTGCGGCTCAAGGCCTCCGATCCCGCCGCCACCGCCGTGGCCGCCGCCACCGGCGGCGGCATCAACGGCTCGATCACCCTGGCCGATCTGCTGCGCCGGCCGGGCCTGCACAGCGAGGATCTGATGCGGCTGGGTCTGACCGATCCGGATCTGCCGATCGACGTGCGCGACGGCGCCGAGATCGACATCAAGTACAGCGGCTACCTGGCCCGCCAGGAACAGCAGATCGAGAGGGTGCGGCGCCAGCTCGAGCGGGCCATCCCCGCCGGTGTGGACTACGCCGCCATCGGCACCCTCTCGGCGGAGGCCCGCGAGAAGCTGGCCGCGATCCAGCCCCGCAGCCTGGGCCAGGCCTCCCGCATTCCCGGGGTCAGCCCCGCCGATGTCAACGCCCTGCTGCTCTGGCTGGAGCTGCAGCGGCGCCGGGGACAGCCGGGCCCTCGTCAGACCCTGGAAGCATCGTTACAGTGACGCACGCCTGACGCCGAGGACTGCAGATGAGCCCCTCCCCTCGGCGTCCCCTGCGCGGCATCCCCACCTCCCGCGCCTACTGGGAGCTGAAGGCCGAGCAGATGATGAACCGGGTCTTCGACCCGGAGGCCACCATCGATCTCGACGTGGCCTCCCAGGTCGAGCCGCCCCCGGCCCTGCCCCTGGCCCCCCCGGTGCGGCGGCTGCGGGGACGACCGGCCGCCCCGGCCCCGTCGCGGACCGACCGCAACACCCTGCTGCTCACGGCCATGGGCGGGGTCTGCATGGTCAGCGTCGCCAGTTCGGTGCTGTATCTCACCCACTCCAGCCGCATGCAGCAGGCCCTCAGCCAGGAGCGCAGCCTGCTGCTGGTGGAGCGGCTGCGCAGCCTCGGCCCGGCCAACCCCGCCCCGCTCGGAGCCGGCGTCGGCGCCACCCTGGCCGGCGGCCCGTCCGTCCTGCCGCTCGCCAGCGACCAGCTGCCACCGCCGCCGGAAGAACCTTGGATCGAGCAGCTCGCCCAGCTGCCCCAGCCCGAGGGCTCGAGGGCTCCGGTCCTGCGGGTCCCTGTGAGTCCGAAACTGGCCGCCGCCGCGCCTCCCGCCACCGGTGGGGATGGGGGCTACGCCCAACGCAGCGCCGCCCCGGCCGCTGGGCCCGTGCCTGAACTGGTGGGGGTGGTGGGCTCGGCGGGCCGGCCCGCCTCGGCGATCTTCCAGATGGGGGGGAGCTCCACCAGCGTCAGCGTCGGCGAAGCGATCGGATCCAGCGGCTGGCGGCTTCGCTCCGCCGATGGCGACACCGCCATGATCGAACGCGGCGGCGAGGTGCGGCGCATCTCGATCAGCAACGGCTACTGACCTGCCCTCCGGCCCGCCATGAACCAAGCCACCGGCGGCCTGCTGCCGTCCCCCGCGTGCCTGTGGCAGGCCAGGGCCGCCGAGCGCCCGCAGCCACCGGTCGGCGGTGAGCTCAGCGGCCCGTGGACGCTGCTGCTGCTGGGGGACGGCAGCCCGACGCGCCATCTGCAGCTCCTCACCGGCCATCCGGTGGAGGTGGAGCTGATCGCCATGGCCTCCGAACCGGGGGTCTCCGCCGGCGCGCCCGCTGAGGTGGCCGGGCTGGCCGAGCCCCTGCTGCGACGCCAGGTGTGGCTCACCTGCGGGCCCCAGACCCTGGGCTGGGCCGAGAGCTGGTGGAACCAGGCCGAGGCGGAGGCCCATCTGCAGGATCGCCGGCTGCCGATCTGGCGCAGCCTCTCGGCGGGACGGGCGGAGCTGTACCGCGAGGTGGATGGCCTTGGCCAGGTGCAGGAACCCTGGCTGGCGGAGCGTTTCGGCTGCGACGGCCCCTTCTGGAGCCGGCATTACCGCTTCTTTCGCCACGGGCGGGAGCTCACCGTGATCCGGGAGGTGTTCTCCCCGGCGCTGGAGCGGTGGCTGGGACCGGCCCAGGTGGGATCTGTTCGTAAAGACTCATCAATTCAGTAACGCCATGTGGCGGTTTGCTGTTGACGAATTGACGCTCCAGGCTCCCTGGCCAGGATTCGGTCATTCGAAACCGGACCATGGCCACCCGCCACAGCGCCCAGACCCCGCCGGCAGGGGACTGGCTCACCCTCACCGAACTGGGCCGCCGCTACGGCGTCTCCGCCGTCCACACCGGAAAGCTGCTGGTGGCCTCCGGCCTGCGCCGCAGCAGCGGCGAACCGACCGCCGAAGCCCTGGCGGCCGGACTGGCCATGCGGCCCCAGCCGGGCCATCATCACTCCAGCCTCTGGCTGCACCAGGGGTGCGCGCCCTACCTTGAGCGCCTGGGGCTGGTTCCCCAGGCCCAGCGCACCATGGTGAGCCTGTGGGCCGATCTGCTCAGCGCCCTGCAGAACGGCTCCCCGTCGATCAGCATCTCGGCCGAGGAGATGGCCGTTGACGTGCCCCGCGACCTGGTGAAGCCGGTGAACAGGGAACTGCGTCAGCGGGGCTGCAGCTTCCGGGTCAACACGAAACTCAGGACAGCCGCAGGGCCTGGGCCTGCTTGCTCGCCTGCTCGAGCATCTGACGCAGCCGGTCCTCGTCGGTATGGCTGAGGTTGGTGCGCAGCAGCTTGGCGTGGGGCGCATGAACCCGCAGCCTCTCGATCAGCCGGTCGGGGGTGGCGTCGCGCAGCAGCAGGCAGAGGGCCGCGCTGCCGGGGGGGAGGGTTTCTCCCACCTCGCGCATGAAGTTGTCGTTGATGCCCAGATCCGACAGGGAACCTGAAGCGGCCCCCAGGCCGGCGCCGACGGCCGCCCCGAGCAGGGGGTTGAGGAACAGCAGGCCCACGAGCGTGCCCCAGAAGCCGCCGCCGAGGGCGCCGGCCTTGGTGAGGTTGACCGACTGGTGCAGGCGCACCTTGCCGTCCGGTTCGGCCTCGACGACCACCGCGTCCTCGAGGGCGATCAGTTCCTCCTTCTGGATCTCCACCAGCTGACGCCGCACCTGGTCGGCCTCCTCAACGGACGGAAACCCAACCACCACCAGGCTGCTCATGGCCGAGATCCCTTCAGGTACGACGTCAGTCCTAACCCACAACCTGCCGAAATGGAGGTATCGGCGGCTCAGGCACGGCGACGGCTGGAGCGGGGCAGCGGCCGGCCGGAGGCCGCAGGGGTGAAGGCCGCGTCCGGCTCGCCCGAGCCCGGGACGCGCTCGCCGCTGCCGTCGCGCCGGGCCGCCTCGGGGCGTTGCCAGCGGGGCAGGGTGAAGCTGTCGTCATCGGGCCAGTCATCGTCGGCCCCGGCGGCGGGAGCCGAGGCAGAGATGGGAGCGGAGGCCGAGGCGGAACGGGCCTCGGCGACGGGGGGACGGGACGGCGAAGCCGGGCGGACGCGCCGGGACACCGCCTCAAGCATCGGCCGGCGGGACCGGAGGGGAGCTGGTGGCGGCTCCGGGGCCCCTGGGGCGCCGCGGTCGCTCTCCTGCCAGGGTTCCCTCCAGTCGTCGCCGTCGTCGAGCAGCCAGTCGAGGCGGCCTTCCACCCAGCGGCCGAGTTCGTCGATCCGGGGCCGGAGCTGGGGGCGGCGCTCGCCCCCCCGCCCGGCGGGACGGCCACCGGGCCGGGACCCCGCCACCCCCTCGACGAACTGCCGGCCGGCCGTCACCCAGCGATCCACGCGCTGATCGAGGGGATCGCCGCCGCCACGGGGGCGCCGGGCCAGCTCACGCTCGCGTCCATCGCGCTGCAGGAGGTCGCGATCGCGGGATTCGCGTTCTCTGGGGTCGCGATCGCGGGATTCGCGGTCGGGGGGGTCGCGGTCCCAGGGATCCCGCACGCGGCCGTCGCCCTGATCCATCGGATGCATCAGGCCAGTTTAACGGCGCCGACCGGACAACCAGTGCTCCCGCCCCATCCCCACCAGGGCAATGGTGAAGCCGCCCCATTCCAGGGTCCACAGAAATGTCGCCATCGGCCCCAACACCTGCGCCAGAACCTAGGCGGTGTTGGGCTCGAACACCAGCAGGCAGCTCGCATCCCAGCGCCCGCCATGGAGACGCTCGCAGCAGTGGCGGCAGGCCAGGCCCTGGCGGCGGCGCTGGTAGGGCGTGCGGCTGTCGCAGCGCGGGCAGCGGGCGATCCAGCGGCTGGCCGCCACCGGCAGGGGGTAACGATGCCGCAGGCTCACCTGAAAGTCGTCCTGGGCCCGGTTGATCTGCTCCATCCGGGTTCGGAAGCGGGGGCCATGGACCTCCTGCACCGCCAGCACCCGGTCCACCCAGGCGTGGATCATCTCGTGGCACAGGGTGCCCAGGGTGGCCTGCCGCGGCAGCGGCTCCAGCAGAGGGCGGGAGAGGACGATCTCGCACAGGTCACGCCCGTCGGCCAGACGCCCCCGCCGGTAGAGCCCGGCGGTGCGGGTGAGGCGGCCGTCGCTCCAGCGCACATCCACCAGGGGCCGGTTCTCCCGGGTGAGCTGGCCGTCGAAGTGCTCGCGGTTGAGCCGGTGGAACAGGGGCAGCAGCGGTTCCAGGGGCATCGGCCCATTCTGGTGGGGTCGTCCGTCAGACTCTGCAACGCTGCGAACGGATGGGATCACCATGGACTGGGGACTGGCCCGCGACATCGGCACCAAGCTCCTGCTCGCGGGAGCCGGTGGCTTGCTTCTGTACTGGACCATCTCGGCGGTCAGGCTGGTGCTCAGTGCCCGGGGCATCAATCCGCTGATCAAGCAGTTCTTCACCCAGGTGGCCTCCGGCCAGGTGGACGGGGCCTACCTGCTCACCACCCGCAACTACCGCTCCCACGTCAACCGCCAGCAGTTCATCCGCTTCCTGGCCGGGCTGCAGCTCAACAAGTACCGCAACCTCAAGTCCGGCCGGCCCCGGCTGCAGGAGGGCCAGGTGATCCTGACGGTCAAGCTCAAGAGCGACGGCAAGGAGGAACTCCCCCTCGACTTCACCTTCGTGAAGGTGGAGGAGGCCTGGCGGGTGGATCGCATCACCAAGCTGGCGGCCGCCTGAGCCGTGGCCCAAGCCCGGGCGGAGGAACTGCGGCGGCTGCTCCACCGCGCTGCCCACGCCTACTACGTGCTCGATGCTCCGGTGATGGAGGACCCGGTCTATGACCGGCTTTACCGGGAGCTCGTGGCACTGGAGGAGGCCGATCCGGAGCTGATCCGACCCGACAGCCCCACCCGCCGGGTGGGCGGTGCCCCGGCCGAGGCCTTCACCAGCGTGGCCCACCGGATCGGCCTGCTGAGCCTCGACAACGCCTTCTCCCACGACGAGCTCGACGGCTGGTACACCCGGCTGCTGCGGGTGCTCGACCGGGAGGCCCAGGAGGGCGCACCAGCGCCGGCCCTGCCAATGGTGGGCGAACTCAAGATCGACGGCAATGCCCTCGCCCTCAGCTACGAGCAGGGGGTGCTGGTGCGGGCCGCCACCCGGGGGGACGGGGAGCGGGGCGAGGAGATCACCGCCAACGTGCGCACGATCCGCAGCGTGCCCCTGCGCCTCGACCTGGAGCTGCCCCCCGCGTGGGTGGAGGTGCGCGGTGAGGCCTTCATCCCCGAGGGGACCTTCGCGGCCATCAACGCTGAGCGCGCTGAGCGGGGCGAGGCCCCCTTCGCCAATCCGCGCAACGCCTGTGCCGGCACCCTGCGGCAGCTGGATCCAAAGGTGGTGGCGTCCCGCGGCCTGTCGTTCTTCGCCTACACCCTGCACCTGCCCGAGGGCTGGAAAGCCGGCCCTGGAGACCCTGCCGGGCCCCGCAGCCAGTGGCAGGCCCTGGCGTGGCTGAAGGCGGCCGGGTTCCGCGTCAATCCCCACTGCGCCCTCTGCCCCGATCTGGCGGCGGTGAAGGCCTTCTGCGACCGCTGGGAGCAGGAGCGCCGCGGCCTGCCCTACGCCACCGATGGGGTGGTGGTGAAACTCGACGACCTGCGCCTGCAGGAGGAGGCGGGCTTCACCCAGAAGGCGCCCCGCTGGGCGATCGCCCTCAAGTACGCCGCCGAGGAGGCCCCCAGCCGCCTGCTGCGCCTCACCTGCCAGGTGGGCCGCACGGGGGTCGTGACGCCGGTGGCGGAGTTCGAACCGGTGCCCCTGGCCGGCACCACCGTGAGCCGCGCCACCCTCCACAACGCCGATCGCCTGGCGGAGCTGGATCTCTGCGCCGGCGACACGATCGTGGTGCGCAAGGCGGGCGAGATCATCCCCGAGGTGGTGCGGGTGCTGGTCGAGCTTCGCCCGGCGGGGGCCAGGCGGCTGGAGCTGCCCCCCACCTGCCCGGAGTGCGGTTCGGCGCTGGTGCGGGAGGAGGGGGAGGCCGCCACCCGCTGCGTCAACAACGGCTGCCCCGCCATCCTGCGGGGCTCCCTGCGCCACTGGGTGAGCAAGGGGGCCCTCGATGTGGACGGCCTGGGCATCAAGCTGATCGAGCAGCTGGTGGACCGGGGCCTGGTGGCCTCGATCCCCGACCTCTACCGGCTCGATGCCGCCCTGCTGGCCAGCCTGGAGCGCATGGGGGAGACCTCGGCCGCCAAGCTGGTGGCCGCCCTGGAGACGTCGAAGCAACAGCCCTGGCACCGCCAGCTCTATGGCCTCGGCATCCACCACGTGGGGGAGGTGAATGCCAAGGCCCTGGCCCGGGCCTTCCCCAGCGCCGCGGCCCTGGAGGACGCCGCCCTCGCCGACGAAGCAAACGAAGCCGGCGAGGCCAGCGAGCCCGCCGATCGGCTCACGGCAGTCTTCGGCATCGGCCCTGAGATCGCCCAGTCCCTGCGGCAGTGGTTCGCCACGCCGGCCAATCGGTTGTTGCTGGAGCACCTGGGGGCGCTGGGCTTCTCCCTGGCCGCCCCCCCGGAGCCGGATGGCAGCGGCGATGGGGGGGCACCGGCGGGGATGCCCCTGGCGGGGCTCACCTTCGTGCTCACCGGCACCCTCCCCTCCCTGAGTCGCGCCGCGGCCCAGGCCCTGATCGAGGCGGCCGGAGGGAAGGTGAGCGGCTCGGTGAGCCGGAAGACCAGCTACGTGGTGGCCGGCGAGGAAGCCGGCAGCAAGCTCACCAAGGCCCAGTCCCTGGGTGTTGCCGTGCTGGACGAGGACGGCCTGCGGGCGCTGCTGGCGGCGGATCCGGCCTGAGCCTCCCGCGTGGATGACGGCGCCGGGACGGACGGCCAGAGTGACGGGGGTGCCCCTGTCCCCGGTCCATGCGACGACGGCAACTGATCGTGATCGCCGTGGTGGCCGCCCTGGGCTGGAGCGTGGCCCGGGCCCTGCCGCCGGAGGCGGCCCCGACCCTGCAGGGGCTGGCGGCGGCGCGCGGGCTGCGCTGGGGCACCGCCGTCACCAATGACCAGCTGCGGGATCCGGGCCTGCGCCGCCTGGTGAGCGAGCAGAGCGGCCTGATCGTGCCCGAATCGGAACTGAAGTGGGATGGGGTGGAGGCCACGCCCGGGCGCTTCGATTTCAACGCCCCGGACCGGCTGCTGGCCTTCGCCCGTGCACAGGGCCTGGCGATGCGGGGCCACACCCTGGTGTGGCACGAGCAGCTGCCGGCCTGGGTGAAGGCCCTGCCGCCGGCGGAGCTGGATCGGGCCATGGCGACCTACATCGGCACCGTCGTGGGCCACTACCGCGGCCAGCTGCCGTCGTGGGACGTGGTGAACGAGCCGATCGCCGACGACGGCACGGGCCTGCGCCGCAGCCTCTGGCTGGAGCGGCTGGGCCCCGGCTACATCGCCCGGGCGCTGACCCTCGCGCACCGGGCCGATCCGCAGGCGGCCCTGGTGATCAACGAGTACGGGCTGGAGGGCGATGACGCCAAGACGCAACGCAAGCGGCAGGCCTTCCTGACGCTCCTGCGGCAGCTGCGGCAGCGCGGCGTTCCCCTCCATGCCGTGGGCCTGCAGGCCCATCTCTACGCCAACGGCAGCGGACCGACCACCTTCCGCACCCTGCCCGCCTTCCTGCGGGAGCTGGCAGCCCTGGACCTGGACATCCTCGTGACCGAACTGGACGTGAACGACCGGGAACTGCCGGCGGCCATCCCGGAGCGGGACCGGGCCGTGGCGGCGGTGTATGGCGCCTTCCTGGCAGCGGTTTTGCCGGAACCGCGGCTGAAACTGATCACCACCTGGGGATTGAGTGATCGCACCACCTGGCTGAATGCGTTCATGCCCCGGGCAGATGGCCTGCCCCAGCGGCCTCTGCCCTTCGATGACAACAACCGACCGAAAGCGGCCAGCGCAGCCATCCAGGCCGCCCTCAAGCCACCAGGGGCAAAGTCATCAGGATCACCAGCCATTAACAGGTAATCAAAAGGATACTTTCACCCGATAAATCCTGACGCCTATAGAATCAACCACCATTCCATATGCCACCTGGATGTTATCAGCCATCAGCGGTCTTCTCCACCTCGACCCGCTCAGAGCTGGCGATCCACCCCAGGCTCCCGGTCCACCCTTCCTCCCCGAGGCACCGATCGAAGGCCCCGACCCGGAAGAGGACGATGCGATTCCCCGCTCCCGGAGAGCCGATCTCACCATCCTGGTGATTTCGGCCGGTCTGCTGATCACAGCCCTCGCCATCGTGATCAACTTTTTCACCGCACGTTCCCGCGACGCGGTCATCAACGCCACCCCGATCGTCCTGCGCAGTCCCGTCAGTGGCACGCTTGAGAATCTCTCGGTGGGAACGGGCATGGAGGTTCGCGCCGGACAGACCCTGGCCATCGTGGTGAACCCGATGGCACGGCGCGACAGCCTCGCCGCCCTCGAGACCGACCTGCGGACCGCCCGCGCCCGGCTGCAGGATCTGCAGACCCGCAGGGATCTCCGGCAGCAGCTCGTGAACCGTCTGCAGCAGGATGCCCGCCAGCAGCGGACCCTGGAGATCTCCCGCGACCGCAGCGACCGCGACGGTCTTGGGTTCGCCCTGGATCGGGCCCGAAAGGAACTGGCCTTCGCCCGCCGAGAGACCCGGCGGCAGGAGGAGCTCTTCCGGGCCGGCGCCGTGGCTGCGAACGTGGTCGACCGGGCCCGCACCACCGAACTGCAGCGGGATCGCGAGGTGCGGGGGCTTGCCGCCCAGCTGGCGGGTCAGACGGCGATCCTGCAGGCCTCCCGGGACGACCTCACCCTGCGCAACAACCGCAGCAGCTCCGATCCGGTGGTCCGCCTGCAGGAGGCGACCATCGCCCTGGAGAACGCGGAAGGGGATGTGCGCACCCAGAGCCTCCAGGTCAAAGGGTTGGAGGAGCAGCTGAAGGTGGCCCGTCAGGAATGGCAGGAACGCAGCCGGGCGCGGCTCGTGAGCCCCCGTCAGGCGGTGGTCTGGCAGCTCGGGGCGCAGAAGGGAGATTCGGTGGACGCCATGCAGTCGGTGATCCAGCTGATCGACTGCAGCCAGCGCTGGCTGACGACCACGGTGGCGGAGAATGATCTCAATCGGATCCGCCTGGGCAGCAACGCCAGAATCCAGCTGGTGGGCAACCGCGACCGACTGCGTGGTGAAGTGATCGGCATCCGCTCCGGCATCGGCCGGACGCAGCTGGGGGATGAAGCACCCCAGCCGGTGCCCATCAACCTTGCCAGGGAAAGTGAGGTGAAGATCCGCATCCTCAACGATTTTCCTGCACCTCCCGGAGAATTCTGCTACGTGGGTTTCTCGGCGAGAGTCAGCTTCGAATCATGAAAGTCCTGCATTCCTTTTCGGATCCTGCAGGCAATACGAGGATCTCGCCCTGGGTATGGGTGGTATTGCTGATCTCCGCCGGCAGCCTCGTCGCGGCCCTTCTGCTGGCCAATCTGCAGTTCTCCGTTGTGGCCATCGGGCTGCTCAACCCGCTCCATGGGCGGACGCTGCCGGAAGCCTGGCAGGTGCAGGATCCCTGGATCGATGCGGTCCTGCCCCTGTGCCTTGCCGTGGGTCTCTGCCTGGGGGTGAATCTCCTGCCGCGACGTCCGTCCGCCTACCTGGTGGCCTCGCTGGTGCTGGTGCTGTTCGCCGTCCGCTACTTCCTGTGGCGAGCCACCACCATCAACACCGCCCACCCGGTCAGCTTCTTCTTCAGCCTGGTCTTCTTTCTCTGCGAGTCCACGTACCTGCTGACATTCGCCCTCCAGCTCTACCCATCGCTGCTGTTCAGCCCCCAGCAGCGGCGGCGTCAGGCCGATCACCTGATCGACTGGACGATGGAGCATCAGCCCAGCGTGGACATCTGGATCCCGACCTACAACGAGTCCGACCGGATGGTGCGCCGATGCGTTCTTGCCTGCAGCAATATTCAGTACCCGAACAAGAAAATCTACATCCTTGACGATGGCCATCGCCGCAGCATCGCCGACCTGGCGCACGAACTCGGCGTGGGGTATCTGAGCAGGCCTGACAACCTGCACCGAAAGGCAGGCAACCTGAACTACGCACTTGCCCACACCCACGGTGACCTGATTGCCGTGTTCGATTGTGATTTCATCCCCTTCAGCCGGTTCCTGGATCGAACGGTCGGTTTTTTCAAGGACGCCAAGGTCGCCCTCGTACAGACACCGCAGCATTACTTCAATGCCGACTTTCACAATCGCAATCTAGGTCTTGAAATCCTTGTTCCTGACGATATGGATTACTTCTTCCATTACGTTCAGGTGATTCGTGACCGCTTCAATGCGGTGGTCTGCTGCGGCACTTCGTACCTGGCCAGGCGATCGGCACTGGAAGCCATCGGTGGTTACGTCACACACTGCATCATTGAGGACAACCAGACCGGCACCCGACTGCTCACCCGTGGCTGGCGCATGGTGTATCTGGATGAGGTGCTGAGCCTGGGGGAGGTGCCTCGCACCTTCCACGACTATCTCGAGCAGCGGCTGCGCTGGATGCAGGGAAATTTCCAGGTGTTCACATCCCCCCGGGAACTGCCCATCTGGACAAGCCTTGATTTCTGGCAGAAAGTCTTTTACCTCCACCTCTTTCTCAGTGTCTGGACACCCCTGTTCCGCGCTGTATACATTCTGTTTCCCCTGCTGTCGATGCTGATCGGCTTCACGCTGATCGCCGCTCCTGCCATGGAATATCTGGCCTATGGCCTGCCATTCATTCTGCTGCTGTATTTCCTCCCCTCCTGGCAGACAAACGGTCACTATTTTCACTTCTGGAACGAAGTCTACGAGTCCCTGTTCTGCTTTCCCGCCCTCAGGAGGCTCTCCCAGATCCTCCTCCGACCCTTCCGGTCGATGGGAAGTCTCGTCACCAATAAGGATGTCCACCACCCCAGCCAGACCCTGGATCTACGTTTCGCCTGGCCCTTCATCGCCTACCTGTGCGTCTTCGTGGGCGGGCTGGTGATGAACTTCGGCCTGCCATTGCTCGACATCCGCTGGTTCCGGCCAGTGTTCGAGGGGGAGAGCCTGATGATCGGCTGGAACCTCTACAACGCCCTGTTGATGTTCATCTGCCTGCTTGCCTGCATCGACAGACCCATCCGCCGCCAGGCCGACCGATTCCCTCTCGAACTGGTGGCCTGCCTGGAGATGGATGGGAAGCAGTACTGGGGTGTCACCCACGATGTTTCCGAGCAGGGCGCCAGCCTCAGACTCAGCGCCCCTGGCCCGCGGAACGGCGAGCGTAGCGGCGTGCTGCGCGTCCCCCAGTACCAGCTGGAGTTTCCGGTCCGGTTGATGCGGGTCACCCGCGGCCGGCAGCGTCCACTGCTGGGCCTCACCTTCCAGATGCCCGCCCTCCAGACGGAAGCCGCCCTGATCCAGCTGATCTACGGGGAGAATGCCTGGTTCCAGAAACTGAAACGGGTCGGCAGCGTCGACGCCCTGCTCCTGTTCCTCGGCAGCGTCGTGCGGGCCGCGCCGATCCTGCGCCGCTCCTGAATCCCCGGCCGCCCGGCCTCCGGGCGAAGCGGCCGCGCTGCCTCCGATACCGGCCGAATCGACGTTGGCCCCCCAGAATGCTCCCGTGCATGCCGATCCTGTGGCCGTCGCCCTTTCCTTGGACCACGACATCAGCCTCGATCCGCCCGCGCGACCCTCCGGACCACCGCTGGTGGTGCCGGCGGAACCGCTGCCCGAGATCCCCGGGGAGCTGCGCCGCCAGCTGGCCCGCCACCAGCTGCTGTTACCCCTGCTGCGACAGTCGGTGATCGCCACGGCGGTGGCCGCGGTGACCCTGACGGAGGAGGAGCGGCAGAAGGCCCAGCAGGAGTGGGGGGCCAGCCACGGCATCCGCTCCGCCGACGACCTGCGGGCCCACCTGCAGCGCCATGAGCTGTCGGAGGCCGATGTGCTCTGGCAGGCGGAGCTGCCGGCCAGGATCGAGCGCCACTGCCAGGAGCATTTCCTGCACCGGGCCGAGCAGCGTTATCTGTCGCGCAAGAACCAGCTCGACCAGGTGATCTACAGCCTGCTCCGGGTGGAGGACGGGGCCCTGGCCCGGGAGCTCTACCTGCGCATCGCCGAGGGGGAAGCCGATTTCGCCGAACTGGCGGCCACCTACGCCAAGGGGCCCGAGCGCTCCACTCGGGGGGTGGTGGGTCCGGTGCCGCTGCTGCAGGCCCATCCCTCCCTGGCCGAACTGCTGCGCACCAGCCGCCCGGGCCAGCTGCACCCACCCTTGCGCATCGACCGCTGGTGGCTGGTGGTGCGGCTGGAGACGCTGCGCTCCGCCAGCTTCGACGACACCATGCAGAGGCGGATGGCGCGGGAGCTGTTCGACGAGTGGGTGGATCAGGAGGTGGCCCTGCAGCTGTGTCCGGGGCAGGGGCGATGACCTCCACCGTCCCGGGCCGCACCGACTGGCTCACCCTCCCCCCCTTCGACGGCCTCTCCGCCGCCGGCCGGGAGCGCCTGCTGGCGGAGGCCCGGCCGTGCCGTTTCCGCGTCGGCGAGGAGCTGAGCAACGCCGGCAGCATCGGCGACCGGGTGCTGGTGATCCTCGAGGGGGAGGCCCGCCTGCTGGCGGAACGGGACGGCCGGCCCTTCACCCTGGAGCGGCTCGGACCCGGCGCTGTCGTGGGTCTGGTGTCGCTGCTGCGGGCGGAAGGCATCGAGCCGGTGAGTGCCGCCTCCGACCTGCTGGCGACGGCGATCCCCGATTCGGTGATCCTCGAGCTGCTTCTGGCCGAAGACGGCCTGCGCCGGTGGTGTGGCCACCACCTCTGGACGGCAGAGCTGCATCAGCTGCTGCTGCAGCGGGAGGGGGCCGCGGCGGGCCGCTTCGATCCAGCCCTGTGGCGGGAGAAGCTCGAACGCCTGCGCCCGCTGGCACGGGCGGTGGCGCCGGCCGCCGACGGGGCCATCGCCCTGTCCGAGGGGGAGGAACTGGTGCTGGCCAGCGCCAATGTTCCCGGCCTGGCGATCGGCTCGCTGCTCAACCCGGCGGAGCCCCTGCCCCAGCCCCGTCCCCCCCTGCCGCTGCGCCTGGTGGCCCTCGCCGAGCCGGCCCCCGCCTCCGGAGACCGGGCCGCCGACACCGCCTCCAGCGGCGCCACCGGTGCCATCGCGGGCGCTGCCGGCCCGCTGGCGTCCGAAGCCGGCCCGGCCGGCAGCCTCCAGATCAGCAGCCTCGATCTGGGCCAGGACCGCAGTGACCGGGGCCTCACCCTGGTGCGGGGCAATGGTCCGCTGGAGGAGACGCTGGCCTGCTTCCAGATGCTGGGCAAGCTGCTGGAACTGCCCTACCGCCGCGATGCGGTGGACAAGATCCTGCGCGACAAGATGCGCCGCGGCCAGCCTCCGGATCTGCAGCTCTGCGGCCAGATCGCCGCCATGCTCGGCCTGCTGGTCACCGGCGCCAAGGTTCCCACGGCCTCCGCCACCCGGCTGATCACCCCCTGCCTGGTGCCGTGGAAGGAGGGCTTCGCCATCGCCACCGCCAGCAACGCCGCCGGCCTGCGGCTGGCCTCGCCGGCGGAGGGCTGGGTGCAGCTGAGCCCCGCCCAGATCGCCGAGCAGTACCCGGAGGGGCTGGAGCTGCTGCTGCTGGAGCGCAGCATCGACACCCCGGAGCAGACTTTCGGTCCGGGCTGGTTCTGGCCGGCCCTGAAGCGCTACCGGGGCATGTTGCTCCAGGTGCTGCTGGCCTCCTTCGTGGTCCAGCTGTTCAGCCTGGCCAACCCCCTGCTGATCCAGGTGATCATCGACAAGGTGATCTCCCAGCGCAGCCTCGACACGCTGCAGATCCTGGGCATGGCCCTTGTGGTGGTCACCCTGATGGAGGGGGTGATCGGCTCGCTGCGCACCTTCCTGTTCACCGACACCACCAACCGCATCGACCTGCGCCTCGGTGCCGAGGTGATCGACCACCTGCTGCGGCTGCCCCTCGGCTACTTCGACAAGCGCCCTGTCGGCGAGCTGGGCACCCGCATCGCCGAGCTGGAGAAGATCCGCAACTTCCTCACGGGCCAGGCCCTGATCACGCTGCTGGATGCCGCCTTCTCGGTGATCTACATCATCGTGATGGCGATCTACAGCTGGCTGCTGACCCTGATCGCCCTGGCGGTGCTGCCGATCCAGGTGGGGCTCACCCTGCTGGGGGCCCCCCTGTTCCGGCGCCAGTACCGCCAGGCGGCCGAGGAGAACGCCCGCACCCAGAGCCACCTGGTGGAGGTGCTCACCGGCATCCAGACGGTGAAGGCCCAGAACGTGGAGATGGTGAGCCGCTGGAAATGGCAGGAGCTCTACGCCAAATACATCTCCCGCACCTTCGAGAAGACGATCACCGGCACCTTCCTCAACGAGACCAGCTCGGTGCTCCAGAAGCTCTCCCAGCTGCTGGTGCTCTGGGTGGGGGCCACCCTGGTGCTCAAGGGGGAGCTGACCCTGGGCCAGCTGATCGCCTTCCGGATCATCAGCGGCTACGTCACCCAGCCCCTGCTGCGGCTCTCCTCCATCTGGCAGAACATCCAGGAGCTGCGGGTCTCGTTCGAGCGCCTGGCCGACGTGGTCGACACCCCGGAGGAATCGAGCGAAGCCGACCGCGGCCACATCCCATTGCCGCCGGTGAAGGGCGATGTGGTGTTCGAGAACCTCAGCTTCCGCTTCAACCCCGGCGGTCCGGAGGTGCTCAGCAACGTCAGCCTGCACGTTCCGCCCGGCACCTTCACCGGGATCGTGGGCCAGAGCGGCAGCGGCAAGAGCACCCTGATGAAGCTGCTGCCGCGGCTCTATGCCCCCACGAAGGGCCGCATCCTCGTGGACGGCTACGACATCGACAAGGTGGAGCTGTATTCCCTGCGTCGCCAGGTGGGCATCGTGCCCCAGGATCCCCTGCTCTTCTCCGGCACCATCAGCGAGAACATCGCCCTCACCAACCCGGAGGCCCCCAGCGACGCCATCGTCGAGGCCGCCCGCATCGCCGGCGCCCATGACTTCATCATGGAGCTCTCCGCCGGCTACAGCACCCAGCTGGGGGAGCGGGGCGCCTCCCTCTCCGGCGGCCAGCGCCAGCGCATCGCCATCGCCCGCACCCTGCTGAGCCAGCCCCAGCTGCTGGTGATGGACGAGGCCACCAGCGCCCTCGACTACGACACCGAGCGCCAGGTGTGCGACAACCTGCGCGAGGCGATGAGCCAGAGCACCGTGTTCTTCATCACCCACCGCCTGTCCACCATCCGCCGCGCCGACCTGATCGTGATGATGCACCAGGGCGCCATCGTCGAGACCGGCACCCATGAGGAACTGATGGCCCTGAAGGGACGCTATTTCGCGCTGTATCGCCAGCAGGAGGCGGGCTGATGGCACGTCCCCCCCTGCCCACCCCGGCCGGCCTCCTGCGCCGCGCCCAGAACGGCCTCGAGCGCAGCATCCACACCGACAGCGACGACGTGGTGCTGCAGCAGTCCCGCTTCTGGGCCCGCTCGATCACCTGGACCCTGATGGGGGTCACCCTGTTCGGCCTCGGCTGGCTGGCGTTCGCCCAGACCGAGGAGATCGTCACCGCCCCGGGCAAGCTCGAACCCCTGGGGGTGGTCAAGGACATCCAGATGCCGGTCGGCGGCGTGGTGGACGAGGTGATGGTGAAGGAGGGCGAGCGGGTGGAGAAGGGCCAGGTGCTGCTGCGTCTCGACACCGAGGCCACCCTCGACCGCCGCCGCAGCCTTCTGCAGACGATCCGGTACAAAGAGCAGCAGCTGCGGCTCAAGCAGGTGGAGCTCGACCGCTACCTGCAGTTCAACGACACCGAGCAGCGGGTGCTGCGCCAGAGCCTGATCCTGGAGAAGGACGTCCTCGGCCGCCTCGAGACCCTCAACAAGGAGGGCGCCACCGCCGAACTCCAGTACCTCTCCCAGCGCAACAAGGTGCAGGAGGTGCAGGGCAAGCTGGAGGAAACCCGGGTCGACCGGCTGCGCCAGCAGGCGATCCTGCAGCAGGGCGTCCGCGAGATCCAGAGCGAGCTGGCCGATCTGCGCAGCAAGCTCACCGAGCTCAACGTCAACATCCGCTACCAGGCGATCACGGCCCCCGAGGCGGGGGTGGTGTTCGAGCTCAAGCCCCGCTCCCGTGGCTTCGTCGCCCAGACCAGCGAACCGGTGATGAAGGTGGTGCCCTTCGACAAGCTGGAGGCGCGGGTGGAGGTGCCCAGCCGGGAGATCGGTTTCGTCTCGGTGGGCAAGGCCGCCGACATCAGTATCGATTCGTTCCCGGCCACCGATTTCGGCGTGCTGCAGGGCACCGTGCGGCGGATCGGCTCCGATGCCCTGCCGCCGGATCAGATGAACAACTTCTACCGCTTTCCGGTGGACATCCGGCTCAATTCCCAGCAGCTGAAGCTCAAGAGCGGCAAGGTGCTGCCGCTGCAGGTGGGCATGTCCCTCACCGCCAACGTCAAGCTGCGCAAGGTGACCTACCTGCAGTTGCTGCTCAGCGACTTCAAGGACAAGGCGGACGCTCTGCGGCAGATCTGAGCCGCTCCATGGCCACGTAGTGGTCCGGGATGATGCGCGGCCGCAACCCCACCAGGGGCTCCAGCCACGGCAGCAGCAGGCCGTCGAGGCCCCGGTTCACCAGAGCGCCAGCCACCCGGAAGGCCCGCCGCCAGCGGGCCGAAGGGGCGATCAGATGCAGGGCCCGGGCGTGCACGGGGCCGTCGATGCAGACCAGCCAGGCCGGATCCATCCCCGCCCGCCCCATGGCCACTTCGAAGCTGCGGCGGCTGTGGAAGCTGATGTGCTGGCCGTTGCCGAAGGCGTAATACCACCAGTCCGGCCCGGGGATCTCCCCCACCGGGCGCATCAGGGTGGAGAAGACGAACAGGGGTGTGGCCCCCACCTCACGGCGCAGGAATTCGGGGGTGCAGGGCACATGCTCGATCACCTCAAAGGCGGTCTTGCAGCCGATCGCCCCATCGCCGGGGGGGCCGCAGAAGGGGCGGATCAGCTCCATGGCCGCATAGGCGTCGGTGCCGTGGAAATCGAAGCCGTGGTCGCGCAGCAGCCGCGGCAGCATGCCCAGGCCGGTACCCAGGTCGCAACCCGGCTCGCTGGCACCGAAGCGGCCCAGCCGGCCGATCACCAGCAGCAGCCGCAGCAGACGCGAGGCGTGCAGGTTGCGGTCGACATAGCCCGTGTCGCCGTAGAAGGACTCCTCATAGGCCACATCCAGCCAGGTGGGATCGGCCAGGAAGAGGAAGTCGCAGCTGGTGCAGTGGGCGAGGTCAGCCGCCACCCGGGCCTTGCTCACCCGCACCCGCCGCACCGGGGTGAGGCGTTCGCCGCCGCAGTTAGGGCAGGCGCCGGTGGTGGGGCGTGGGGGAGTCTCGGCCGTCACCATCGCTGGCCTGCATCGCAACGTGGGAGGCTACCCCGCGTTCCTCCAGGGCCAGACGCACCTGGCGGCCCACCAGCAGCACCGCCGCCAGGGTGGCCGCCACCCCCACCAGCCGCAGGGCCCAGGTGACCCCATCGGCCGGGCCGGCCAGCAGCGCCGAAAAGCGGCGCGGATCCCCGGCCGCCGCCCCCAGGGCGCAGAACAGCACGGTGCCGGGGAGGATGCCGATCAGGCCGATCGCGTAGTCCCGCTGGCTCACCTCGCTGAGGCCGTAGGCCAGGTTCAGCAGGCTGAAGGGAAAGGCCGGCGACAGGCGGGTGAGCAGCACCAGCACCAGACCCTGGCGGCACACCGCCCGCTCCACCGCCTGCAGCCGCGGCGCTCCGGCCAGACGGCGGCGGGCCCAGCCCCGCCAGCGGCTGCGGCCCAACAGGAACACCGCCTGGGCCCCCAGGCAGGCCCCGGCGAACACCAGCACGCTGCCCCCCACGGGGCCGTAGAGCACCCCGGCCAGCATCGAGGCCCAGACCCCCGGCAGCAGCAGGGTGACCCAGAGCGCGTACAGGGGCACGAAGGCCACGGCCCCCATCGGGGATCGGAGCCAGGGCAGCAGGTGATCCGACAGCCAGAGCGGGTCCATCAGGTCACCGTATCGACCCTGCCTACGCTTGGGTCTGCTGACTGTGTCGCCATGGCTGACCCGTCGGAGCTGGCGCAGCAGGTCGCCCGGGGGGCCCTGTTCCGGGGGCGCCACAGCGTCGCCGACTCCGGCGAGCCCATCGAGGCGGCCGTGGGCGGCACGTTGCTGGCGGCGGGCGGCGGCAGCACGGTGGGCTGGCAGCTCTGCCGCAGCAGCGAGGAGCTGGTGCGTTCTCTGCACAACGACACCTCCCTGGGGGTCGGCCTGGGACCCCTGAGCCTGCTGGGGGCCAAGCGGTCGTTCCGCGACTCCCTGAAGACCACCGCCTTCAGCCTGTCGCTGGTGGTCTGGGCCCGCCAGGTGAGCGTGGCGCTGGAGGCGGGCCAGACCCGGCCGCTGGAGGGGGTGGCGGTGCCGGCCGGCGCCGCCGAGCTCGAGGCCTTCGTGGCCCTGCACGGCGATGGCTTCGTGGCGGCGGCGGAGGTGGGCGGCGAGTGCCATGGGGTGTTCACCTTCTACGCCCAGTCGCGGGAGCAGGCCCGGCTGGTGGAGCGGCAAATCGGCGCCGAGCTGGGCCTCGGCGGCCTGAGCCTCAACCCCACCGTGGTGGAGACCGTGACGGCGGTCGCCCGCAGCGCCTCCGTGAACCTCGGCTTCCGGATGCAGGTGATCGGCACCAGGGCCCAGCCGCCGGCCGACGCCGCCTCCCTGATCCCCTTCGCCCACGACTTCGCCCGCCTGCCGCTGGATCAGCCGGCGCTGATCGGGGTGCGGACCCGGGGCTACGAGACGGTGCCGGCCATCGGCGCCGCCTTCGAGCCGGTGGCCGCCAACCGGCGGCTGTTCAGTGGCGACGCCTCGGGTGCCGGCCTGCTGGAGCGTCGCGAGCAGGTGGTGGGACTGATCCGCCAGATGGACTGGGTGGCGGAAACGTACCGGCTCTACGGCGTGCCGCCGGACCCGCTGCTGGCCGACCGGCGCGCCGCCGCCGCCGTCGATCGCCGCGCCATCGACGCCTGCCGGGCCGCCTACAGGGACGCCGCCGCTACCCCCCTGGAGGCCCCGGCGCTGCCATCCCTGGCGGCGGGCAGCCCCGAACTGAACGTGACCCTGACCGAGGAGCTGCCGATGGGGGGCAACGGCGGCGCCCCCTTCGCCTTCCCCGGGAGGGCCGACGCGATCCGCCGGCGGCAGCGGCTGGTGGAGGTGGGCCTGCGCACCGGCTCGCGGGTGGATCAGATCCGGCTGCGCTATGCAGGCGAGGGCGATCCCCTCGAGCCGGAGCTCCATGGCGGCGGCGGCGGCGGCGACCGGGGCGTCCTGCAGCTGCCGGAGGGCGTGACGATCCGGCGTATCGAAGGCCTCAGTGGCACCCGCGTCGACCGGCTGTTCCTCAGCAGCAGCGACGGCCAGCGCATCGGCGGCGGCGGCGATGCCGGCGACCGCCCGGTCGACTGGACGGTGCCCGAGGACGCGGTGGTGCTGGGCTTCAGCGGCCGCAGCGGCCGCGAACTGGATGGCCTGCGGGCCGCGGTGGCACGCTTCGGGCCCCTGATCTGGCAGCCGCTGGAGGAGGACGGGGCGGGGTCAGAGCCCCGTTAGGTTGACGGGCCCCGATGGGCCGCGCCGATGGAGATCAGCCTGCTGGGCACCGGCCTGCTGGGGGCGGCCATCGGCGAGCGGCTGCTGGCCAGCGGGCACCGGCTCACGGTCTGGAACCGCCACCCGCAGCGCTGCGCGCCGCTACAGGCCCTGGGCGCGACGCTGGCCGCCACGCCGGCCGAGGCCGTGGCCGCCTCAGACGTGGTGATCACGGTGCTGAGCGACGGCCCCACCACGCGGGCCGTGCTGCTGGAGCAGGCCGGTGTGGCACTGGCGGGCCGGCTGGTGCTGCAGGTGGCCACGATCGCGCCGCAGGAGAGCTGGGAGCTGGTCGCCGCGCTGGCGGAGCGGGGCGCCGAACTGCTGGAGGTGCCGGTGCTGGGCAGCCGGCCGGAGGCCCTGGCCGGCACGCTGCAACTGATGGTGGGCGGCAACGCGGCGGCCCTGGAGCGGGCCCGGCCGGTGCTGGCGGCCCTGGGCGCTGAACCGCGGCTGCTGGGCCCGGTGGGGGCGGCGCTCAGCACCAAGCTGGCCCTCAATCAGCTGATCGCCAGCCTCACCCACAGCTTCAGCCTGAGCCTGCATCTGGTGCAGCGGGCCGGGGTGGACGTGGAGGCCTTCATGGCGATCCTGCACGCCAGCGCCTTGTACGCCCCCACCTTCGACAAGAAGCTGGCCAAGGAACTGGCCGACGACTACGCCAACCCCAACTTCCCCACCGGCCACCTGCGCAAAGACCTGCTGCTGTTCCTGCAAACGGCGCGCGGGCTGGGGCTGGAGACGGAGGGACTTGATGGGCTGGCGGCGCTGCTGGAGAGGGCGACGGATGCGGGGCTGGATGAACTGGACTACAGCGCGCTGCACAGGCTGACGGCGGGGATGTAGCGGCTTGATCCACGATGGTTCGGCCTGCCAGCGGCACCCGAACCGGACGGATGGATCAGAGTGAACAAGTGGTTCACCGGTCCGAGAACCACTTGGTCATAGTGGACAACCCGATGTGAAACACACTGCCCTGCGGAGATGGTCAACCGACACCCACCCGAAGACTCGTGGTGGTTCTCGGAAGGGAAGCGCAGCTCGGCCGTGGTTCACGGAAACCATCCAATAAGCGTTGGGCTTACGGTGGTTGACTGATTACATTGTCACTTGAATCCAACATTGCCTTGCATTAACGTCAGTGTAGTGAAGAGACCCACAGCCATACACTCATCCATAATGTCATTTCTATTGACAGCTTATCCATGTTGGGCATTGGAGTAATGCAACAAGATGAGTCAGCCCAATCTGGTAGGATTGAAATTGAGACTATACGTTCCGAGGCACTGCGTAAGGTTGGTCGCAATGTTGTCAACTTTGCAAGACTCGAGTCTGGCCTCAAGATCTTACTCTCGTTGTGTATATCTGGTTCTCCTAAGGACCTAAAGAGAAAGAAGCGACGCAGAATTCGAGAGAATCACAGGAAGACCCTTGGGAATCTTACGATGCAAATTGTTAGTTCACTGGAAAAGGGACACGATAATCTGGAAGACATTCCCGAGAACCTAGACGACATTCACATTTCACTTTCCTTTTCAGTCGGAGATGACAAGGGCTCCCGGAAGTTCCGAGAATCCCTGCTAGAACTTGTAAAAGATCGCAATAACTTGATACATCACAGGCTGGCCGAGCTAGATAGTACATCAGTTGATAGCTATAGAATGCTAATTGAGTACTTGGATGAGCAGCAAAAAAGAATAATTGAAAAGCTTGATTCGATTGGGATTCTACTTGATCTTCTTGATCGGGCCCGCAACGTGATTGTTAGTGATCCTCAGGGCCAGCTGTCTAAATTCTTATTGACTTGCGATTCGTGCGAAGCCCAACAACAAGATCCACCTGACCCGCCACCGATGTCTCAGTAGTTATACCAATGCGATGCTTGCGGGCAGGTGATCTTGAGCGTTAGCTTTACAGAAAGGCCGCGGTGGCTAGCATTGATCTGGCGGTGACCATCTGGGATGCCGACAATCCTCAGAAGAGGCCCGTACAGGATTCTAGTTCTACAGTCACGAGCCAAATGAACCTCCCCACATTCACGTTGACCGAGATTGGGACTCCTGCAAGGTATGGCTCACACCAGTCGCACTTTCTTCTGGTCTTGGCTTTAAGGCCAGGAAACTCCTAGGCATTGAACGGCTGGTCAGCATGAACTGATCTATCCTGTTAAAAGCATGGGAGGAGTTTCATGGCTAATTCTGGCGAGCCTGTGACAGATGTTGCCTGTACGGAGGACAAGCTGGTTGTCGACCTTGCAGACGGCCGCACTATCTCTGTGCCTTTAGCTTGGTACCCGCGCCTTCTGCATGCCACTCCTCGGGAGCGTGACAACTGGGAAATTGCTGCCGCTGGCTTTGGAATCCACTGGCCGGAAATTGACGAAGACCTCATTGTGGAGGGCCTTCTTCGTGGAGCACCATCTCCGCAGGCAAAGGCGCAGAGCAGTTAACGCAGCCATTCACCTGATCCGCCCTTGATCATTTTCATCGCCCTGGCGCGTTCGTTGCACATACTCACTGGGCCATAAGATGGCCAGCGTCATCTGGAGCTGTCTGTGTCAAAGGTTCAGCGCCAATACGTGACGTCAACTTGCAGTCTCATAACCGCTGCAGTCAACGCCCATGGACTGCATCAATTCCAGCATCAGCGCGGGTTCATATTTCGTCCAGGCGTGCAGGCCGAACGGTGGATCGCCGTTGTTGTAAAGCTTGCAGGCGTATGTGCCGGTTTCCCAGCCAAATCTCACACAGACATTGGGGGGAGCCACTCGGAATTCAGGCAACAATGAAGGCACAAGAGAAGTGAAGAAGATGTCCCATCCTGTGTTGTAGAGGCGATAAGCTCCTCGTAGCAGGCCCCCGGGATAGGCGGCAACGAGGCCCCTTCTGAGCTTCGGCAGATTGCGCTCCACCAGCCCGCAGTAAAGGTCTCCGAAGACGTGCCGCCATGAATGCCAGCGAAGCCAGGATGACGTCACCCATCGCATCGCCGCAAGGTTGGTGAGCGACAGCCCGCCGTTGGCACCTTGGCAAAGGGCAACCCCGGCCAGAGCATCGGCATCCACTCGCGTCCAGGGGGAGCCGATGAAATCGTATGGTTCTGTTGACCAGTGATCCAGCTCATCCTTCAGAAGGACGGCATCAGGCTCATGAAGCAGCATATGACTATAGCCGCGGAGGAGACGGTGGTTATAGATCATGGGCGATATCATCATGCGGTTGTAAGCCCTGATGCTTTCCATCCACCGAGGCGGCACTTTGAGATCGCAGGCATTCGGCAGCAGTCTCCTATAGGCATGTGTCTCGATCGTCTGCGGTGAAACAAGAAGGATGGGTCGTTCAGCCATCAACCTGCCGAGGTGACGGAGCCCAATCCGTTCGTTCGGTGTAGGGCGCGATCGATGGACGGGAACAACGATGATGGCTCGATTCACCATGTGGCGCAGTCCCGCTGACCTGGGGATCGGGCAGATTTGATCACGATACACGAAGCGGCATGTCCACTTTTCCAGCACAACGGGAATGTCGTCGAATCCCCTGGGGGCGCCACGTTGCGTTGACTGGCTGAAATGAATAATTCCCGGCTGCTTACTCCTGACCGTGACTCTCGATCCCATTGCTGTCCTGGCAGGCAAGCGATTCCGCTGGTGATTCCTGGACGGTCATGGACATGGCGGTTCACGTGCCGCTTCCCGGATGGCGCCAGTGGGGAAGCGACACATCGGCCATGTTCCGCTCCGCCAATTCCCGAAGGGCCTGATGGAGCTGTGGCTGGAGCCATGGAGCCAGCTCGCCCGGTGCCAACGGCGCCGACAACAGCCTCAGTCCCCCCTCGTGAGTGACCCGCTCGATCCACCTGCGATGACCCGCTACCTCCCTACCGAAGAGCAGTGCTGGACCTCCCTCGATGTCCGGGCGATCCCGATGCAGGCCTGCCGCCTGTGGGAAGGGGACCACAACGTGGAATCGGGGCTCTACCGGCTGCCCGCCGGCCTCACGATTCCCTCCCATCGCCACAGGTGGCATTTACGTCGTAGAGCCGGTTGACACCCACCGGGAAACCGCCGTCGAAGACAGCCTGCTGGTGGAGATCTGCGAGGAAAACCGGCCTCAGCCCAGATCTGCCAGCCGCTGCCGCGCCAGCGCCGCCTGGGCCTCGGCTTCGGCCAGGTTGGTCTGGCACTCGGCCACCACCTCCGGCGGCGCCTTGCCGGCGAAGTTGGGATTGGCGAGGCGGCCGGCCAGGCCGCTGATCTCCTTTGTGGCCTTGGCGATGTCCTTCTCCAGACGGGCGCGCAGGGCATCGAGGTCGACCAGGCCCTCCAGGGGCAGCAGCACCTGCAGCTCGCCGCTCACCGCGGCCAGGGCCCGGGCTGCGGGCCGCTCTGCCGCCGCCGCCGGATCCAGCACGGTCACACTCTCCGCCTTGGTGAGGGTGGTGATGTCGGGGCTGCCCTCCCGCAGCACCGCCGCCAGCTCCTGGCGGCCGGTGATGAACAGCACCGGCGCCCCCTGGGCGGGCTTGAGGCCCGCCACGGCGCGCAGGTTGCGCACCACCCGGATCGCCTCGATCAGCTCGGCGAACGAAGCCTCCAGGCCTTCATCGAGGGCGGCACTGTTAGCCGCCGGCCAGGGCTGCAGGGCCAGGAAGGAGCCCTCGGGGGCGCCGGTGAGCCCATGCCAGAGCTCCTCGCTCAGGTGGGGCATCAGCGGATGCAGCAGCACCAGCAGCTCCGCCAGCACCTTGGCCAGCACCTGCCGGGCCACACGCTGGTCGGCCAGCACCTCGGCGGTGAGGGGCTCCCCTTCGGCGGCGGGCCGAGGGTTGAGGCGGCGTTTGAGCAACTCGATCGTCCAGTCGCAGACCTCGTTCCAGGCGAACTCGTAGAGCCCCTTGGCGGCTTCCCCCAGGCCGTAGCTGGCGTAGCGCTCGGCCGTCTCGCGCTTCACCCGCTCCAGCCGCGAGAGGATCCAGCGGTCGGCGAGCTGCAGGTGCGCGGGGTCCGGCGCACCCAGGCTGGCGGGCGTCTCACCGCCCAGGTTCATCAGGGCAAAACGGGTGGCGTTCCAGAGCTTGTTGGCGAAGTTGCGCGCCGCCTCCACCGTGGCGGAGCTGCCATCGCTGCGGTCGTAGTCGAGGCGGATGTCCTGGCCGGCGCCGGCCACCTCCCGCACCAGGGCAAAGCGCAGGGCATCGGCGCCGTAGCGCTCGATCAGCGGCAGCGGATCGATGCCGTTGCCGGCGCTCTTGCTCATCTTGCGGTTGTTCTCGTCCCGCACCAGGCCGTGGATCATCACGTCGGCGAAGGGCATCCAGGCCTTGCCGGCGCCGAGGGGCTGCATCGCGCCCGCCAGCATCGTCATGCGGGCCACCCAGAAGAAGATGATGTCGAAGCCCGTCACCAGCACGCTGGTGGGGTACCAGCGGGCCAGATCGGCGGCCTCGCTCTCGGGCCAGCCCAGGGTGGAGAAGGGCCACAGGCCGCTGGAGAACCAGGTGTCGAGCACGTCCGGGTCCTGCTCCAGCTGCACGTCACCAAACTGCGCTTCCGCCTTGGCGGCGGCCTCCGCGGCATCCCGGGCCACCACGTAGGGCGTGGCCTCGGTGATCACGCCGCCGGTCTCGCTGACCACGAACCAGGCGGGGATGCGGTGGCCCCACCAGAGCTGGCGGCTGATGCACCAGTCGCGGATGTCGGTGAGCCAGTCGCGGTAGACCTTCTCCCAGCGCTCCGGCACGAAGCGGGGCGCGCCGCCGTCGAGGGCCTCGCGGCAACGGGCAGCGAGGGGCTCGGCACGTGCGAACCACTGGGTGGAGAGCAGCGGCTCCACCGGCACCTTGCCCCGGTCGGAGAAGGGCACGCTGTGGCGGTGGGGCTCCACCTTCACCAGGAACCCCTCGGCCTCCATCGCCGCCACCACCGCCTTGCGGGCCTCGAAGCGGTCGAGGCCGGCGAAGCGGCCCGCCGCCGCGTTCATGCTGCCGTCCTTGGCCATCACCGTGATCAGGGGCAGGCCGTGGCGGCTGCCAATGGCGAAGTCGTTGGGGTCGTGGGCGGGGGTCACCTTGACGCACCCCGTTCCGAAGGCCGGGTCCACGTGCTCATCCGCCACGATCGGGATCTCCCGTCCCACCAGGGGCAGGGTGATCGTCTTCCCCACCAGGGCGGCGTAGCGGGGGTCGGTGGGGTGCACGGCCACGCCGGTGTCGCCCAGCAACGTTTCGGGGCGGGTGGTGGCCACCACCAGATGGTCGGTGCCATCGGCGGCCGGGCCGCCGCTGAGCGGATAGCGGAAGTGCCAGAGGTGGCCGTCGAGCTCCTTCATCTCCACCTCCAGATCGCTCACCGCCGATCCTGAGGCCGGGCACCAGTTGACGAGGTATTCGCCGCGGTAGATCAGCCCCTGCTCGTGCAGGCGCACGAAGGCCTCCACCACCGCCGCGCTCAGGCCGGGATCGAGGGTGAAGCGCTCCCGGAGCCAGTCCACCGAGTAGCCCAGCCGCCGCAGCTGGCCCACGATCGTGCCGCCGCTCTCCCCCTTCCAGGCCCAGGCCCGCTCCAGGAAGGCGTCGCGGCCCAGGTCGTCCTTGCTGCCGCCTTCGGCCTTGATCTGCTTCTCCAGCAGTGTCTGCACCGCGATCGAGGCGTGGTCGGTGCCGGGCAGACACAGCACGTTCTTCCCCTGCAGGCGCTGGAAGCGCACGATCGTGTCGATCAGGGCCGTCTCGAAGCCGTGGCCCATGTGCAGGCTGCCGGTCACGTTCGGCGGCGGGATGACGATGCTGAACGGTTCCCCGGGCGCCGTGGGATCGGGGTGGAAGGCGCCGGCCGCCTCCCAGGCCGCCTGCCAGCGCGCCTCGGTGGCGGCCGGGTCGTAGGTCTTGGGGAGGACGCCGTCGGGGCTGGGGGCGGCTGAGGCCTCGGTCACGGCAGGCGGGGGAAGATCTGCCCATGCTCGCAAAGAGGGCGGGTTCACCCTGCCTCCAGCTCCCCCCCAGTCCTTGGAGCGGATGCCGCCGAACAAGAGGCCATTCAGGGCGGCGTGAGGCCCGAAGTCATTCCTGCCACAGGGAGCAAGGCGGCACCACTGCTGGACTCGATCGCCGATGGCGTCAGTCCAGGGTCGTGGGGGAGGAAGACCTCCTGGCCAAAGACGTTCTGCACCACGAACAACAGCACGAAGCCGATCACCGCCGCGATCAGTGGCGTGGTGACCCAGCCGGAGGCGATCCCTCCAAGAACCCCCCAGCGAATCTGGCGCACCCCCTTGAGACCCTGCAGCAGGCCGATGCCGAGCACCGAACCGACCACTGCCTGCGATCCCGACACTGGCAACAGCGGAATCGTTGGCAGGCCCAGGCTCGCCAGCAGGCTCTCCAGCGCCGTGGAGGAGAAGAGGAACAGCACTAACGAATGGGACACGACCACCACGAAGGCAGCCAGCGGCGAGAGGGCCAACAGGCCGTCGCCCACAGTCATCATCACGCGTCGTGAGTAGGTATACACGCCCACGGCCACGGCGATGGCGCCGATCAGAAACAGCTGCTCCACTGACGAAACACTGAAGCGTCCAACGGTGAGGTCACGGAAGGGTGAGGCCTCCACGAAGAAGCCCATCACGTTGCCGATGCCGTTGGCGCCGATCGCATAGGAGCCGAAGATGCCCGCCAGGATCAGACCGGTGCGGGTGTTGCGATCGAGGGAGAGCAGGTGGGGCTGACTGAGGCGGATCCACTCCACCAGCAGCTTGTAAAGCAGCATCGCGAAGATCGCCCCATCGACCAGCCGAGGAACAGACCGCTGGAGAGGAAAATCAGGGTGACGATCAGGGACACCGTGGAAGCTCCTGCTCAGAGCGAGCGCTTGATCGCGAAGATCGAGAGGTCGTCGCCGATGTTCTCCGCCTTGTCAGCCAGGGAGTCGATCATGGCCACAGCCTCCCGCAGCTGGGAACGTTGCTCAAAGCTGAGTTCGGTGGCAAAAATCCTGCGCTTGGTCCGCCAGGCGAGCTTGTCGGTTTCATCCTCGAACACCCGCACTTCGTTGATGTGGTCACGCACAGCAGCCGGCATACGGAAGAACATGCGGGCCGCCACCACCACGGCCTGCACGCAGCGAATCGCCATGGCGGTGAGATCGGCGAAATCCTGACCGAATTTCGGCAGGCCGCGCGGCTGAACGATCATCAGCTCCTGGAAGTTGTCGCCCATCTCGTCGAGCAGTTCGAACAGGCTGCCGAGCAAGCTCAGCACGTCGCCGCGGGCATCGGGCAGCAGCATCTCGGTGTAGAGCATCGTGACAATCGTGCGCCTCAGTTCACTGCAACTGCGCTTGATCTCAATGATCTGATTCAGCTTCTCCAGGCAGATCTCCGGCCCTTCACTGGTGGTGAGATAGGCCTTGATCCCGATCTCGACGACGATCACACCCTCGGAGATCTTGTCGAGAAACTCATCGATCAGCCCAACCAGAAACCTGGTTTTACCGAATAGCGGTGGGGTTTCGCTGGACACTTGCCTCACCCTCAAACGCGTCATGCGCCCTTGCAGAGTAGGGGGCGTGGCTCACCGCCTGCACGCCTGCTGAAGGTTCGTTGCAACCTCAGCCTGCGGCACCGCAGCCGCCGGGTGACGGCGGACAAGCCAATCCCGAACCGGCAGTTGCCCTATGGGCTCAAATCGGGATCGATCTTCGTGGCCCTGGGCTCACGTGCCGAGGATGTTGATGGCCCTCGCCGCGATCACGGCGATGGTCAGCAGGGAGATGGAGCTTTCCAGCATCATCAGCAGCATGGCCCGGGCGCTGAGTGGGATGGCCCCGGTGGGGCTGAAGGCCGTCGCCGTCGAAAAGCCCAGGAACAGGTAGTCGATGAAGGTGGGGCGCCAGTCCGGGCGGACGGCATCGGGCACCCCCTCCTGGGGAAAGAACCAGTCGGCACGAATGGGCAGACAATTGAGCCTCGCCTCGGGGCCACCTCGATCGACATGCCAGAACGCCAGAGAGAACGTGACCACGTTGGAGACCCAGATCGCGATGCCGGAGGCGAGCAGCTCGATGGCATCGAGCTGTCCTCGGCCGAACAGCATCTCCTGAATCAGTACAGCCAGATTCGCCAGCGTGATGCCGCCCACGACAGCAACGAAGAGCCAGGTGGTGACGCGCTCGATGCGCAACCAGCTGCGGCGACCGGCCGTCAGTCCGACGGCCAGCATCGGGATCAGAACGGTGGCGAAGATGATGAAGTCGAAGCCGACAGGAAGGAGCCGGAACCGGCTCGGCAGCCCCCTCTCCAGCGCCCAGAGGACGACCACCGCGAGCGCAGCGGACCAGCGCAGTTCGATGCGCAGGGATTTGACTGGCTTGCTCTGGGTCATGCCGACTACTGCCGCGCCAGGATCATGCGCATCTTCTCTTCCTGCGACTCCACCGATGTGCCAGTCACATCCACCATCGCCCGCGTCACCGTGCCGGTGAAAGCGAAGGGTGGCTTGTAATCGGGCATGGTGGGTGAGCCGGGATCGGCGCCCACCGCCGCCCCCGCCGCCAAGCCCAGGCTCAGGGGAATCGTGACCGGCAGATGGCCCTCACCCACGGTCTGGCCATCCACGAACAGCTTGATCGCCGCCGGGGTGCCCTTGCCGTTGGCGATGTCGGCCGGACCCGTGGGGGTGAACTCCACGCTGAAGATGTGATGGCCGCTGGGAATCGACGCCGTGGACGTGATGCGGAAGTGGCTGTCGGCCACATAGTTGTAGCCGTAGGTGAGCAGGCCGTTCTGCACGTAGAACGCAAAACCACCGTCGTTGCCCCCCATGCTGAACAACACCCCATCGGCTCCGCCTTCGGGCACCACGGCCTCCACCGAGATCGAGTGGGGCCGGTTCATCACCCTGGGGGCCGCGTTGGTCGGCACCACCTGGGTTCCTGGGTAATAGATGTAGCGCTGTCGATCGGCGGCGATCTGAGGGCGCTCCACCCCGAAACGCTGAGTACCGCGACTATCGATCGGCAGCACGTTGTACTTGCCGGCCTCCACGTACCACATGCCGATCATGGCGATCAGGCGGTCTCGCTCCGTGGCGGCCAGGTTGTTGGTTTCGGCGAAATCCTCCTCGAGGTTGTAGAGCTCCCAGCCGTGGGCGTCGAGCTGGATCAGCTGGTCGTAGGAGATGGGATCGCCGAACCTGCGGCCCGATTCGCTGAAGGAGGGTCCGGGCCAGGGGCAGACCGCACGCCAGCCCTGGTGATACAGGGAGCGATGGCCGAACATCTCGAAGTACTGGGTGAGATGCAGGCTCGGCGCGGTGGCATCGTTGAAGCAGGAGGCCAGGCTGAAGCCCTCGATCGGGCTCTGGGTCACCCCCCGGATGGTGGTGGGCGCCTCAATTCCCAGGGCATCGAGCACGGTGGGCACCATGTCGATCGCATGGGCGTACTGGCTGCGGATCTCCCCCCTGGCATTGATGCCTTTCGGCCAGCTCACGATGAAGGGATCGCTGGTGCCGCCCCGGTAGGTCTCCCGCTTCCAGCGGCGGAAGGGGGTGTTGCCGGCATGGGTCCAGCCCCAGGGGTAGTGGTTGAAGTACTTCGGTCCGCCGATGTCGTCGATGGCGGCCAGGTTCTGCTCCAGGTTTTCCGGCACGTTGTTGAAGAACTTGCCCTCGTTCACCGATCCGGTAGGTCCGCCCTCGGAGCTGGCGCCATTGTCGGAGATCACCATGATCAGGGTGTTGTCGTATTCGCCCAGATCCTTGAGGAACGCGATCAGCTCGCCGATGTAGTGGTCGGTGTGCTCCAGGAAGCCGGCGAACACCTCCATCATGCGGGCATACAACCGGCGCTCATCGTCCGAGAGAGAGGCCCAGTCCTGCACGTCGGGATCGTGGCGGGAGAGAGTGGTGTTCGGGGGAATGAGTCCCAGCGCCTTCTGGCGGGCGAACGTCTTCTCGCGGTAGGCGTCCCAGCCGTCGTCGAATTGACCCTTGTATTTGTCGGCCCATTCCTTCGGCACATGGTGGGGCGCATGCATGGCGCCGGTGCAGAAGTACATGAAGAAGGGCTTGTTCGGCGCCACCTGCTTGGCATCGGCGATCATCGCCTTCGCCTTCTCCACCAGATCCGGCGTGAGATGATAGCCCTGCTCCGGAGTTTTCTCAGGTTCCACCTGAGTGTTGTCGCGCACCAGCTCGGGGTAGTACTGGTGCGTGTCGCCGCCGAGGAAGCCGTAGAAGCGCTCAAAACCTCGTCCAAGGGGCCAGCGGTCGTAGGGTCCGGCGGCGGAGGTGGCCTCCGCAGGGGTGAGGTGCCACTTGCCCACGGCATAGGTGTTGTAGCCCTTCTGCAGCAGAATCTCGGAGAGGAAGCCGTTCTCGAACGGGATGTAGCCGTTGGAGCCTGGGTAGCCCATCGACCCTTCGGTGATGCAGGCCAGCCCGTTGGAATGGTGGTTGCGCCCTGTGAGCATGCAGGAGCGTGACGGCGAGCAGAGCGCCGTGGTGTGCATGTTGCTGTAGCGCAGCCCATCGGCCGCCAGTGCATCCAGATGCGGCGTGGCGATCGGACTGCCGTAGCAGCCGAGCTGCCCGAAGCCTGTGTCGTCCAGAACGATGTACAGCACGTTCGGCGCACCCTCCTTCGCTCGGTTGGGCTCGGGCCAGGCCGGGGTCGACACATCGGCGGTGCGGCCGATCACACCGGGGAAGGCGGTGCCGGGCTTGTATTCGTTGAGGGGCATCGGGGACGTCTCAGCGGCAGTGGTCTTGTTCAGAACGCTAATCAGAGCCTCCTGGGCAGCTAGCCCATGGCCCGCGAAATCGTTGTAAACATCCTCCCGCGCTGCCATCTCAGCCGGCCCCTTGTCTCGTCACCTTGTCGGAAGGGGGCGTGAGGCATGCGAATGGCACAGCAAGAAGCCTGCGGATCGATGCTGTGGTCATCGCCAGGTTGACCCTGGTGTTGGTGATCAGAATACGGATCCGATTGCGAGCATTTCGTGGCTTGCACAAGGATTCGGGCCTGGAATGATCTGAACTTCTGGCTGCGGACTTCAGTGTTTTCCGCAGTGGATCGTTGTGTGCTCACCCTGAGTCACCAGGAGGCTGGGGGAGAGTTCGATGGCTACGGAATGGGGTGACAGGCCATGCATCTGAACAAGCCCGATTGACCCATGGCTCTCAGGAGGCAGCGAGCAGGGCGAGGTCGACCTCCCGCCTGCCCGCGTTGCTCCAGCCAATGGCGATGGTGTGGGTGTGAGTGTGAGTGTGAGTGTGAGTGTGAGTGTGAGTGTGAGTGTGGGCGAGGTTCTTGGCAAGCACAGGGGGGAGGCGCGGGTCGTGGGCCCGTGGTCGCAAAACGCCACTCCTCCTAGCCTCAACCCATGGCTGACGGCTGGGAATCACGGCTGGAGCGCTGGCGGCAGGCGGGCCTGATCGACCCCACCGGCGCCGAGGCCATCCGGGCCTGGGAGAGGGCCCAGCCCGGCCCCCGGCGGCTGCGGGTGCCGGTGCTGGTGGCCGTCGCTCTGGGCGGCGTGCTGGTGGCCGCCGGGCTGCTGCTGTTCGTCACCACCCACTGGGCGGCCCTCGGGCCCGGCCAGCGCTTCGGCCTGTTGCTGGCGCTGGTGGTGGGCCTGCACGGGGGCGCCGCCGCCGTGGAGCGCCGATTCCCGCCCCTGGCGGTGAGCCTGCACGGCGTCGGCACGGTGACGCTCGGGGCGGGCCTGTTCCTGGCGGGCCAGCTGTTCCACCTCGAGGCCCACTGGCCCCTGGGGCTGCTGCTCTGGGCCATCGGCGCGGGCCTCGGCTGGGGCCTGCTGCGCCAGTGGCCCCAGCTGGCGCTGCTGGCCCTGCTGGGGCCGGCCTGGCTGGTCGGTGAATGGCAGCGGGCCGTCGACGCCGCCAGCGAGGGACTGCAGCGGGGATCCGAGGATCCGACGGCCGGGCTGGCACCGGCAGCGGGCCTGCTGCTGCTCAGCCTCTGTTATCTGGCGGCGCCGACCGGGGCAGGCGCCGCCCCGGCGCCGCGGCGGGTGCTGCTCTGGCTCGGCGGGCTGGGCCTGCTGCCAACGGGTCTGCTCTGGCAGCTGGTCAGCCACGGCGCTCCCCGCACCGAGCCCTTGCCTTTGCCCCTGGCGCTCGTCGGCTGGGCCGTCGCCCTCGGGACCCCCCTGCTGCTGGGCCTGCGCCTGCGGGGCCGGCGCGCCTGGCCCCTGGCGGTGGCGATCGGCTGGCTGCTGCCGGGGGTGGCTCTGGCCTGGTCCACCCACCAGGACGCCGGCGTCTTCACCTATCTGTGGTGGGCGGTCGGCGGCCTGCTGCTGGTGGCCTGGGGCGTGATGGAGGGCCGCTCCGAGCGGGTCAACCTCGGCGCCGCCCTGATCGCCATCGACGTGCTGGCCTTCTACGTGTCCCAGGTGATGGACAGCCTGGGGCGCTCCGCCAGCCTCATCGGCCTGGGGGTGCTGTTCCTCGGCGGCGGCTGGGGCCTGGAGCTGCTGCGCCGCCGGCTCGTGGCCCGGGCCATCGGCAGGGGGGCCCCATGATTCCCGCGCCGGCGCGCGGCCTGCTGGTGGCCCTGCTGCAGGGCGGACTGCTGCTGAGCCTGGGGGGCCAGCTGCTGCTGGATCGGGCCACCCGGCCCCGGGGCTGGATCCTGAGCGAGCCGGTGGATCCCTACCTGCCGATCCGGGGGCGCTACGTGAACCTGGCCCTGCTGGTGCCGGCCCCCGAGGTGCCGGCCGGCCAGCCCAGGCCCTGGTCGGGGGAGCGGCTGGTGCTGCGCAGCGAGGCCGCCCGGGTGCGGGCCGAGCTGGCCGGACCCGCCACCCCCCGCTTCCGGAGCCTGCCGGCGACGCCGCAGGGCGAACGCTGGCGCCTCGGACCGTCGGTGGCCTACTTCATCCCGCCCGGGGTGGCGGATCCCTCCCGCCGGCCGGCCGGCGAGCAGCTCTGGGTGGAGGTGACCCTGCCGGGGCAGGGTCCGCCCCGGCCGATCCGGCTGGGGGTGCAGCGCGGCCATGGGCCGATCACCCCCCTGGAGCTGCGCTGAGGCTGGCCCTGGACACAGCCTGACCCGGGCAGCCCGCCTAACGTCCGCCGATGGCCACCGCCCCGCCGCTGGAGTTTCTGCCCCCTCGCCTGGATGGTCGGGTGCTGGCACTCGGCCGGCTGGTGCTGCCGCTCTGGCTGCGCTGGCGTTGCCGGATCGCGGCGGTGGAGGTGGAGGGCATGGCCACGCTGGTGGAGGCGATGCGCTCCTTCCAGGCCGGGGAGAGCCGGCTGCTGCTCGCCTTCCGGCACCCGAGTCTCGACGATCCCCTGAGCATGGCCCGGCTGCTGTGGGTGGAGCTGGCCCGGGCCGGCCGGCGGCAGGGCCTGCGCTTCGATCCGGCCCCCACCGGCCAGTTCCTGTTCGACCGCGGCATCCCCCTCTGGGCCGGGCCGACCATGGGGTGGCTGTTCACCCACCTGGGGGGCGCCTCGATCCAGCGCAGCAAGCTGGATCTGCCCGCCCTGCGCACGGCCCGGAAGCTGCTGCTGGAGGGACCCCACCCCTTCGCCCTGGCGCCGGAGGGGGCCACCAACGGCCACAACGAACGCCTCAGCCCCCTGGAGCCCGGCACCGCCCAGCTCGCCTTCTGGACGGCGGCCGACCTGGCGGACGCCGGACGCCACGAACGCATGGATCTGCTGCCGATCGGCCTGCAGTACACCTTCATCAAGCCGGTCTGGGGGGCGATCGAGGCCCTGCTCTGCCGGCTGGAGGAGGGGGCCGGCCTGGCCCCCGATCCCGGCCACGACCTTGACCCCTCCCGGCTGCATGGGCGACTGGTGCGCCTCGGGGAGCGGATGCTCGAGCAGATGGAGGCCTTCTACCGCGACAAGGTGCACCTGGCCCTGCCCGAGGAGTGGGTTCCCGCCGCGGCCACCGCTGAGCCGGAGCCCGCCTTCGGACCCCGGCTGCAGCGGCTGATGGATCTGGCCCTGCGGCGGGTGGAGCAGTCCTTCGGCATGCAGCCCTGTGGCAGCCTCACCGACCGCTGCCGGCGCCTGGAGCAGGCCGGCTGGGACCGGCTCTACCCCGCCCGGCCCCCGGGCAGTGAGCCCCCCAGCCCCCTGGCCGGGGCCCTGGCCGACCGGCTGGCGGAGGAGACCGGGGCCCAGCTGTGGCACATGCGCGTGGTGGAGTCCTTTGTCGCCGTGAGCGGCAGCTATGTGCGGGAGCGGCCGAGCCAGGAGCGCTTCGCCGACACCCTGCTGCTGCTCTGGGACACCCAGTGCCGGATCCAGGGCCACACCGCCAACCAGCGCCCCCGGCTCGGCCGGCGGAAGGTGCGGATCAGCATCGACCGGCCGATCGTGGTGGATGGGCGCCTCGCCGACTACCGCCGGGATCGGCGCCGGGCGGTGCAGGCCCTCACCGATGAGCTGCAGCTGCGGCTGGAGCGGCTGATCGTGCCGTCGCCCCTGGACTGACCGCTGGAACGGGGCCTCAGCCGGCGGCGAGGCGCGTCACGTAGGCATCGAGCGTGCCGGCATTGATCCAGCCGGTGGCGATGGTCTTGGTGTGGGTCTGGCTGACGCGGCCCCGGTGCAGATGGGAGAGGCCGGCGGGGAAGATCGCCAGCTTGCCCTTGACGGCCTCCTCGTGGTGATCCTGCCAGTGGAATTCGGTGCCGCCGTCGGGGACGGTGTTGAGGTAAAGGATCCAGGCCAGGACGCGGCGGATCGGCTCGGTGGCCTCATCGCTGGTGTTCCAGTCGCAGTGCCAGCTGTAGAACCCCTCCCCCGGCGCGTAACGCTGCAGGTTGAAGATCGGGTTGACGAACAGGGAGCGCTCCGGACAGCAGGAGAGGAACAGGGGCCGCTCGGCCAAGTAACGCTTCAGACCGGCGGAGACGCCGCGCATGATCACGTCCGCCAGGCCCTGGGCTTCCGGGTCGGAGCGGTCGATCCACACCAGGCTGATGTCGGTGGAGATCTTGCCGGGATCCGCCTCTGCGCCGTCGCCCGGTTCGCCGCCGAAGGAGAAGGCGACCCCGCGGCGCTGCAGGTCGGTGCGGCGGTCAAAGAAGGCCATCGCCGCATCGGCCAGGGCCCCATAGCCGGGATCCTCGAAGCTGGCGATCAGCCGCATCCGCGCCCAGACCCTCTCGGACAAGAAACCTAGAACGCTGGCCCGACGTCCATCGGGGGTGTCCTCGGCGTCTTGACGGGGCCTACAGGATCGGCAGAGTGCCGCCTGACGTCTCTCAGACCGTCTTGCCGATGACGCCGTCGCCGCGGACCACCGCCTCCCGCCAACGCCCGCTCCGACCTGGCCATGGGCTGTCGGGCCAAGGGCTGCTTGGCCTGGCCCTGGGGGCCTGGGCCGGCGCCGGCCTGCTGGCGGCGGGCGCCGCCGCCGACGCCGCCCCGTACCGGGCCCGGACCCTGGTGACGGGGCTGGAGAATCCGCGGGGACTGACGATCGCGCCGAACGGCAACCTCGTGCTCAGCGAGGCGGGCCGGGGCGGCGACGGCCCTTGCCTCGTCGCCGGCAGCGGCAACACCCTCTGCTACGACACCACCGGGGCCGTCGGTCTGTTCGATCGCTCCACCAACATCTATTCCAGGGCCCTCACCAACCTGCCCTCCCTGGCGGTCCAGTCCTCCCCCCTGTTCCCTGAGGGAACGGGCCTGGCGGACCTCGCCTTCAACGGCTCCGGCCAGCTGTTCGGGGTCTTCGGCTTCGGTGCCAACCCCACCCTGATTCCCGCCGCCGGCAGCCCCCTCTTCGGCAAGACGGTCGCCATCGACCTGACCGCCGGCAGCCTCACCCCCCTGGCCGACATCGCCGGTTTCGAAGCGACCCAGAACCCCGACGGCAAGGATCTCAACAGCAATCCCTTCGCCCTGGTGGTGCGCGGGGATGACACCTACGTCACTGATTCCGGCGGCAACAGCCTGGTGAAGGCCGACGCTGCCAACCAGGTCTCGCTGGTGAACGTGTTCCCGGAGGAGCTCGTCAGCACCCCGCCGCTGCCCTTCCCCTTGCCCCCCGAGTTCCCTGCCCAGGCCGTGCCCACCGGCATGACCATCGGCCCCGACGGGGCGCTGTACATCACCCAGCTCTCCGGCTTTCCCTTTGCCCCCGGGAGCGCCGATGTGTTCCGCTACGACTTCATCAACCCGGTGACCAAGTTCGCGGGGGGCTTCAGCAACCTGATCGACATCGCGGCCGGTCCGGATGATGCGCTTTACCTGCTGCAGTACAGCGATGATTTTTTTGGCCCCCCGTCGGGCAGCGTCCTGAAGCTGGGCCTTGATGGCAGCGTCCGCACGATCTTCGATGACCTGGTCAGCCCCACGGGCCTGGCCGTCGGCCGCGACGGCACGATCTACGTGGCCAACGATGGCGACGGGGTGAACGGCGAGCTGCTCGCCCTCACCCCGGTGCCGGCGCCCGGCCCCCTGCCCCTGCTCGGTGTCGGCGTCGCCTTCGCCCAGGCCCGGCGGCTGCGCCGCCGCTGCGGTGGCCTCAACCAGGCCCGTTCCGCCAGGGCACAGCGACCAGCGCCTCCAGCGGCTGCCAGCGGAGGCGATCGGGCGACACCAGGGGGCTGAGGCCCACGGCCTCGAGGGCGGCGGCCACCCGCTCCGGAGCGATGGCCTGCGGGGCGCCGGCGCCGGGCACAGGCCCGACCTCCAGCGGCAGCAGCAGCACCTGCTGCTCGGCCGGATCCGCCATCACCCGCAGGTTGAGGTCGGGGAGCTCGCGCTCGAAGAACAGCCGCCGCATCCGCGCGGTGAGCGCCGGGCCAAGGGCGACCGCGAAGGCCTCCAGGGCGCGGGCGTCGCCGGAGCAGCCGCAGCTCAGGGCCAGCCAGATGAGCAGTTTGGCCCAGCTCTCCGCCGTCCACAGGGGCGGGAAGCTCTGCCGGTGCTGGCGCACCAGCTCGGCGATGGCGAAGTCGAACAGGGTGCCCTGCAGGGAGGCCACCGATGGCAGGGGTTCCTGATCCATCCGGCCATCCTGGCGGCCAGGCGGCAAACTGCAGGGGCAACGACCGTCCCTGGAGACGCCCGATGGCCCTCGATCTGAACGATCCTGAGCTCGAGTTCGCCGATCTCGTCACCGCTTACCAGAGCTGGGTGATGGCCGTGATCAACGACGAGAAGCTGGGGGGCGACAAGGTCCTCACGGACGACATCGCCGACGACGCCCTGAACGCGATGCGCTTCCTGCCGGACGTGGTGACCAGCGCCATCGAAACCACCCTGGCCCGCGTCTACGACGTGGATCCCGACGAACTCGCCGAACTGCTCTACCCCGAAGACTGAGCGGCGCCCGGCCGATGAGCTCAGGCGACACGGCAGCGGACACCTACGTCCTGGGGACCGAACCGGAGGAGCAGGAGCGGCTGAGGCGGCAGCACACGCTGTGGCGACCGGCCGCCATGGCCGCCCGGGAGCGGGCCGGCCACGGACCGGGCCAGCGGGTGCTCGATCTCGGGGCGGGGCCAGGCTTCTGCGCCCTCGATCTGGCCCGCCTCGTCGGCCCCGGCGGCCGGGTGCTGGCCCTCGAGCGCAGTGGGGCCTATGTGGCGGCGGCCCGGGGGGCGGCGGCACGGGAGGGGTTGCGCCAGCTGGAGGTGCTGGCGGTGGACCTCGGGGATCCCGCGGTCACGGCTGCGCCCGGCCAGGGCGCTCCCGGGCTCGGAACCGGCGACTTCGATCTGGCCTGGTGGCCCACGAATACGTCCACTGGAACACCTTCGGCCTCCATCCCGATGGCGCCGCGATCGTCCGCTTCCGCGACGCCGCCATCGCCAGCTTCCGAGGCGCCGGCGGCGACCCGGACGTCAACCGGCGCCTGCCCGGACTGCTGGCGGCGCGGGGCTTCGGGATCGAGGAACTGCAGCCCCTGCCGGTGCTGGGGCGGGGGGGTGACCCCTGGGCCCAGTGGCTGGAGCACTTCGTGACCCTCTACGGGCGGGAGCTGATCCGCCAGGGTCGCTGGTCGACCGAGGAGGCCGCCGATGCGGCCGCGGCCATGGCCAGGGCGCGCCTGGATCCAGGGGCCTACTGGGTGGGCCCCACCGTCCTGGCCCTGCGGGCCCGCCGCGGGGAAGGCCCCTAACCTCCGCCTGTGATTCCCCAACTCCACCACTCCCCCACCCCGCCCGGCCAGGGCCGGCGGCGGGCCGTCATCCGGGTGCTGGCGACGGGCCTCGCCATCCCCTTGCTGGCCTCCCTGGCGGCCTGCCACGGGCGGCCACTGCAGCCGATCCTGCGCCCCCTCGAGGGCACCCTCTACATCGCGGTCGGTGTCAGTGGAGATGCCATCGACGGCGAACTGCAGAAGGAGATCCGCTCACGTACGGCCATGTTGCAGAGCACGTTCCGCACCCTGCAGCCCAAGGTCCGGCTCCAGGTGGAGGTGTTCCCCGAGGAGAGCCTGCCCACCGAACTGCGACTGCGCAACAGCACCGGTCTGAGCCCGGATCTGCTGCTGGTGAACGAATCCACCGCCCGTGATCTGGCCAGGGAGAGGCTCATCGACACCGTGTCCTTCCCGCCCGCCCTGCTGAACCAGCTGGATGCGGGTTCGGTGGTGCGGGTACGGCGCTCCGATGGGACGCTGAACGGCCTCCCCATGGAGCTGCAGCCCCAGGTGGCCTGTTTCGATCGGCGGCGCGTCCGGCGCAGCCCCGGCACCCTGAGTGAGCTGCTGGCCCTCAGTGCCAAGGGGATGGAGGTGGGGCTCTCCCTCGATGCGGTCAGCCTGACCTGGACCCTGGGCCCCCTCGGGGCCATCGATGCCCTCAGCAGTCTGCTGGCCAGGGAGCCGGTGACGCCCGCGACCCGGCAGGACCTGGCGCGCTGGCTGCGGTGGCTACGCCAGGCGGATCAGCAGCAGCACGTCACCTTCTTCCCCACCGAGGCGGAACTGCTCAAGGAACTGACCGCCGGGACCCTCGACTGGATTCCCTGCCGCAGCATCAACCTGACCCGCGTCAAGGCAAGCCTGGGCCAGAACCTGGGCGTGACCCCCCTGCCCTCCGGGCCCTTCGGCGGCGCCAGCCCGATCACCCGGGAGCGGGTGCTGGCCTTCGGGGTCAACTCGAGTCCGGTCCAGCGCAAGCTGGCGATGGCCCTGGCCCGCTTCGCGGTCAGCCCCCTGCACCAGCGGGACATCGTCCTGCGCAGCCAGTACGTGCTGCCGGTGAACCGGGAGGTGGCGCCGCCGGTGCGCAGTTCCTCCGTGGTGGCGTCCATGGTGGAGGGCCGGCAGCAGTCGCTGCAGCGCTCGACGATCCGGCTGATCGAGGGAAGCAGCAAGGAACAGCGAGAGGCCTGGCAGGCCCTGCTCACCCGCTTCCTCTTCGACGACCTCAGCCAGCAGGAGGCCCTCAAGGGGCTGATCGAGCTCCTCAGCGGCGGGAGATCCCGATGAACCTGCTGCTGATGGAGATCGCCGGCTGGTTCGGCTACCTGCAGCGCATCGAGGTGCGCGTGCAGGTGATTCTGCTGCTGCTGGTGTTCCTGGGCCAGGGGGTCTTTCGCCGGTGGCTGGCCCCCCGCTTTCCCCTGGCGCGACGATCCGACGTCGTGGTCCCCCTCCTGCTGGGCCTGTTTTCGCTGCTCCTGGGGTTGGGTGGCCTTCCCAACGGCCTGGTGCTGCTGGGACTGCTCCTCTACCTGGGCTGGCTGGGTCTGGGGGGCGTGCGCCAGCTGCTGGGCCGTTTCATCCAGCCGCAGCAGTTGCAGCTGCTGGAGACCCGCCTGATCCGCCCGGCGTACCTGCTGGTCGCCGCCCTGCTGGTGATCCGGGTGTTCGATAACCCGCAGGATCTGGCCCTGATTCCCCTGGGCGAATGGTTCGGCTCCGAGGTGACCCTGGGGAGCTTCTTCATGGCGGTGGTGATCGTCTATGTGCTGGCCATGGGCACAGGCCCCCCGGCCCAGGGGTTGGCCTGGCTGGTGCAGCGCGGCTTGGGCATCAGCAACGGCAGCCGCCGGGCCCTGGCCCTGATGATTCGCTATGTGGTGGTGTCCATCGGCATCGTCTGGGCCCTCGATCATGTGGGGTTCAATCGCACCGCGATCCTGGCGGTGGCCGGTGGCCTCTCGGTGGGCCTCGGATTCGGCATCAAGGAAGTCTTCTCCAATTTCGTCAGCGGCCTCTGGCTGCTGTGTGAGGGATCGGTGCGGCCCGGCGAAGTTCTGGTCATTGATGGCGATCCCTGCGAGGTGCGCAGCCTCGGCCTGCGGGCCGCCGTGCTCTGGCGCAATCGGGACAACGCCGAACTGGTGATCCCCAATCAGATGTTCTTCACCACCACCACCGTGACCTACACGGGCAGCGACACCCTGCGCCGCACCCAGGTGCTGGTGAGCGCGGCCTACCACCACGATCCCAATGACGTGATCGCCCTACTGGAGGACATCGCCCGCAGCCAGCCTCGCGTTCTGCCCACCCCGGCACCGAAGGCACTGCTGCTCGGATACGGAGAATCCTCGATCAGCTACGCCCTGCGCTTCTGGATCGCCAACCCGATGGATAACGTGTCGATCTGCAGCGAAGTCCAGGCGGCTGTCTGGAAGGCTTTCCAGCAAAGGGGCATCGAGATCCCCTTCCCCCAGCAGGTGCAGTATCGGGTGGAGGGTCCCCCGAAGAGCTGAACCTGGCCCGACTGGCGATCGCAGGCCCGAGTTGTAGAATTTCGGACAATACCAACCGCCATTGCATCATGCTCAAAGGTGCCGATCTGCTCGCCAAGGTAAAAGAGCTGGGCGATGCTTCGAAGTCCGATCTGGTGCGCAGCTGCGGCTACGTGAGCACCAAGAAGGACGGCAACGAGCGCCTGAACTTCACGGCCTTCTACGAGGCCCTTCTCGATGCCAAGGGAATCAACCTCGGCGACGGCGTCGGCAAGGCGGCCACCAAGGCCGGCCGCAAGCTCGGCTATACCGCCAAGGTCCAGTTCAATGGCAACCTGTTGGTGGGCAAGGCCTACACCGCGATGCTGGGCCTCGAGCCGGGCGATGAATTCGAGATCAAGCTCGGTCGCAAGGCGATCCGACTGGTTCCCGTGGGCGGCTCCGACGACGACGAGTGAGCCGACGACGCCTGACCAGCGCTCGGCGGCAGCCGGCACGTGAAGCTATGTGCGGCTCAGCGCTGTAGCCGTCGCTTCCGATCTAAAACAAAGGTGCGGGGCCGGGGAGATTGATCAACTCCCCATCGCTTCGCAAAGTAGCCCCCCTCGGGTCATGCTCGAGGGGGGCTACGTGTCTTCGGGGCCCGTGCCCTGTGCTTTGGAATGCACACGACGGGGCAAATCGTCAACCAATCCGCAACCTTCTGTTACGTTGAAGGCTGCTGCGTGGTTCGAACCATGCCTCACCCCCCATCCCACCCGGCAGCGGCCCTGCACCCCGGCAGTTTCGTGGCGCTGAGCAGCCGCCAGGGCGGCACCTACCAGGTGATCAGCATCGACGAGGAGACCGACAGCTGCTGGGTGCGGCGCTGGCCCCTCACCCGCCACGGATCCCCCGCCTTCTCCGTCGCCCTGCCCGATCTGCGTCCCCTGCACCGCCCCAGCATCTGAGTCCGTCCCCTTTGCCCTGCACCGGAGCACAGCCATGATCCCGATGGGTTTCGTCATCACCTCACGGCTGTTCTGCCGTGCCGGCCGCCTGGCCCTGCTGGCGGCCTCCCTGGCACTGGTCGTCGAGGCTCTGGAGCTGGCCCTGGCCCACCCGCTCTCCTGAGGCCCCGGCACGGCGCCCTGGGTACCCTGGGCCGATGGCTGGGACTTCGACCCTGGTGGAGCTGCTGCAGCTTCCCTTCATGCAGCGGGCCCTCCTGGGCGGCCTGCTCAGCGGCGCCCTTGGTGGTGTGCTGGGCAGCTTCGCCGTGCTGCGCCAGCTCTCCTTCTTCAGCGACGCCCTCGGCCATTCCGCCCTGCTCGGCATCACCCTGGGCCTGCTGCTGGGCATCGATCCCACCCTGGTGCTGATCCCCTTCGCGGTGCTGTTCGCCCTGATGACGAACCAGCTGGTGCAACGCAGCAAGCTGCCGGCCGATGCCCTGCTGAACATCGTCTATTCCTCTTCGCTCGCCATGGCCGTGGTGGCCCTGAGCCTGCTGCGCGTCTACAAGGGCGGCATCCAGCAGCTCCTGTTCGGCGACATCCTGGGGGTCACCTGGCTCGACCTGGCCCTGATCGGGGTCCTGCTCATCGTCACCACCGGCTACCTCACCCTCACCCGGCGCGACCAGGTGCTGCTCACCCTCGATGAACCCCTCGCCCGCTCCCGGGGCATCGCCGTCTCCCTGCACCGGCTGCTGTTCCTGGTCCTGCTGGCCGTGGTGGTGGCCATCTCCGTCAAGGCGGTGGGGGTGCTGCTGATCAGCGCCTTCGTGGTCATCCCCGCCTGTGCCTCGCGGCTGGTGAGCCGGCGCTTCGGGACCTACGTGGTCCTCTCCGCCGGACTGGGGGCCAGCGGCGCCGTGCTCGGCCTGCTGGTGTCGGCCGCCTTCGCGCTGCCTTCCGGCCCCTGCGTCGTGATCGCCCAGCTGGTGGCCTTCCTGGTCGCCCTGGCGGTGGCCCCGCTGCGGGGCCGGGCGGCGACCCCCTGAACCGCGATCAGCCCTGCGGCGCGGCCAGACCCTGGTCGAGGTGGCCCGTCTTGACCCAGATCAGGCAACCGTCGCTGCTGAAGGGCGCATGGCGACTGCCGGGCGGGTTGCGCAGCCAGGTCCCGGCCGGGTAGGCCCCCTGCTCGTCCTCGAAGACCCCCTCAAGCACGAAGATCTCCTCGCCCCCTGGATGGGCGTGGAGGGGGAAGCGGGTTCCGGGCTCCCAGCGCACCAGGGCCACCTGTTCGGTGCCGAAGCCGTGCAGGGGCAGCACGGTCAGGCCGGGCACCAGGCCGGGCACGAAGGTGGAGGAGCCGGTGTCGATCACGACCCGCGTCTGGTCGGCCGGATCCATCTGGCGGAGTTTCACCAGGATGGTGCAGCCGGCCTCACTGAAGGGGGCATGGGCGGAGCCGACCGGGTTGCGGACGTAGGTGCCGGGAGCGTAGTCACCCTGCTCGTCGGAGAAGACCCCCTCGAGCACGAGGAACTCCTCGCCGCCGTCGTGCCCATGGGGGGCGAATCGGCTTCCGGGGGCGTAGCGGACGATCGAAGTGGCCCGGGCGACCTCCCCGCCGTCGCGCTCCAGCGGGCGCCGCTCCACCCCGGCCAGGGGTGAGGGATACCAGGGCAGGGAGCCGCTTTCGACGACGACCCTCTGGCCTGGATCGGCATGGAGCTGGGTGGGGATGGGGGCGGGGGCCATGGATCAGAGGGAGCTGGTGAGCAGCATCGGGCCCCTGGGCGCCGGGCCGTTGGGGTCGCCTTCGACGCTGACGCTGACGGCGCTGGCCTCGCTGGTGGGGGAGAGGGGGATGGGCATGGCCACCTGGCCGCGGGCATTGGGCACGAAATGGACGCAACCGACGGTCCTCCCGGCCACGGTGGCCCAGAGGCGGTAGGTGCGCTGCGGCGGCAGGGGGGGGAGGTGGCTGAGGGTCAGCAGGTTGTGGGTGCGGTTGCCGGTGACCAGCACCTCACCGACCGCCTTCTGGCCGGGCTGGACGGCCTGCAGCGGCAACAGGCGCGGATCGGTGAGGGCCGCCGGCGACAGCTGCCGCTGCAGACCCGCCAGCTGCTGGCGGGTCTGGTGCAGTTCACCGGCCAGCACCAGCAGGCCGGCCGCCAGCAGGGAGGGCACCACCCAGAGGCGCCAGGGCCGCGGACGGGAGCCGGGCTGCAGAAGGCGCCGGCGCAGCGCGGGAGGCGGGACCGCCGTGGCCGGCAGCGCCAGGGGCAGCAGCTCCAGGGTGGTGCTGAACTCCTCCAGCCGCTGGCGCAGCTCGGGCCGCTCCCGCAGCAGCAGCGCCAGCTGCTCCCGCTCGGCCTCCTCGAGGTCCCCCAGGGCATGGCCGGCGAGGAGGGCGTCGATGCCGGCGGCCTCGGGGGTGGGGATGGCGTCGGGTGTCATGGCTGGGCGGGCGAATCGTGGAGGAGGGCGCGCAGGCGGATCAGGCCCTGGCGGGCGCGGGTCTTGACGGTGCCGAGGGGCAGCTCCAGCAGCGCCCCGATCGCCGACTGGCTCAGCCCTTCGTAGTAGGCCATCTCCAGCACCTGGCGCTGGTTGGCGGGGATCGCCGCCAGGGCAACCCGGACCCTCTCGGCCAGATCCTCGGACTCGGCACGGTCGTGGGGCGTGGGCACGGCCGCTGGAAACAGGTGCTCCGACCAGCGTTGCACCAGCTGCCAGCGGTTGGCGCGCTGGTTGAGCCGGTTGATGGCCATCGAGCGCGTCAACAGCAGCAGATAGGCCAGCACCGGCCCCCGGGACGGGTCGTAGCGCCCCTGCTGCCAGTAGCGCAGGAAGACGTCATGGGTGAGGTCCTCGGCCTCCTGGTTCGAGCGGCACAGCCGCAGGGCCAGGCGATACACCGGACCGCTGCAGCTGTCGTAGAGGGCGGCCAGATCGGCGCCCTCGCCGGATGCCGCCGCGAGGGCGCCCCGTAGGGGTGGACGGCGGGGGGGAGCTTCGGCGTCGGAGGGGTTCACGTCCGGGGAGGAGCACGGCGGGGGTGCCGTCCTTCGGATACCGGCGAACACCGCGATCGGATGGGGCTCGGCCGGCGGCTGACGAACACCCCGCACAGAACCAGGGCCGCACCGGCCAGCACCGGGACACCCAGTGGTTCCCCCAGCAGCAGGGCGGCACTGAGGACCGCCACCACCCACCAGAGCCGCAGCAACAGGAAATGCTGCGGTCCGAACAGCACCAAGGCGATGGCGCCGAAGACCAGGGCGCTCAGCAGGGTCTGGCTGATCACCGACAGGGACTCCAGGGCGAGGTAGTCGGCCACAGGTCCGAGGAACAGACCCAGGCCCCCATGCAGGGCCAGCAGGCACCGATCGCCCGGCCCCAGCTGCGCCAGGTCGTTGCCCAGGATGCGCCGTCCTGGGATCAGGGCCGCCAGCCCCACCATCAGCTGGGCCAAGAAGACGTTGCAGAAGCTGATCGGGTTCTCACCACCCACCGGATGGGCCATCCCGTGGTCCTGCAGACCCTTGAGCACGGTGGCATCCAGTCCCCGCAGCAGCACGTAGAGCAGCAGCGGCAGCAGGCCCGGGATCGGCCGCGGTCGCCCGTCCGATGTCGTCCAGCGTTGCATCGTTCAGGCCGGGGAGAGGGGGCCAGCGCCCCCATGGTCACCCCCTGACCCGGGGGCCGCCCCATCCGATCCGGGGATCCGCCGGTATCTCCTGGTGCCCGCTGGTCCTGGCGTCCCGCCACCCCGCCGCATCCTCCTCACCCTCCCCCACATTCCGATGAACCGCTCCCCCCGCACCGTTATCAGCGGCGCCCTCACCCTGGTGGCGGCGGCAGCCTTCTCCGGTACCGTCCTCCCCGCCCGCAGCCTCGGCCTCCCCCAGGTCGAGCCGATCACCCCCGCCCTCGGTTCGGTGGCCCAGGCCATGGCGAAGGCCAGCGGCAGCTTCCGCAAGGCGGAGGCCCCCGTGAGCGGTGGCTTCACGATCAGCCAGCAGGGCGGCAAGACGGTGCTCACCCTCAGCGGCGACTTCAAGACCAACGACATGGCCCCCGATCTCTGGGTGGCCTTCAGCCCCACCGCCACGCCCCTGGCGATGAGCAAGGCCCCCGCCTTTCCCCTCAAGCCCGGCAGCTACACGCTGCTCTCGAAGCTGAAATCCAGCAAGGGATCCCAGAGCTACGTGATCCCCGCCTCGATCGACCTCAAGGCCCAGAAATCGGTGCTGATCTGGTGCCAGAAGTTCAACGCCACCATGGCCTGGGCGCCCCTCAAGCCCTGAGCGCCGCCAGGCCCCTCACAGTCCGGCGAACCACTCGTAGCCCCTGTCCTCCCAGGTGCCGAGGCGGTCGCCGAGGGTTGTCATCAGCTCCAGGCCGGTGACCCACTTGCTCTGCTTGTAGCCGAGCTTGATGGGGCTCGCCAGCCGCACGGGGGCGCCGTTGGCCACGGGCAGCGGCGCCCCGTTCATGTGGGTGGCGAGCAGGGTCTGGGGGTGCAGGGCGGAGGCCAGGTCCCAGGTTTCGAAGTACTGGTCGGCGGAGCGGATCGCCAGATAGGCCCCGAGGGGAGAGGGGCCGGCCAGGGCCAGCACATCGGCCAGCCGCGGGCCCGACCAGGCGACGATCGCCGCCCAGCCCTCCACGCAGACATGGCGGATGACGCACTCCCGCTGGGGCAGGGCGGCCAGGGCGGCCAGATCGAGGCTCAGGGGGCGGCGCACCGCTCCGTTGACGACGAGCCGGTAGCTCTCGGGCGGGAGGTTGGGCGTGCCGTTGAAGCTGTTGACCAGCAGGGCGGCCGGCTCCACCTGACTGCGCCGGAACTCCGGCACCGGCCCCTTCCTCTGCAGCAGGGCCTCGATCCGCTCGTTCAGCGGCTGGGTGGCCTCGCCCACCGTCCCGCTCCAGCGGTTGAGGCCACAGCCGCCCAGCAGCAGGGAGGAGCCGCCGGAGAGCAGCAGGCCGAGGGCGCGGCGACGGCCGGGAAGATCGGCGCTGCCCATCACAGGGCCATGCGCCGCAGCAGCCGCAGGCCGCCCACCCGCCAGGAGAGCCCCACGTGGGCCACCAGCAGCAGGGCGATGGCGGGGATGGTGGCCAGGTGACACACCCGCAGCGTCTGCCAGCTGGAAAAGCCGGCCGGTTCGGCGACGGCGAACAGCGACACCAGCCACCACAGCTGGGCCGGCTTGTACATGGCCAGGCCTGTGATCAGGCTGAAGGCCAGCACGATCAGCATCAGGGTGTAGGTGATCCGGTGGCTGGCCAGGCGGCGCCTTGGGGGACTGGCGCTGCGGCGCAGGGTGCCCAGATCGCCGCCGTCGGCCAGGCGCCGCTGGCGCCGATGCAGCAGCAGGCCGATCCAGAGCCCCAGGTTGGCGGCGTACAGCCCCATGACGCCGAAGTGCCAGTCGCGGCCGCCGGCCAGCCAGCCCCCGAGGGTGAGCCACTCGGGCACGGTCGCCCCCGCCCGGCCGCCGAACACCGGGTTGGCGTTGTAGATCTCCAGGCCGCTGGCGGCCATCAGCAGCAGCACCAGCAGGTTGAACCCGTGGAAAGCCCTGGTCCACAGGGGATGGGGGCCCATGGCCTCAGGCGGTCTGGAGCTGGTCAAGCTGCTGCTGCAGGCGCTGCTTCATGCGCTTCTGGACCAAGTCGCAGAGCTCCTCCACCAGTTCGGCGTCGGCCCGGTAGATAAGTCGGACCCCGTCGCGCTCACAGCTCACCAGGCCGGCCCGCAGCAGCTGGGAAAGCTGGCGGCTGATGTGGGACTGGCTGAACCCGGTGGCTTCGATCAGGGAGGCGACATCACAGGAACCCTGGCGCAGATGGCAGAGGAGTTGGAGCCGGGCGGGCTCGCTCAGCAGCCGGAAGAACTGGCTGAACTCCTCCAGCAGCTCCGGGCTGGGAATCGATCCGGGGCCGACAACCCCCATGACTGCTCACTATGACGCTAGAGACATTATGCAGCGCCGTTCCCGCCAATGGGGCGCAGACGGCAGCAGCTTTTCACTCTTTTGCCGTTGTATGCGTGTATAGTCATAGTCAGCCGACCATTCCGCCTCGATGCCCGCCGTTCCCTTATCGCCACGCCATGCCGCACGGGCCCGGCAGGGGGGACGGCCTTGAGCATGGCCCTGCTGCTGCTGATGGCCGGCGGGGGTGCCCTGATCGGCTTCCTGCTGGCGGTGCTCGGGGCCGGCGGCTCGATCCTGCTGCTGCCCCTGCTGATCAGCGGCGCCGGACTGACCACCCGTGAGGCGGTGCCCCTTTCGCTCCTGGCGGTGACCCTGCTGGCGGTGGCCAACGCCGGCCCCTACCTGCGGCGGCGCCAGGTGGCGCCCCGGCCCGCCCTGGTCCTGGGGCTGCCGGCCCTGGCCGGCAGCTGGATCGGCGGCTCCCTCGTCAAGCAGGGGCTGATCCCGGAGCCGGTGCAGCTGGCCGTGTTCGCCGTCGCCGCCCTGGTGGCCGCCTGGCTGCTCTCACGCCGGCGGCGCGGCGCCGGGGGCGGCAGACAGGCCAGCGAATCCCGGCGGCCCGGTGGGGTCGTGGCCCTGGCGGGCCAGGGGGTACTGGTGGGCCTGCTCACCGGCATCGCCGGCGTGGGCGGCGGCTTCGCCATCGTGCCCGCCCTGGTGCTGCTGGCCGGTCTGCCGATGCCCCTGGCCAGCGGCACCAGCCTGGTGCTGATCGCCACCAACAGCCTGGTGGCCCTGGGGGCCCTCGGGCACTGGCCGGCGGCCGGCCTGCCGTTGCTGGCCCCCCTGATCGGTGGCGGCCTGGTGGGCGCCATCGGCGGCCAGGCCCTGGCCCCCCACCTCTCCGACCGGCACCTGCGCCAGGGCTTCGCCGCCCTGCTGGTCGGTTCGGCCCTGCTCACGGGTGCCGAAGCCGTCCAGCGCCAGCGCAGCCCCAGCGCCGCCAGTCCCCCCACCCACGCCGTTTCCCTCCAGCGATGACCCACCTCCTGTTCCAGTTCCGCCTGCACAGCCGCCACGGGGTCGCCGGTGACAGCCTCAGCGTCGATGTCCGCAACGGTGCGCAGGAGCCCTGGCAGCCGCTGGAGCCCAGCCTGCGGACCCCCGGCTTCCGGCTCTACCTGCTGTCGCTGCTGCTCTGCCAGCACCACTACCTGGTGGCCAACGCCGCCGAGCGGCATCTGCCCCTGGCCGCGGTGGACGGAATCCTCAGCGTGACGGCCTCCGCCGACTGGATGATCGAGGCGGTGGACGGCAGCTTCCAGGTGCGGCTGGAGGCAGCCGACGGGGCGCCGACACCCGAGCTGGATGAGCCCAGCCGGGCCTTTCTGGAGCGACGCATGAAGGTCTGCCCGGTGTCGCGGAATCTGCCCGGTACGGTGACCAAATCGATCGTGGTGCAAGCGGCGGGATGATCCGGGCGTACGAACCTGGCGACTGGCCGGCGGTGTGGGCGGTGCTGGAACCGGTGTTCCGGGCCGGCGAAACCTTCCCCCACGACCCGGCCATCGACAGCGACGCCGCCCGTCAGGCCTGGGTGGGGGCCGTCGCCGCCACCTTCGTGGCCACCGATGCGGACGGCACGATCCTGGGCACCTACTATCTGCGGCCCAACCAGCCGTGCCTGGGGGCTCACGTGGCCAACGCCGGCTATGTGGTGGCCGAAGCCGCCCGGGGCCGGGGGGTGGGCCATGCCCTCTGCCGCCACTCCCAGGAGGAGGCCCGGCGGCGGGGCTTCACGGCGATGCAGTTCAACCTGGTGGTGAGCACCAACACCGCCGGCGTGGCCGCCTGGAGTCGCAACGGCTTCCGCACCATCGGCCGGCTGCCGGGGGCCTTCCGCCATCCCCGCCTGGGGGAGGTGGATGCCCTGGTGATGTTCAAGACCCTGGCCTGAGTTCAGGGGGTCGGATGTTCCGCGCAGGGCATCCAGAGGGAGCCCATGGCATGGGCCCCTTCGCAGCCGAGTTCCTTCGCCTTCCTCAGGGCTTCTTCGCGGCTGGGATAGGCGTAGAGGTTCTGCTGGCCCTGGCTTTGGTCGTGGTCACGGCTGTGGTGGTGCACCTGGCCGCTCGGGCTTCCCAGCCGGTAGGGCCCCATCCCTTCCATCCCCACCCACCAGACGCCCATCACGTTGACGCCGGCGATGAGGATGCCCATCCCCACCACGGAGGCGTTGATCACCCCCATCGCCACCGCCCCCAGGCTCAGCACGCCCATCGGCACGACGCCGATGCTGATCACCCCCATGGGCACGATGCCGATCGAGATGATGCCCAGGGGGGCGATGCCGATGGCCACGATCTTCGGCCGGCCACCGCAGGCTGAGGGGCCACTTGAGGGAGGGGGGCCGCCGGTGGGAGGGGTCTCCGGCGCGTCCGGATCAGGCATCAGTGGGAGCCGTGGCCGGACGACCCGCCCTTGGTTTCGCCATGGGTGGCACAGGGCATCCACTGGTTGCCGTGCTGGTGGGCCCCGGTGCAGTTGAAGTGCTTGGCGGCGGCTTCGGCTTCCGCCTTAGTGGCAAACACCGCCTTCTGGGCGCCATGGCCGGGCTGCTGTGCCAGGGCAGGGGCGCCGCCCAGGGCGGCCAGGAGGCCGGCGAAGAGGCCCGCGGCAGTGGCCAGGGGGAGGGAGACGAAGGGAGGCCGGAGCCGAGCCACGGTCATTCGAGAAACCACAATCATTCTTGCAGGGGCGGCCTCTGGGGCTGTGGTCGCCGGGAGCCCAGGGATTGTCGCCGCTGGAGAGCCATCACGCCCGGCGGGCCGCAGGGATCAGGCGCCGGCCGCAGAGGACCGCACCAAAGCCGAACACATACATCAGCAGGCTGTAGACCGCCGCCGGCACCGCCATGTCGGGGTTGTTGAGCAGACCGGCGGTGATGGCGATCGCCAGGGTTCCGTTCTGAATCCCCACTTCGATCGCGATGCACACCTGCTGGGCCACGGGCAGGCGGAACAGCTTTCCCGCCAGAAAGCCCGCCAGCATGGCCAGCAGGTTGAGCAACGCGATGGCCAGTCCCATCTGCGCCAGAAAGCCCGGCAGCTTGCCGGCTTCGCGGATGAACAGCAGCAGGATGATCAGCGCCAGCAGGCCCCCGGCCAGCCGCCCCATCTGCTTCTCCAGGCGCCGGGCTACCGCTGGGAAGCGATGCCGGATGGCCATGCCAATGGCCGTCGGCAGCAGAGTGATCAGCACGATCTGCAGCATGGTGGTGCCGATCGGCAGGGCGATCGCGGCCCCCTCCCCCAGGAAATGCTGGAGGGCCAGATTGGTGGACAGCGGAATCGTGAACACCGTGATGATGCTGCTGACGGCCGTCAGGGTCACCGACAGGGCCACGTCGCCCCGGGCCAGGTAGGTCATCAGGTTCGACGACGGCCCGCCCGGGCAGACGGCCACGACCACCAGACCCACCGCCATCACGGGCTCCATCGGCACCACCAGGGCGATCAGGGCCCCCAGCAGCGGCAACACCAGGCACTGGCAGACCGTGCCCACCGCGACCGCCCTGGGGTAGCGGGTGATGCGCCGGAAGTCCTCGGGCACCAGGCTGAGGCCCATGCCCAGCATGACGATGGCCAGCGCCACCGGCAGCAGGACGGTGGTGAAGACGCTGCTCTGCATCAGAGGCTCTGCATCACTTGCTCTGCATCAGTGGAGGGCCATGCCCTGCATCACCGTGCCCATGATGCTCACCCGCGCCCAGCGCGGCAGGGGCACAAGCGACCATCTGAGGAGCTTGGAGAGCGCGCCCGGCAGCACCGTGGCCTGGCGACCGAGGGCCGCGAGGATCTCCGGCGCGATCGCATCAGGCTCCAGGGCCATCCCCAGCGCCATGCCGGCCCGGGCGGCGAAACCGCTGTGGGTGGGCCCGGGCGCCGCGGCCAGCACATGGACCCCGTCCGCCCGGAGCTCCTCATGCAGGGCTTCGGCGAGGGTCTGCACATAGGCCTTGGTGGCCGCGTAATGGGCCGCATAGGGCATGCCCTGGAAGGCGGCGATCGAACTGAGCAGCACCAGGCCGCCGCGGCCCCGCTCCCGCAGGCGGCCGCCGAAGTGGTGACAGGCCTGCAGCACCGCCCGGCCGTTGACCATCAGCATCTCGGTTTCGCTGGTGATGTCGGCGTCCAGGAAGGGGCCGGCGCTGCCGAAGCCGGCGGAGGCCACCAGCAGGCCCACATCCAGGGGGTCCGTGACCCGGCGGATCGCCGCGAGGTGGTCCTCCCGGGCCAGGTCCACGGCGACGACCTGCACCTGCACGCCGTGGCTAGCGATGAGGCTGGCCGCCAGGGTTTCGAGCCTGGGCCAATCGCGGGCCACGAGCACCAGGTTCAGGCCAGAGTCGGCCAGGCGGCAGGCCAGGGAGCGGCCGATGCCGGAGGAGGCCCCGGTGACGACGGCCCAGGGTCCAAAGCGTTCCAGGAAACGCCGCTGGCGGCGGGTCGGGGCGGATGGCATCGCGGCTCCGGTGAAGAGGCTGCTGAGGCGCTCAGCAGGGGCTGCCGATGTCGATGAGGCAGCCGTTCGGATCGACGGTCAGGAAGCGGCGCTGGCCGTAGAACTCGTTCCTGGGCTCCTGCAGGATCGAAAGCCCCAGGGACAGGGCCTTGGCGTACACAGCATCGACGTCAGGAACCACGAAGGTGATGACCATCCCGGCAGGCGCCTGCTGAAAGGGCGGCGGAACCAGCTCACTGGATCGGGCGATGAGGCCAAGCTCAAGCGCCGGATGGTTGGGGGAGCGCAACTGGACGTACCAGTCGCTGTCGTAGTTCACCTTGAACCCGAGGAGCGAGACATAGAAATCGCGACTCTCGCCCAGACGGTCGGAGCAGAGGTTGGTCAGCAATCGCGTGAAGGTCATGGGAGCCTTCGTCCTCGGCATGGAGCGCAGTCTGAAACCTCACACGGAGGTGGAATCCAGCGCCCTCGAGAGCGCGTCAAGAAAGCGACCGCCCCAGAGACAGCCCATCACCCCTGATGCGGTGATCACGAGGGCAGCGGCAAGCATCTCCAGGCTGCTGAGTTGGAAAGGATGACCAGCGGCGAAGGGTGCCGAAGCGATCAGCACACCCATGGCGGCGCCGGCAGCAAAGCGCAGCGCCACGGTGGAACGTGTCGTGCTGAGGGGCGTTTCAGGCGGCAACACGTTCCGTGAGGTATGGCTGGGCAGACTTTAGGCAGGGTCGGGGCAACTTCAGGCGCCTGGTGTCACCGGCGTTCCATCTGGCCGCTCCAGCCTGGCCTCCACCCACCAGAGGTGAACCTCCTGAATCTCAAAAGCGGAGCTCATGATCAGAACTGGCTGACCAGTCGTCTGACTGCCGGTTTGGAAGCGCCATGACTGACGATGGCTACATCAAGTTCAACATGCCGATAGAGGTTCAGGGCTCGCTGGAGGCCGTCCAGAACCCAGTCGATTGCATTGCCAAAGGCCCCGCCACCGAGAAGCGTAAGAAACACTCGGTTGCTGCCGTGCTGAGCCGAGTTCAGGATGGCCGTGCAGATCGTTGCTTCATAGGAGGCTTCCAGAATCAGCCGGGCAAATGGGGCCCAAAGGGATGACGCATGCCTGGAATAGGCCACGGGCAAGGCGGAACCGTAGGCATGGGAAACGAGGTGCGTGCAGTCCTTCAGGGTCACCTGGGTCCGCCACTGAATGCCGATCCGCAGCAGCTGTCGCCAGCCGTCGCGTTCAGCTTCATCCGAGGACGTCAGACGGTGTGAGATCTCAACCAGGCCAGCCTGCGAGGCCAAGGGGTAGCCATTCCTCATCTCCCAGAGCCGGCCCTCTGCATTTCCCAGGGCGATGCCGAGATCTGCAAGGCAATCCAGCTGGTTGTGCGCCGATTGACCGGTCTGCCCGTTGACGTCTGCGTAGTCGTTGCGATAGATCGTTACTGCACCAGCCGCCATGGCACAGGCAGGTCCCTGGGTATGGTCATGTTGATAGATTCCCACGCCGTGTTCCGGCGTCACATCCGGTGACACCATTTCAAGCAGGTTGAACTGAGAAGCCACCTGAAAGAGTGCATGGGCGTTCGACACGTCAGCATACAGATGCTGGACATTGGCCACCACTTCCCGCACCGCCAGGTTGCCGGAAAGACAGCCGATGGAATCAACGCGCTCGCGCAACTCAGCCAATGACGGCATGTCCAGCCGGCCACAGACCAGAACCCTCCCATTCGCATGGGACGTCAAGGTCTCGCCTTCCACCGTGATCGTCTCACGAACCTGTCGTGGGGAGGCCTCCGAAAAGCCGGTCAGTTCTTGGAACCACATGGGTCGGCGCGCGTGGGGCGCCTGCCAGCCCTCAACGAGCAACATGGTAGCGGCGTCACGGAGATTCCATGGCATACAGCTTGACGTTGAACATCTCAACCTCCTCCGGTGGCTGGAAGAAAGAGGCGATGTGCCTGAAGTCGTCCTCGGTCATTGCCTTCTACTCAGCAGACAGCATGCCGAACGTTGGCGATGGGCAGGCGGTGGCTAGAGGCTTGCAAGACGTCGAAAAGACGTGACTCCGCCGCTCCATCCCCATCGCATCGTTATGCTTCGGTTTCAATGTATTGCAGATAGTGCCAACAACTCACGGTCGTCGCATTGTTCAAGTCCTAGAATTGTCCCATAAGGCTCACCGGACAATCCAAGAGCTTTGGCGAACGCAGGTTCAGTTTTCAAGCCAGAACGTTTCAATTCCGTCACGGTTGACCTCAGGCCAGGAGACAAAGCGAGCAACCGCTGTTCGATCCGAAAATGCCGTACGCCCCACTGCTTGGCTGTCGGAATGGGTTGGCAGAAGATATCAACATCCCATTCAAGTGCCTTGAAATCAACAACAATAGATGCATGCTCTTGAAAAATTCCGTGTCGAGCTTGAAAGCAATCTTGCGATTCATACTGACGCGTTGTGAATTTTGCGAATCGGTCAAGATCGTCACAATAACAAGCAATGTCGATATCGCTGCTGGAAACATCAATTCCAAGCGGCAGCGTTCCGATCACTATTGGGTCGAATGAACACAGGTTGGCAAGCAGGCCAAGCCTCTCAATGGCTTGTTCGTAAGGGATTCGCATGTAGAATCTAAGTCAGGTGGGATAACGATCAGGCTCACCGCACGCAAAAAGACTTTGCCGCTAAAGAAGTCAATGTGGCACATTTCGGTGCAGGGAATGATGAGACCCCCGAAGCCTCTCACGGGCATGAATGAATTGACTGATCCCTTCAACGAGTTCAGGCACAACTGGCAACGTTGGGTCGGAGTAGGAAGCATTTTGCTGTTCAGGATCTAATGAAACAGCTTTTAAGACGTGGTTCATCCCTTCAATCATTCTAAACTCCGCATCAGGCTTTGCCATTTTCAGGGCTTGTGCCTCGCTGACAGGCACTTGGATATCTGTGGTTCCTTGAACCATGAGAACAGGAATCGTGAGGTGCGCAATCTCCTGGGCAGGGGTGTAACGGAACCAAGAAATGAGATAAGGCTGGACGCTCGCTCTGAAGACAAAATTTAATTCCAGTGGAACGGAGATCACAGGGTTACCTTGCTCTAGAGCAACAAGAATCTGCTCACTCTGTTGCCATAATGCATCTGGCAATCTAGATTGCAGTTGTTTTCGTAGAATGATTGATGCCGATTGGGCGGGGCCGGCGATTGAGACAAAAGCATCTGCTTCCGCTTTTTTGTTCGCCAGCATTCCAATCAGAGAACCTTCACTGTGACCAATGACGGTGACGCTTGAGAAACGAGTATCTACCTGTAGTTGTTGAATCCAGAGTGCTGCATCATCAGCATAGGTATCAAAACGCATATCAACTTCGTCAGGCCCTGCGGCTGAGCTTTCTCCAATACCACGCTTGTCATAGCGTATCGAGGCAATGCCGTGATCAGCCAACCCTTCAGCTAGTTGCTTGAGGCTGTTATTCTCGCCAGCTAGAGGCCCATTCCCATTGCGATCAGTCGGACCTGAACCCGCGATGATCAACACCACTGGCGTTGGCAGATGAGAGGCTGGAATGATCTGTGTGCCATAGAGAGTGCCTGTGGATGTTGCAAGGTGGACCCCGGCAGGCGTTGAGGATTTTGTCATAGAACCTCCATCATCAGGAATAAAGGCAGAGCCATTAGCCAGCAATGTAACTCACGGAATGACGAGAACTGAGGGGCATAAGGTGAAGTACGTTGGATTGAATCCGATCATACTCAAATCTGAAAAGAAAAAGCGACTAACGCTCAAGACCATCGGCGGACAGTGGCCTTACCCAAGGATCAAGAACCGTTAACCCCTTGTGCTGAATCTTGATGCTAGCCATCAGCGCATTTAATCCGCAGCATTTCACATGCGCCTCTCTGGAACTCGTCGTTCACCCGCTGAATCGATACGTTATGCCCAGCTGTACGCAGCAACTCGACACTCGCTTCCAGATAGGGCGAACGCGTACCGCCCAATGCAAGAAGTGGAAACACCCTGGCTTCTTTGGCAACTCGACATAGCTCAAGCAGTGAGGCATGATGAAACTCTTCGTCCATGCCTGGTGTCAACTACGTAGGCGGCCCGCCTATCTAATCGTCGCCGAGCAGTCCACCAGAAGAACACAAGTAGGCGTCGCGTCTCTGGCGAAGTCGAAACGAGCCTGCTATGGCCAATTCAATGGCCCTAGATTCCGATCGCTCAAATCATGATGTTCTCGTGCTTTCCTACTGCAGCAGCATCTCAATGGGCTCCGGTCGATGGATCAGATACCCTTGAGCAAAGTCCACTCCGATCTGCCGCAGTCGATCCAGCACGCTGGGCTGCTCAACACATTCGGCGATCGTCTTCACGCCGATCACCTTGGCCACATCCGCGAAGCAGCGCACGGCGGCCTCGTCCAGCGGGTCCTGCGTGAGCTCCCGGATGAACTGGCCGTCGATCTTCAAGTAGTCCACAGGGAGGGACTTCAGGTAGCCAAAGGAAGATGCTCCTGCGCCGAAGTCATCGAGCGCCACTTTTATGCCGATTGCCCGCACGGCCGCGATGAAGATCGCGGCGTCGGCAAGGTTCGTGACCGTTGTAGTCTCGGTGATCTCTAGGCAAAGCCGGGTGCACACCTCTGCTCCGGCATGGACGAGCATGTCCTTAGCCCATGCATGGAAGGCGCGGTCTCCCACGGACTGTCCCGAGAGATTGACGCTCAGTGTGTCGATCATGCTGATGTCCGGCAAGGCCTTCATCCAGTTCACTGCGTGACGAAGCACCCAGCGATCCACGCGCGACACGAGATGGAAGCGTTCCGCCGCCGGCAAGAAGGCACCTGGCTGGGTCAGGCTGCCGTCTTTATTCTTCATTCGCAGCAGGATCTCCGCATGCAGACCATGGAGCGCTTGCTGCAGGCCTTGCATGCGCTGCGCGAAGAGGACAAATCCATCATCATCCAAGGCGTGCTCAATGCGTGATGTCCACTGCATCTCGAACTGGCGGGCACGTATAGCCACGTCGCTCTCGACCCAAGCGTGCACGCGGTGGGCTTCCCCCGATTCTGAGGACAAGTCGACAAGGGTCACGCCATGACCACCAGACTGTCCATCGATGACCAACCCAACCAAGACTCGGCGCCGATTCACGGCGCAGCAGAAGGTGGAGGCCGTGGAGCTCTGCCTGCAGGAGGGCCTCTCCTGCAATGCCGTGGCCCAGCGGCTTGGCCTTCCCTCCAGCAGCCTCGCTCGCTGGGTGAGGCAGGCCCGCATGGATCGCGGCCAGGCCGGACCCAGGGACCAGGGCCTGCTCAGCAGTGAGGAGCGCGCTGAACTCAGCCGGCTCCGCAAGGAGAACCGCGAGCTCAGGAGGGAGAAGGATTTTTTCAGGCTGGCGGCAGCGCACTTTGCCAAGGAGCAGCTGCCGCCGAGAGGTTTCGCCTGATCGACCAGCTCGCTGATCAGCATTCCATCTCCTGGCTGTGCCGGCAACTGGGCGTGGCCCGCAGTGGGTTCTACGCCTGGCGGCAGCGGCACGAGGCGCCGGGAAAGCGAGCGGCTGAGAACGCCCGACTCACCGCTGAGATCCAGGCGGTGTTCGGCGAGCACCGGGGCTTCTACGGCTCGCCTCGGATCCACCAGGAACTGCGCGCAGCCGGCCACCCGGTGGGACGCCACCGTGTCGCTCGGCTCATGCGTCGTGCCGATCTGCGGGCCAGGACCCGAAAGGCGTTCCGGCCCTGCAGCAGGGCCAGCAGCGGAGCCGCTGGGGTGGCGGAGAACCTGCTGCAGCAGGACTTCCAGCCCCCGGCCCCGAACCGCTGCTGGGCCGGCGACATCACCTACATCCGCACCAGCGCCGGCTGGCGATACCTGGCGGTGTGGATCGATCTGTTCAGTCGCCGTGTGGTGGGTTGGACGCTGAATCAACGCATGGATGCCGCCCTGGTGATCGAGGCCCTCAACCGGGCCCTCGGCCACCGGCAGGTGGAGCCGGAGCAGCTGCTGATCCACACGGATCAGGGCAGCCAGTACCGGGCCAGCGACTACCGCGACCGGCTGGCCAAACACGGGATCCTCTGCAGCATGTCCGCCAAGGGATGCTGCTGGGACAACGCGGTGGTGGAGAGCTTCTTCTCCACCCTCAAATTGGAACTGGACCTCGATGACGATCGGGCAGTCCTAATTTCACCGCAGCAGCTGCAGCGCGATCTGGCCTTCTGGATCGAGGGCTACTACAACCGCGAGCGCCGCCATTCAACGGTCGGTTACCTGAGCCCGATCGACTACGAGCAGCGGTTCATCGCTGCATCTACACTCACCTTTGTGACCCCCTGATCGCTGTCCACGAAATCGGGGGAACCCCACGGTTGCGCCCAGCCTCCTTGGCGGCATAGCACGAGGTGTCCGCCGCCTGCTGGATGGCGGCGATGCTGGCCCAGCGCTCGTCGACAGGTACCACTCCGATGCTCACGCCAATGCGAAACCTGCGGTCGCCATGGATGAACCGAAAGTCATCCATACGGTTGCAGATCTTCTGGGCCACCTGTGCGGCCTGGTAGGACGTGCAATGCCTGAGGATAACAGCGAACTCATCTCCGCCTAGCCGTGCCAGCGTGTCGCGCGCCCGCACGGTCTCGCCGAACAACTTGCCCACCTGCTGCAGCAGCTGATCGCCGATGGCGTGGCCGCAGGCGTCGTTGACGAGCTTGAACTGATCCAAGTCGATGTAGAGCAAGGCATGCTCGCTCCGCTCTTCATGGGCATGGCGCAAGACCCGCAGCAGTCTGGTTTCGAACTCCGCCCGATTGACCAAGCCGGTCAGCAGATCGTGCGTGGCGCGGTAGGTCATCTCACCGGACATGCGCCGCTGTTCCGAGACGTCGTGGAACACCAGCACGACGCCCAGAATCTCGCCGCTTGCATTGCGGATTGGCGCTGCGGAGTCCTCGATGCCAAACTCCGTGCCGTCCCGCGAGATCAACAGCGTGTGGTTGGCCAGACCGACGACCTTTTCCTGTTCTAAGCAAGTGGCGACCGGATTATCAGTAACAGCGCGGGTCTCTTCGTTGACGATGTTGAAGACCTGAGTGAGGGGGCGTCCTTTGGCCTCGCTGGCCAGCCAACCGATCATCCGCTCGGCGACAGGATTCAGCCAGGTCACGTTGGCTGCGGCGTCGGTCGTGATGACCGCGTCACCGATCGATTGCATGGTGACGCGCAGCAGCTCGTGTTGGTGGGCCAGCGCGTCCTGAGCCTGACGACGCTCAGTGATGTCTTGAACCGTACCTCTGAGCCGGTACACCTTGCCCTCTTCATTGCGCAGAGCTTCCCCTCGGGCCTCCAGCCAGCCCTCGCGGCCGTCCGGGCGCACGAACGCCAGATCTAACTGGTACGGCTCGCCGGTATCCAGCGCCTTTCCTACAGCCTTTTGCAGGCGAGCGTAGCTGTCGGACTGATAGAGGCCGGCCTGTTCCGCGAACGACGGCGTGCCTCGAGCCGGGTCACATCCCAGAATGTTGAAGAGCTCAGCCGACCAATCGACGTGGTCACCGGCCACCTGCCATGTCCAGCTGCCGATGGCTCCCAGCTTCTGGGCTCGGTCCAGCTCCTCAGCGCTCGTCAACAGCAGATCATGAACGCGCGCGCGATCTGCCATCTCGCGGCGCAGTGCTTCTTCGGTGGACTTCAGGCGCGTGACGTCCGTCACGTGGACGAGCAAACCCCGGACCTTGCCATCGGCGACATCGGGTACGTACTGAGTCAGACTGAAGCGAGTGGTGCCTGACGGAGTGGTAATCTTGCGCTCGAACGTTTGTGACTGGCCTTGCAGCGCCGACTCGAGGTAGGGCTTGTTCAGCTCATATAGCGCCGGGCCGAGGAGTTCGCTGATGTGTTTGCCAATCAGCTGATCTGGGTCCGCCCCGAACCAGTCGCGGTAGGCTTGATTGGCGAATCGACAGGTCAGGTCAGCGTTCCAGTAGGCCATCATCGCCGGCGCGTTGTCGACCACAAGACGCAGATAGTTTTCAAGCGCGGAATCAGACTGCGCGGCAGCTACGTGCTCACGCACGGCCAGGCGACCTTCGAGCAACTTGGCTGCCATCGCCGAAAGCTCGCGCAACAAATCCCGCTGTTGATCGGTCAGCTTGCCTGGCTTCCGATCGATGACGCACAGCGTGCCAACCGTCTCGCCGCCACTGAGCCTCAAGGGTGCGCCGGCGTAAAAACGGATGTCGGGCTGGCCGACGACGAGCGGGTTGTCAGCAAAACGGGCGTCCCGCGTCGCATCTTCGACTTCGAGCACATCCGCACCCAGCACCGCATGCGCACAAAAAGCGTGCTCGCGCGGCGTCTGCTCCACACCCGGCAGGCCGACATTGGCCTTGAACCACTGGCGGTCAGTGTCGATCAGGCTGATGAGCGAGATAGGGACACCACAGATCGAAGCGGCGATCTGAACCAGGGCGTCGAACTCGGCTTCGGGTTCGGAGTCGAGGACCTGCAGTCGCTTGAGGGCGATGACGCTACGAACTTCGTCATCTCGGGCGGGTGCGGCCATGGTTGTCCGTGCGCAGTGGTTTCGGCATGAACTGCCCCGCGGTTGAGCGGGCCTTGGCGGCGACTGCCAGCAAAGATGACGCCCCTGCCGCCCATCAGGAGGCCATTACCAACGTAGACGGAGTGATGCCGTTGTCTGGAGGAAGAGGATGGATCCAGACCACCTCCGGCAACCCCAACAGCGGGTGGTTAGACTGCAACGGCGGGGATGTGGCTGGCGGGACTGCTCGCAGACGCGGGCACTGTGGCGGCTTCATTCAACGGCTTCTTCGCAGTGACACTGAGATGGCGTCATAACTCCAATACCGCTCTGGCGGTGCTGGTGGTTCTACCAATCCACGAACGACACCACCCATTCACAGGCCTCTTCCACGCTGCGGAACAACGACTCCGAGTAGGGGTTGTCGTTGCTGACTCTCGGGCTGGAAAAGGATCTGAGCACGGCCAGTTCCTCCAGCCGGCTCTCGAACTTGGCGGCCAGCATGACGTTTCCGTTGTCCGCACATCTTCCCGCTCGGCCACATCCCAGGCCACCACATTTCAGCTCCAGACGTCAATGACCAGATAGAGGAAGAGCCAGACATCACGCACGCTGGTGGGCAGGTAGGTGATGTCCCAGCTCCAGATCTGATTCGGGCCTCTGGCCTCCAGTCGTGGCACCGGGCGAGGCTCTTGGGGCGGCCGGGCCCGCCCGCGACGGTGGACCTGGCCGTTGGCATGGAGCACCCGGTAGAAGCTGCGCTCCGAGCCGATAGACAGACCACGATCGGCCAGGACCGGCACGATCTGCCCAGGCGGCAGAGCCGCGAACTCCGGCTGGTTGCAGGTGAGCAGGATTCGCTGGCGCTCCTCGTCGCTGAGGCGGTGAGACACCAGGCGGTGGTTGTCCTTCCGACGGTCCACGCCGTCCCCTGCACCCGCGAATTGGCACCGCCAGCCCGGCATCAAGGATCTCCAGAGCCTTGCGGCGATCAGCAGGAGAGGTCAATCCCCCGTGTCCTCTCCCCAGTAAGCCTGGATCCTTTTTGAGGCGTACTGCTTCGCAGAAGCCTGCGGCTACAGCAGGGCTGCCGCCTCCGCCGGTGCCTTGTCCTTAAGGCGGAGCTCCTGCTGGAGATGTTTGATCTTGCGCTGATCGGCCTTGTGGCGCTTCTTAAGGACGCTCAGCTCGGCCATCGTCAGCAGCGGCTGTGCATTGGCATCCTGGGCGACCTCGGTGCAGCTCTGGCGGGAGGGAGGCCCCATCCGCCGGCGAACATCAGCCTTGACGGGCTCGCTGGAGGACGCATTGATCGATTCCATCAAGCCCCCTGGTGGTTGAAACGGACGGATTGGAGAGGCGTCATCGTTCCTGCCAGAGGAGGGAATGGATATTCTCTGTTGTTGGTGTGCAGTCTAACACTCCAGATCAGAAGCGGGCAGATCAGATCTGTGGTCGATGAAAACACTCTGCGCGCCCGTCATCTAGATCTGCATGTTAGATGCCGGGAACTATACCTCAGCCGAACTTCTTGTCCTCGACGTGCCGAGCGAACTGCTCCAGGATAGCTTGCCAGCCCTGCCTTTGCTGCTCACCCGAATTAGTTGACTCTGCATCGAAGCTCTCACGAACCGCCACCGACTCATCACTCTCAGTGAACACAACTGATACTAGTCGCTCGTCTGCCAAGGAGAATTCGATGAGTTCATTTTGGACTACCTTCGTGAAGGTGCCTCGGTGACTGCCAGGAAAGATGACGCCCCTGCCGTTGATCAGGCGGCCATGACCAAGGTAGCTGGATCAATGGCGTTTTCTGGACGCGGTGGATTGATCCAGACCACTTTCGGCTGACGCCAGCATCGGGTTCCGCGGCTCCAGCGGCGGGGGTGTCGCTGGCGGGCCTGCTCGTAGAGACGGGCGCGGTGACGACAGAGTTCAACGGCCTGACCGCTGTGGCGCTGATCAGGCGTCACGAACCGGATGGAACTGTGGCGGTGCCTGTGGTTGTACCAGGCCACGAATGCACAGGCCCAGCTGCAGGCCTCTTCCTGGCTGCGGAAGGGACGCCTGGGGTAGTCCGGTCGGTACTTGACCGTGCGGAACAGCGACTCCGAGTAGGGGTTGTCGTTACTGACCCTCGGCCTGGAGAAGGATCTGAGCACCCCCAGCTCCTCCAGCCGGCTCTCCAGCGTGGCAGCCCGCATGGCGTTGCCGTTGTCGGCATGGAGGATCAGAGGTTGGGGCCGGCCCTTACTGATCCGCTCCCGTAGGCAGGCCCTGCTCACCAGATCAGCGGCGATCTGGGCCTCCTCCCGCTCGGCGACATCCCAGGCCACCACCTTGCGGCTCCAGACGTCGATCACCAGGTAGAGGTACAGCCAGACGCCACGCACGCTGGTGGGCAGGTACGTGATGTCCCAGCTCCAGACCTGATTGGGCCCTCTGGCCTCCAGCCGCGGCACCGGCCGGGGCCCTTGGGGCGGCCGGGCACGGCCACGGCGATGGGCCTGGCCATGGTCATGAAGCACGCGGTAGAAGCTGCGCTCAGAGCCGATGTAGATCCCGCGATCGGCAAGGATCGGCACGATCTGCCCCGGTGGCAACGCCGCGAACTCGCTCTGGTTGCAGGTGAGCAGGATCCGCTGGCGCTCCTCGTCACTGAGCCGGTGAGACACCAGGCGGCGACTGCCTTTACGGCCGTCCAGGCCGCCCCCATCACCCACGAACTGCCGCCGCCAGCGCTGCAGCGTGGTGAGCCCCACGCTCAGCAAAGCGGCCACCTCTCGGGCCCGCGCACCGGCCGCCATGGCGGCATCGAGGATCTCCAGGGCCTTACGGCGATCGGCCGCCGCAGTCAATCCCCCTCGTCCTCGCCCCAGTAGGCCTGGATCTTTTTTGAGGCGATCAGCAGTGCCGCCGCCTCCGCCAGGGCCTTGTCCTTGCGGCGCAGCTCCTGCTGGAGCCGTTTGATCTCACGCTGGTCCTCCTGGTGCCGCTTCTGGAGGTCCTTCTGATCGGCCATCGTCAGCAGCGGCTGGGCATTGGCATCCTGGGCTGCCTGACGCCAGCGGTCCACCTGCTCGGGGAACAGGCCCCGCTCGCGGCAGTATCCACCCAGTTCAGTCGCGTTCAGCCCGGCGGTCTCCAGCACCACCGTGAACTTGTCGGCTGGGCCCCAACCCTCGGGGTCCTTCTGGGTGGCCGGCACCACCTCGCCCTGCAACCGCCAGGCCTTCCGCCACTTGTAGAGCGTGATCACGTGGATGCCCAGCTCTGCTGAGATCTGGGCCACGCTCTGCCGGTGCGGTGGACTCATCCGCCTTCTCACATCAGCTTTGACGGCCTCGCTGTAACGGCGCATTGCTCTGCTCCATCAAGCCCCCTGGTGGAAAAAGCGGTCAGGATGGAGAGGCGTCAACTTTCCTGGCAGAGGGGGCCTCCGAAATCAAAGCCCATGCTGCCGTCTTTGGCTTCCATGCGGTATGAGAACTTTCCACCCGCCCTCAGGTCGATCTCTGCACTTGGGCAATGCCAATCTTCCGAAGCCGCATTCCACTGCTGAATGTCAGCGGGTGAGGTCCACGCCTTCCAGACTTCATCGATGGGAGCAGCTATGTTGACTTCAATCGTGATCTGCATGATTCTCCTTGGTTTTGACTTTGGCACAAACGCCAAGACAAGCTACGGCAAGTAACTTTGGTGCCTCACCAAGATCGTTTTTTTGCCGTTGGCTTCCTCGATGATTCAGCTTCGATCGCTGCTCAACTATTGTCAATAATCGATCATGTTAACGCTCCTCACCCCTGTGCTTTGTGGATCGATCTCATTTTCGGTGTTTCAACAAGTACAGAGATCACGAGTGAACTGAGCCCAAAGAGCTTGATAAATGCGCTTGCCGCGTGTGAATACTCCCATTGGTTACGATAGCGTGTCCAATCATCTGGAACGGGATTCGTCAACCATCTGCCGAATTCCTCATTCATTGGCGCGACAAACATTATCCAGCTCGCAAATGCCAATAGCAACAGAATCGCTCCGACCAACGTCCAGTAGAAAGTAGAACCGCGCCCACGAACAAGGAATATCAACACAATTGCCGTCATAATTGCTGTAATTTCAAAAGCTGCGCCGACTGTGCCAAACAACCGATAAACATTTTCAATAACTGTCACTCTAACCCAAAGTTGCTGATCAAACTGCATTCTTTGCGGTAGCTCCAGCAAATGTGCCATAGACAAGCTGAGGCTGAGCGAAGTCAGAATAAGTGCTATGAATCGCCACGCTCGTATGAGCATTGTTTTTCTTTGCCTCGCAACAGATGTCACAGTAGCCTATCCAACATGTGCACTGAAATGCTGAGCGACTACCCAATGGCATCATTAATTAACAGATATACTTAGAATCCCCAACCAGTCATTTCCTGAAATTCCTCTCTTTTGGTGGTTCCTTCCAGTAATTTGAGCGGCCTAGGGTACTGTAGCGGGTTCGGTATTCACACCTTCTGGAACTTTCCTGACAACCTAAGCACCCTGAGTGTGTCGGGCCGCTGGTCGAAACAGCAGCCATCGCAAGGGATCCGCGAGGCAGCAATTGCATCTTAGGAGTCTTATGCAGTAAGAGAACTTTCTACTAGGGCTCAGGTCGATCTCTGCACTTGGGCAATGCCAGTCTTCCGAAGCCGCATTCCACTGCTGAATGTAAGCAGGTGAGGTGCATGCTTTCCACACTTCTTCGTTGGGAGCAGCAACGTGGACTTCAATCGTCATTCGCATGATTCTCCTTGGTTATGAAGTGCATCTAAAGCCCATCATCACCCGCCCGAATTGATGATGGCGGATAATCAGCACTGTCTTTGAGCGGTTCGGGTGAATGATGTTGTTAGACAGATTGATATTTGGGCTATCTAGCAAAGTCTCGCCTTCTTCTCTGATTAGCGTTCAACTTCTGAATATCTAGAGCCTCGCGGTAGCATGGGTGAGGTGGGTGCCTTTTATTGGACAGATGCGGCCCCTGACATCGTTAGCCTCGGACGGGAGGAACGGGATTCGGCATCAGTGTAGACCTCATGGGGAGTTCTGCCTCCCAGGGAGCTATGGGGCCTTACATGGCAGTACCTCCACAGGAAGCGGGCCAGGCTGATCTCCGCCTCCCAGCCATCGCTGTAGGCACGCAGATACACTTCCTCATACTTGACGGTGCGCCACAGCCTCTCCACCAGGATGTTGTCAAAACAGCGCTTTCTTCCTGACCAGCTGATCTGTATCTCCTCATCCTTGAGTCGTTGAACGAAGGCTGAGGAGGTGAATTGACAGCCTTGGTCGGAATGGAAGATCTGTGGCTTGCGGCCGCTCGCCAGTGCCATCGCCAGGGCCTCCAAACAGAACTCCGTGTCAAGGCTGTTGGAGAGTCTCCAGGCGAGCACGTGCCTGGAGAACAGGTCCACAATCGCCACCAAGTACAGGAAGCCCTTCCGCAGTGGGATGTAGGTGATATCTGTCGCCCAGACCTGATCTGGAGCCGTGAGGAGCTGGAGGTCCACCAGGCAGGGAAAGCGCTCGGATGGTTTACCCGATACCGTGGTGCGGGGTTTCTGATAGATCGCTCGTAAACCCATGCGCTGCATGAGGTTTCGGACACGGTCGCGGGTGATCGGGATGCCGTCTCTGGCCAGGTAATGGACCATCCGCCGGCTGCCCGCGGTGGGATCCTCCAGGTAGAGGGCATCGATCCTCGCCATGATCTGCAGCGTGGAGTCACGGACAGGCACCGGCTGGTAATACAGCGTGGAGCGAGGCAGGCCCAGCAGCTCGCATTGGCGAGTGACCGTGAGATCAGGGTGGCCACGATCGACCAGTTTGCGCAGTTCACGGGCATCAGAGGAGTTGAGACTTTTTTTTCAGCCACTCCAGCTCCATCTGGAGCTTGCCGATCTGCTGGAACAGCTCAGCCTCCTTGGCCTGGCTCTCATCCTTGGCCTGTGTCTTTTTGCCCCGGGTGAACAAGTCGCTGGCACCCTCCAGTAGTTGCTTCTTCCACTGGCTCACCTGGATCGGATGCACCGCGTGGTCGGCGGCGATCTCCTGAAGCGTCTTGCGGCCACTGATCGCCTCCATGGCGACCTTGGCCTTGAACTCGGGGCTATGGGTGCGGCGTTTGCTCATGGGTGGGAGCCCCCTTCAGGGGCGGTGCCCCGCCTCACAGGTTAACGATGGAGCCTGTCCAGAAAAACCAGACCACCTCAGGGTGCACCTCCCAGAGGGAGCCAAAGTCCTTGTTTGTCCGACTTGAGAGAAAGTCTGGCATATCCGCAAAGAAATAGTGTTCGTACCCTTCATCTTCCCGCTCGGTCCTCGCCACGATAAACCCAAGGCGAAACAGAAAATGTGCCAGATCTAGCGCAGACGTTACTTGTCGGCCTTCGATTACGGGGGTTACGTGCGTAGTTACATTGCGCTTGATCCAGTCAATCAACTCATCTCGAGACATTCTTCGTGGAGCTCCTCGAAAACTATTGATTAATTCTTCAACCTCTTTGCACTGGTGCTTATGCTCAACTATTAGATCATCGATTCTCTTCTTGCCATAGTCGCCCCATACTGTATCTATATTGAGCTTGGTGATGAGCTTTTGATTTCGCCTAATTGCATCTGCTTGAGCAAGTTTGCATAGTTGAATTGCCCATCTTGGGCGATGATAGGAAAGGGTATAGATTACTTGGTAGACGGGCTTCTCCTTGTCGCCCCATGCCATCGCGTTGTCAAACGCCTTAGCTATGATTGCCTCTTCTTGATGCACTGTTGAAGGCTGAAGAGCTGCACTATCTTGATGGATATGGTTCTGCTCAAGGCTTTGGGATTGTATTCGTTTTGCAAGAAGAGAGCGAAACTCAGATTGGCTCCAAGCAATGTCCTTAACATACTGCTCAAACTTGTCTAGTGATTCATCGTACCGCCGAATTAGTGGCCATACATCGGTGCGCATTGTGACGCGAAAACAAATTCCAGTCACTTGAGCTGACAGAGCGCGGCACGCCGAGAAGAATGTACTCAACTCAAGATTCTCCCTTTCGGATCTCTGATATGTTGCATCAAGATCGTCCACCAAGAACCATACCTTCTTTTTGCTGACCCGCTTTAACAGTTCAATCTCATTGGCGGCTGTTTTTTTCTCGGCCTTCAGCTTTGCTGGCAAGAGATTAGAAAGCCGATCAGTGAGACTGGTCACTAAACTTCGCCGTCGAAATCCTTCGATCTCTGCACTTTCAACTAGTGTTATGTCGTCGTCGTTAATGGCAAGGCCAATTTCAGAGCCGATCCTTCGATTGATTAACGCGCATACTCTTGTCTTCCAGTCTTGGATATATTCATTTGGCAAGCTTGGCTGGGAAGTTAGCTTGAAGTTGGAGCGGACAAGATCGCTTCCTTTGCAATTGATGATTATAACCTTGTCCCCATGAACTTCCTCGGTCTTTGCTTCAATCCACTGAATCAGAGCAGATTTTCCCACTCCTTTCTTTGCTGTTGCCATAAGTATCTTCTTCTTCTCGTCAAGAAATTGATGGAAGACAGGTTGCTCGACAAAAAACTCCACCACCTCCGAGGGGAGCACGTCGTCTCCAGCTTCATTGCCAAAGTCAACTTGGCCAAGACTGATTTGGTTGGACGCTGTCATGACTCTGGTACTTCTGGCTTGTATGCCTTGCGGGATATTAGATTGTGACTAAACAATTGTAAAGCACCTCGTCCCTCGCTGAGGAATCTTTTTGGCCTGTCTAACGCCTGCCATCACTTGGCCGCAGAAAGTATGGACCCCATCTGCTGAATGGCATCAGTGTGTCTGAGGGGGCGACTCAGGTGAATGGCATGGTTGGAAAGTGCACCTCGCCCTGAGAGGAAATCTGTCAGGATGGCGAATCGACTCAACGGATAAGTCAACGTCTAGATCAGGCCAATAGAGATGGTCAGCCGTGGATCGAAGAACGCTGATAATCTGCTGAATCGTAGCCGCCTTGAACCAGGGAAACTCGGAATAAGGAAGTGCCAGTTCTTCATCGTCAATCAGAATCCAGATGCAATGGCCAGAAACATTCGTGACCTCAGCTCCCAAAGTGGTCGTTCCAGGCATTGATGATCACCTGTTGGTGTGACTCGACTAACCGTGCAGCATCTTTGACCCTTGAAGAGCTTAGCCCAATGTTGCGGGCGAGTTCAATGGTCGGCTTTAGCCAGAACTTCGCCTCACCATCTGGATGGCTTACATGGATGTGAACTCGGCTTTCCTCGCGCGAGAAGAAGAAATAGCGAAATTCGCCATCCCGGAACACTGATGGTGACAAATGTGCTCCCCGCCATCGGCGCCCGAGCGGGATGAACAGCGAGTCGCGGCGCTCCGCTTGCAGCATCGGTTGGTAAAACGCCATGCGCACGAGCGTCTGGCCGTTCAGCGCGCCGACGAAGAGATGCCCCTTCCACGGCGCGAGCTTGTCGCCGGTGTACCACGCCAGCGTCGACGGGCTGCTCGACGGCGTCCAGTACATGACCGGCATCTCCATGCCGGATAAGTACCAGTGGTTGTCGCTGAGCTCCTTGCGGTTGTAGTTCTTACCGAGAGAGACGAGCGGCCAACCGTAGTTCGAGCCGGCGCGCAGGATATTGATCTCGTCGCCGCCCATCGGGGCGACTTCGGTGGTCCAGAGCTCGTCGGTCTCCGGATGCCAAGCGAAGTCGGTCACGTTGCGCTGGCCGTTCGCGCCCTCGCGAGCGACGAACGGATTGTCGGCGGGAATTCCGCCGTCGTCGCGAATCCGCAAGACCTTGCCGAAGTCGTTATCGAGCTGCTGCGCTAGTAAGGATTCCTTGCGGCCGTCGCGGCCGTCGTGCTCGACGTGATCGTTCACGGTCAGATAAATCATGCCGTCGGGGCCGAAGGCCGCGCGCCCTGCCATCGGCCCGCCGGGGGTCCAGGAATCGGATTCGAAGATCTCGCGCACGTCGAGCAGAGCATCGCCCTCGAGACGCGCGCGGGCCAGCGCGCGAGACGACTCCTCGCCACGCTTCTTGATGTAGTACGCATCGTCGCTTCCTCGCCGTTCGACGATCCGGAGACCGGCAACGACAAGCCGCAGGTGGTCGCGCCCGGCGAAACGATCAACGCGGGCGGCTTAATCATGACGGGCACGAGCCAGGCCTGTGATGAGCGATCGTTAGCAGCGAGCGATCTGCGATGGATGCAGAGCGGCAGCCGGTTCGTGCTGCCGCTCTGCCGAGCGCGGCTCAGAGATCCACGCCGATGCCGAGAATGATCTTGTTCTGCTCCGCTTCTATCAGCGAGCGGTGCGCCTGAAAGAACGCGGAGATGTCGAACGAGCCCGGCTGGAAATGCGTCGACGCTTCGACCAGCGCGGCAGTCAGGCCCGCGGAGAGCCGTCCCGGCTCGACGACCACCCCGGCTCGCAGATCCAGAAAAATCTTTTCGCCTCGCGCAGCGAGGCGCGCTCCGACGGTGCCTGCCAGCATGGCGCGCTGCTCGGCCTGCGAGGAGAACGGCATGTAGATGAGCTCGACGCTGGCCGTCGGAATCAGAATGCGCAGCACGGGATGCTGGAACTCCGCCGTGACACCGTAGCTCAGCACGAACTGCGGTGGCCGATCATCGGAGATCGCAACGCCCGCGCGCAGCTCGCCTGGCACATTCATCGCGAACCGCCCGGGAATGCCGTGGACATTGTCGCGCGCGAAGTTGGCGAATACGTCGGTCGTCTGCATCGCCTGCTGCGCGTCGAGCGCGCGATACACCTGCTCCTCGATGTACACCTCCCGCGGAAGCTGCGGCAGCGGCTGCAAGAGAGCCAAGCCGGCGTTGTGGCCGGCTTCGTGGATCATCGTCACCGCCTGCTCGAGCGTGGATCCCAAGCCGAGTAGCGACTCGAGGAAGAAGGCCGGGCACAGCACGATCGGATGATCACCAGGCCGCGTATAGGCAACCGCCGCGGGAATGACGCCGACGATGGGAATCGCGCGGTTCAACGCGGTGCAGGCGCCTTCCGTATCGAGGCACGAGAAGATGCGCAGCCCCTGGCTCAGGCGATCCTGAATGTGCGTGAAGAGGTCGTGGATGTTTCTGACATGCTCGCGCGCCGTCGTCTTGAAGTGCCACTGCAGCGCTTCGATGGTTTTCGGCGGCAGGTCCTTGATGTCGCGACCGCGGCCGACGGCCTGCGACAGATCTCGTATCGCGGCGCGCACCAGACCCTGTGCCTCGCTCAACGCCGCCGACATCTGCCGGCACTGCGCTTCGGCGCAATTTCCCCCATGCCCGCAGCCACCGGTCTTGGGCGCTTCGGGTTGCGACTGGCGAGTCGGCGACGCCGCCACACCGCGGTCCTCCGCAGTGGTTGCAGTCGCAACGAGTCCGCGATCCTCATCCGAAGTACTGCGCGCTTGTCTGGTGTCCTTTGGGTCAGCCATGAATGGTCATCCTTCCAGTGCTGACTCGATGCTAAACTTGAGTACAAACTGTGGGAAGAACAACTAAAGGGAGATCGTGTCATGGCGCCGCAAGACCCCCGTTCCGCAGCAACCCCATCGGATGGACTGTTTGCGCGCCGTGCCGGTGCAGCCGCGGACGACCAACGCCCCGCCCGGACGCTGCAGCGCAGTCGCGTGCGGCAACGACAGCTCGATGCGCTCTTTGCCTCGCGTGACGAATTTGTTGCAAGCGTAGCGAGCCTGCCCGCAGAGCATTCGGTACGCCGCTCGGTCGAGGAAACGGTGCTCGCCAGCGGGCCGGCATTGAACCGCCTCGCGACGAATGATCCGCAGCTGCCGGCGGCCGGTCTTGCGCTGCAGTACTACGCGCTGGCAGCAGCGCACTACGTCGAGCCGGCCGAAACATTTCCGCAGATACCACCGGCCGCGTCCCTGTGCGACCTGCAGGCGACCGCCGCGCACTACAAGTACGCGGGCGACGATCAGGGACGCCAGCAGGATCAGCTCGACGCGCAACAGGCGTTGACGACGGCGCTGCACTACCTCAGCAACCGCTGGCTCATCCTGACCGGGCGTTCTTTCGCCGACGACCCCGAGCCTTCCGTCGGCACGCTCATGGCGCGCAAGGCACCGGTTCCGTGGCGCACGGCCTGGAGCGCCCAGCTGTACCAGCGCGAAGCCGAGCGCCTAGGGCACGTGCCGTCCGCCGCGCCGCCGCCGGCGAGCAGCAGCAGCTCGATCACCGCGGCTGCCGGCGAAGCCGCCGTCTCCACCGGACAGTGCGACATCGAGCACATCTACGCGCTCGCCGGCGCGCAACCGCCCCGCCAATTGCAGGCAGGCGAGCCGCGCTACACGTTCCCTGGCCGGCTCAACACCAACGAAGACATCTACTACGACTACGCCGTCGTCGTACCGGTCGATGAGTGCGGTCCCTTCCAGGAGGAGCGCACCGACACCGTGCGTGACGTCGAGGCCGCCAGGGTCCTGAGCGGCAAGGCGCTGCAGGTCATTCACTTCCTGACGCAGATGCAGCTCGCGGATGCACTCGGCATGCGCGATCCGGCCCACCGTGCGCAACTCGTGATTGGCGATGTCGAGCTGCTCATCCGCGACATCATGTTCCTGAGTACCGCGGAGAACGCCATCCAGATCGGACAGATGCAACTGCGCATCCGCCAGATGAGCGGGCTGCTGCGCGCCATCGCGCAGACGGAGATTCTGCTGGCGCCGTTGCAGCTGCCCGATCTCGACAATCTGCGCGTGCGCCTGCAGGCGGCGATCAACGCCATGCCGGCAACCCGGGTGCGTCCGGATGAACGCATTAACGATACCCACGATGGCAGTCCGACCGTCAACTATCTGGAGTTTCCCGGGCCGCCGCAGCGCTGGACGGGTGAGGTCCGCAGCTTCGAATACAACTGGATCACCTCGCCGCCCGGGTTCTCCATCGATGACGAAGCCATGGTGCGCCACCTGGGCCCATACCTGGAGTACCTGGGCGGCGACTTCCTCAACCAGCTGAATGCGCTGCTAGCGGTCGCGAACGAAGCCACGCAGGCGCTCATCAAAGTGGCGCAGCCGGGCAACGCCTTCCGCGAAAACTTCAAGGACCTCGCAGCGGAGCTCGTGTACTCGGCGATCTTCGCGCTGTCGGATCTGCTCGACACGATTGCGTCGACGCTGACCGCATTGCCGCGCGAACGTGCCGAGGGTTCCAAGCGCCTCGCGATGCTCGTGGTCTATCGCCAGCATTGGTTCCCTGCAGGCTACGTGCAGGGCAAGCTCGTCGGCTACAAGAACCTCGCGCCGAATCAATCCGAGAAGGTCCTGCGCCGCACGTTCGTCAAGACCACGCGCGAGACCTCCACGGTCGAGGAGTTTGCGAGCACGCGGTCGCAGGAATACAGCCAGACGCAGAAGGAAACCGCGGAGTTCGTCCGCGAGATGTCGGCCAAGTACAACTTGTCCGTCACGGCCAGCGCGAGCTTCGACATCCTGGTAGCCAGCGTGGACGTACAGACGCAGACGGGCTTCGAGCTGGCGACGAACAGCCGCGCGACGCAGAGCCTGCTCGCGGAAGCCGCACTGAAGACCTCGGTCAACTACAACGAAAAACGAGAAGTGAAGGTACGCGAGCAGATCGAGACCGAAGACGTCGTCGAGGTCACGACAGCGATCGAGAATCGCAACCAGGAAATCACCGCGAACTACTTCTACTACCAGCTGCTGCGCTCGTACTCCGTGCGCACCGAGCTGTACGACCTGCGTCCCGTCGTGCTGCGCGCGCGGACGTTGCCGAAGCCGGCGGCGGTCGATGCAAAGTTTCTGTCGGAGCACGCGCATCTGCTGATCCCTGCGCTGCCGGCTCAGCTCGCCGCCGACCTGCAGGCGACCGTGGGCACGAACGACGCCCTTTCGCGCACGTTGATCCGGCGCCGCGCCGAAGCCAATCAGCGCCGTCTCGATCTCGAGACTGCGCGCCAGGAGCCGGTACCGACCGATGCCGAGCAGGCACGGCAGCGTGCCGCGCGCCTCGAAGCGGCAGCCCGACAAGCGGCAGATGCGCGCACCAAGATGTACGAGGCCGAGTCCGAATACCTGACTGCCCAGAGCCGGCTCACGCGCGTGATCGCGCACGTGCGCAACAACCTCTGCCACTACATGCAGTTCATCTGGGGCGGCTCGCCGAGCGTGGACCATCATCGCGTGCTCGCCGAAGAGACGTTCGGCGGTGTGCCGCTGCCCTACCTCACCCGCGGGCTGATGCGCCACGGCTTCTTCGGCAACGAAGAGATGTTCGAGTTCGACGGCACGTCGTACGCGCTCATCGACCTGCTGACGCGCAACCTGCGTTCCGGTGAAGAGTTCCTCGGCCGCTGGCGGGGACAGCTCGATGCATCGCCGACATATGAGCTGCTCGCCACGAAGTTTCATACCGGCCCGGCCGCGAGCCTGCGTGCACGCATCCAGGACCATGTGTTCGTTCGCGATCCTGCCGACTCGACGGTCGTGCTCGATGAGCGCTCGGTGCAGCTCGCGCAGGATGCGCTGGTGGTCGAGACGATTCCTGGGCAAGTGTCACTGTTGGAGGGCTTCAAGCTCGCGCATCGCGTGCTCGACGTGCAGGGGAAGTGCCTGGAAAACGCGCATCTGCGCGAGCGCATCGCCGATCGGCCGTGGCAGGGTCAGGGCGAAGACAGCTACCGCGTCTATCGCCGCGAAGGCCAGGCGTTGCCGAGCGTGGAAGAAGAGCCAGGTGCCGGATCCTAAACCGAGCACCGCCGAGCGCGGCACCGAGGAGCGCGGCACCACCGAGACCTCGACCGCCGCCCGCACGAGCCCGGGGCGCCCCGTCGTTCCCGGCCAGCACGCTCGATTCACGTTTGCAGATCTGGAGCGGGCGCAGGGGCGATTGCGCCTGGCAACCGATTCCCGCTGGTTACCCACACCGCTACGCGAGAATCTGTTCGCCACGATCCGCTACGCGCTCGACCCCGCCAACCGGAACGGCAACATTCCGCTGTCCCAAGCGATCAGCCTGATGGATTTCTATCACGGGCACATGCTGGTGGAGAAACCTGCGCATCGGGTCGACGTGCGCTTCGTGCGGGCACAAGAGCGTGGCGGCGCTTTCATGCAGGAATACCGCGATGCGATTCGCGACGCACTACCCGGGCTGCATGCCGCGTGGAGTCCGCTGAGCGAGCACGTGCTGAACGCGCAGAAGCGTGCCGCCATCCGGCAGGCCGATGCCACGATCGCCCCGAAGCTGCAGGCCCACGTGAGTTGGCTCGTGGAGCAGTTCCCGGATGCGGTCGTCCTCTACCACACCTACGAATGGAAACGACCGCCCGGTGTCACCGTGACGAGCCCGCATCGCTTCATCCTCACGCGGTTGGATGCCCCTGCCCCGCGAACGGATGCGAGCCTCGACGAGTACGACCGCGACTACTTCACGCTACAGCCGATCAATTTTCTCGTGAACCCGCGGGCCGAAGTCTTCGTGCGCGGCGGCATCGACCTGTCGGTCGCGGCACTCGAGCTCTGACTTCATTCAGGCATTCGATACGACCCATCGGTCTTGTCGCGCTTGAAGAGCGACACCGCTGGGCCGGCGCCGGCATCGAGCACCGGATCGACACGCCACTAGTCGAGGATGAGCTTGCGCGCCGCGATGCGCCACGTGCCCTGCCGCTGCTCTATGCGATCCACGTAGCGCACCGCCGTGATGAGATCGCGTAGCGGTCCCTGCGCATCTGCCGGAGAACGATGGCTTGCGAAAGCGTAGTGCTCGGCCCACGCCGTGGTGCAGGTCACCTCAACGAGCTGATTGCCCGTGAAATGCGTAGTTCAAAGTTCACTGACAGGATAGCCCTGCTGCCATGAGCATGAGGGCTTCAGTAGAAGCGACCCAAAACCGTGCCATGCTCAGAATCTGCCTGATTCGGTGCAGCTGTTCGCATCTTTCCAACTTGTTATTCGACGGTTTCCATGAACCACAGCAGGGAATTGCCATTGTCCGAGAACCAAGGCCGACACCACAGATCGATGCCGCTGGAATCAAGTCACTCCAGTGGATTCTAGCTCCCATAGTCCAGGCACCTCCATCGTTCACGGACCCGTTAACCACTTGTCGACTTCACTACAGGACGTCCGCTCGCCCCAGGACGTCACACGGCCCTGGAGTCCCCATTTGCGAAGAGAGCGTCCTGTTTCACTTCAGGGTGCTCTGAGCCTCCTGGGTCCTTCATCCACCGAGGGGGTCCCTCTCACCCGGTGATCGATCACGAATGGTCGATGGTGGTGTCATCGGGCAGATGTCACCCGCGCCAGCGTCTTCTCCAGCTCCACCCGCCACTCCCCCGGGGCGAAGTGGTGCCAGCGGCCGTGGCCGGGCAGCAGCCAGCGCACGTCCAGGTCGAGCAGCCGCTCCACCGAACGCACCTGCTCCTGCCAGTCCCACCAGCAGTAGCGGCGGGAGGCCACCACCCCGGGGGGATCCACGCCCCACCAGAGGTGGTCGCCGCTGAACAGCACCTGGCCGGCGAACAGCACCGCCACCGAGCCGGCGGTGTGGCCCGGCACCGGCAGCACCAGCAGATCGTCGTCGAGCGCGATGGGTTCGGTGCCCTCGAAGCGATGCTCCGCCTCCGGGGCGGCGTCGGCATCGGCGGCATGGATCCAGCGTTCGGCGCCGAAGCGTTCGGCCCAGGCGTCGTGGTCGGCCACGTCGTCGCGGTGGCTGAGCAGGATCTGCTGCAGGCCGCCCAGGGCTTCGATCCGGCGGGCCAGGGCGCCGCTCCAGCGCGGGGAATCGATCAGCACGTTGTGGTGGCGGCCATCGGCGTGGCGCCGGGTGATCAGCCAGCTGCTGGCCCCGAAGCTTTTACGCGACGCCCAGCCGCCGTAGTGCACCTGCCCCGCCGGCAGGCTGCATACCAGGACCGGGAAGCCATCGGCCGGGGTCCGGGCCAGCAGCTCCCTGGTGGTGCCGATCGCCGCCACCGGGCAGGCCTGAAGTGCCAGCAGCGCCGCGCGGGTGTCGCCCTCGCCCTGCGGCTGGGCCCACACGTGCGACGTGCGACCGGTGGGGGCGAAGTGGGCCGGATCGAACTGCCAGCAGGTGCCGCAGTCGATGCAGGTCCGATCCACATAGAAGGGCCCGGGGGTGTTGGCGGCCAGGCGCTGCTGGGGACGGGCCATGGGAAGGTGGCGGCGACGCCCCTAGCCTGATCCCCATGGCCCATGCCCTGGCGCTGCTGGCAAGTGCATCGCGCCGCGAGGCGCTGCTCGACTGGCTCGACCGGCAGTCGCTGGCGGTGGCCGGCTTCCCCCTGCTGGCCAGCGCCGAACTGGCGGCCGCGCTCGGCAGCGACCCGCGCACCGCCCAGCTGCGGGTCACGGCGCTGGCGGCCCTCGCCGAGGGGGGGGACATCCAGGTGGCCGCCGAGGTGCTGGCCGGTGCGGTGGGCCTGGTGGTGGCCTTCCTCGATCCGACGGCACCGGCGGGCACCCCACCCGACGCCGGGCTGCTGATCCGCGCCTGTGATCTGGCCGCCGTGCCCCTGGCCCTCAATGCCGCCACCGCCGAGCTGGCCCTGCGGGGTCTGTCCCACGGCCGTTCGGCCTACCTGCTGTTCAATCCCGTCGCCGGCCAGGGGGATGCCAACGCCGATCTGGCCCTGATCCGCTCGATCCTCGAACCCCAGCTCCGGGTCACCGTGCTGCTCACCCGGGCCGGCACCGACCCGGCCGACCAGTGCCGGGAACTGGTTGAGCTGCTCCAGGCCCGGCCGGCCGACGAGGCGGGCAACGCCATGATCGTGGCCTGCGGTGGCGACGGCACCGTCTCGGCCGTGGCGGGGGCCGTAGCGGGCACCGGCATCCCCCTCGGCGTCCTTCCCCGCGGCACCGCCAACGCCTTCGCCTCGGCACTGTTCATTCCCACCGACCTGGTGGCTGCCTGCGAGACGATCCTGGCCGGCCACACCCACGTCGTGGACGCCGCCCGCTGCAACGACATGCCGATGACCCTGCTGGCCGGGGTCGGCTTCGAGGCCGGGATGGTGGATCGCGCCACCCGGGAACTCAAGACGATGCTGGGCCCGCTCGCCTACGTGCTCGCCGGCGCCCAGCAGCTGGCGTCCCAGCAGCCCTTCCAGGCCCGCGTCGAGATCGACGGCACCGTCACCGAGGTCCAGGCCGCCGCCATCACCGTGGCCAACGTGGCCCCCGCCACCTCCGTGCTGGCCCAGGGCTTCGGGCGGGTGATCCCCGACGACGGCCTGCTGGAGGTGACCATCGCCTCGCCCACCACCCGCCTGCAGGGGCTCAATGCCCTCGCCTCCCTGCTCACCTCCGCCGTGGTGCAGTCGCCCGCCAACCACCCCGACCTCCTGTGCCTGCGGGCCCGCTGCATCACGATCACCACCGACCCGCCCCAGCAGCTGGTGATCGACGGCGAGATGGTCGAGGCGGACCCGGTCACCTTCACCTGCCTGCCCGGCGCCCTGACGGTGTTCGCGCCGCTGCCGCCACCGTGAACGGACGTCCATGAACCTGGCCACCGAGGCGGGCGTCGCCACCAAGATCCGCCGCATGGCCGACCGGGTGCGCTGGGGCCATCCCGTCTTCGCCCGCCACGGCATCGACCCCTGCCGCCTGGCGGTCGCGGGCGATCCGGGCACCCCCGAGGCCTTCTCCTTCCTCGTGCTCGGCGACAGCGGCACCGGGCTGCATCGCCGCGCCACCCCCCAGCGGCGCGTGGCGGAGCAACTGCTCGCCCATGGCGCCGATGCCCGCTTCCTGCTCCACACCGGCGACGTCGTCTACCCGGTGGGCTCCAGCGAGCAGTACCCCGACAACTTCATCCGTCCCTACCGGGAGTGGATCGTCGGCGGCGAGGACTGGCGGGGGCTGCGCTACGACCAGCTCGTCTTCCGGGTGCCGTTCCTGCCGGTGCTCGGCAACCACGACTACTACGACCTGCCCTTGCCGCTGGGGCTGCTGGCCGGCCTCACGGCGCCGCCGCGCCGGCTGCTGCGCCGCTGGATCCAGCTGGATGTGGGCTGGCACGGCTCCTACGTGGGCCAGGCCTGGGCCCGCGCTTTCCTCGATGGTCTGGCTGCCGTGCCCGAGGCCGGGCTGGAGGAGCACCTGGCCCGCACCCGCACCGCCACGGTCGACGGGGCCCGCTGCCTGCTCTACCGCCCCGGCGCCTTCACACGCCTGCCCCATCGCCACTACACCTTCCGCTGGGCCGGCCTCGATGTGTTCGCCCTCGACTCCAACACCTTCAACCAGCCCCTGCCCGCCGGCGACGACGACGGGGAGCTGCGCCGGCGCCGCCAGCAGCTCGACGCCGAGCGCGGCGCCCTGCTGCTCTCCCTCGGTCCCCTCAGCGGCGATGAGGACGCCCGCGACGACCGGGCCGCCAAAGCCCAGCAACTCGACGAGCAGATCCGGGACATCGACAAGCAGCTCGAGAGCGGGCCGCCGGCCGTCGACCAGGAGCAGCTCGACTGGTTCGCCGACGCCCTGATCGCCTCCTGGCGCAACCCGGAGGTGCGGGGCCGGCTGCTGGTGCTGCACCATCCCCCCGTCGTCACCGAAGTCAGCAAGTGGGACCAGGGCCAGACCCTGGCGGTGCGCGCCCGGCTGCGCGGCGTGCTGGATCGCGTCGCCGCCGCCCTCGGCGACCGGCCGGCCGGCCGCCCCCTGATCGATCTGGCCTTCAGCGGCCATGCCCACTGCCTGGAGCTGCTCCACACCGGAGACACCGGCCACGGCGACGCCCACATCCCCTGGCTGATCTGCGGCGGCAGCGGCTACAGCCTGCGCCGCCAGCGGCCGGAGGGGCCCGAGCTGCTGGAGGGTCCGGCGGGCAGCGAGCGGGTCGTGGCCCGCTCCCGCCTGTTCCTCGGCCGCAGCGGCCGGGGCTCCTCCCTGCGTCGCTCCTACTCCGCCCTGCGGGTCGACGTGGCGGCCGGTAGCCCCCTGACGCTCACGCTCACGCCGCTGGTGGCGGAGAAGGCCGAGGGCCGCTGGCGTCACGGGACCCTCGATCCGATCCTGCTGCCAGCGACGGGCTGATCCCGCGCGGGGTCGGTGCGGCGGAGGGGGGGCGCAGCGGATCAGCGGTGTTCGATCAGCTCATCGAGCGGGTAGCGCACCTTGGCCAGGTCGGCGTACTTGTCGGCCGGATCGCGATACCCGGCGGCGCACACCACGGCACTGCGGTAGGGGGTCGTCTCCAGGCCCAGCAGGCGGTCGTAGTCGGGTGGCGAAAAGCCCTCGATCGGACAGGTGTCCACCTGCAGCAGGGCGGCGGCGGTCATGAAATTGCCCAGGGCGATGTACACCTGGTTGCTGGCCCAGGTGGCGATGGCGGCGCTGCGGGGGCCGTCGACCAGATCCTTCTGCATCATCTGCCGGTAGCCCTCCAGCGGCTCCGCCGGCACGCCGCGGGCAGCACTGGTGGCCTCGATCAGCCGGGTGAGATCGGCCAGCTCGATCGTGCGACGCGCCAGGAACACCACCAGGTGCGAGGCCTCGGTGATCTGGGACTGGTTCCAGGAATGGGGCCGCAGTTCGGCCCGCAGGGCCGGATCCTCGATCACCAGGAACCTCCAGGGCTGCAGGCCGTAGGAGGAGGGGGTGAGCACCAGCGCCGCCTCCAGCGCTGCCCAGGTGTCGGCGGGAATGCGGCGGCTGGGGTCGAACTGCTTGGTGGCGTAGCGCCAGCGAAGGGCGTCAAGCAGCTCGGCGAAGCTCAGGGTCATGGCTGGGGAGCGCAGTGACGGAGGGTGTCGAGCGGAACTTAAGCGGGGGCGGCCCGTTCCGCCGGTGAGCTCCGATGCCCGTGCGGGGGACCGGGGGCAGGTGTAGACCGACCACGCCCCGCCCCACTCCCATGGACCCCAGCGCGGACCTCACCAGCCGGTTCCTCCAGCTCGCCTGCGGCAACTGGATCACCCAGATGCTGCATGTGGCCGCCGAGCTGGCGATCGCCGACCATCTGGCGGCCGCCGGCCCCGAAGGCCTGACGGCCGAGGAGCTCGCCGCCCGCTGCGGCGCCGACGGCGAGTCCCTGTTCCGGCTGCTGCGGGGTCTGGCCAGCCTGGGCGTGTTCGCCGAGAGCGGGAGCCAGCCGCGCCGCTACGTGCTCACCCCCCTGGCGGAGCTGCTGCGCAGCGACCACCCCGGCTCCCTGCGCCAGTTCGTGCGGATGCTCGGCGGCGAGCACTACGACGCCTGGACCGACCTGCTCCACAGCGTCCGCAGCGGCGAGAGCGCCTTCCGCCACCGCTTCGGCGCACCCGTCTTCGCCTGGTACGGCCACAACCCCGGGCGCGGTGCCATCTTCGATGGCGCCATGACCGACTTCTCCCGCGTCGAGACCGAGGGACTGCTGGCCACCTGGGACTTCAGCGACGCCCGCCATCTGATCGACGTGGGCGGCGGCCGCGGCCAGCTGCTGCAGACCCTGCTGCGCCACCACGGCCATCTGCGCGGCACCCTCTTCGACCAGCCGGCGGTGGTGGCGCCGGTGGCGGTGCCGCCGGAGCTGGAGGGGCGCTTCAGCGTCGCCGGCGGCGATTTCTTCGCCGGCGTGCCGGCCGGCGGCGACACCTACCTGCTCAAGCACATCCTCCACGACTGGGGCGATGACGCCTGCCTGACGATCCTGGGCCACATCCGCGCCGGCCTGGCCCCCGGCGGCCGGCTGCTGATCCTCGAGCAGGTGATTCCCCCGGGCAACGGTCCGGCCCCGGGCAAGCTGCTCGATCTCAACATGCTGGTGATGACCGAGGGCGGCCGGGAGCGCACCCCCACGGAGTACGGCCAGCTGCTGGAGCGCGCCGGCCTGCGCCTGGCGGGGATCCACCCGACCCCGTCACCGGTCGCGGTGGTGGAGGCGGTGGCGGCCTGAGCGCGGCCCCCGCGTCACACCAGCAGCCCGACCACCAGGGCGATGGCCCCGCCGATGGGACCGAAGAAGAAGACGCTGGTCATCGCCGCGGCCAGTTCGCGGTCGTGGCGGGTGTAGAGCTGCAGCACCAGCACGTAGCTGATGCCGGTGCTGAGCAGGAAACCCGCCAGGCCGAACAGCAGCCCCCGCCCCAGCCGTTTCCAGGTCATGTCCGGGCACTCTCCTGTCCCTGGAGTGTGCCAGAGGCCTGCCTCGCCCTAGCGTCAGGGCCAACCGCAACCGCTGGACCGGTGACCCTCGCCATCGCCCTGCTCACGGTCTCCGACACCCGCACCCTGGCCGACGACCCCTCGGGCGATGCCCTGCAGCAGCGGCTGGAGGCGGCTGGCCATCGGCTGCTGGAGCGCACCCTGGTGCCCGATGACCGCTACCGCATCCGGGCCGAGCTGAGCCGCTGGATCGCCGACCCCGCCGTGCAGGTGGTGATCAGCTCCGGCGGCACCGGCCTCACCGGCCGCGACGGCACCCCCGAGGCCGTGGCGCCCCTGCTCGACAAGACGATCGAAGGCTTCGGCGAACTGTTCCGGGTGCTCTCCTTCGAGACGATCGGCACCAGCACCCTGCAAAGCCGCGCCCTGGCCGGTGTGGCCAACGGCACAGTGGTGTTCGTACTGCCCGGCTCCCTCGATGCGGTCTGCACCGCCTGGGACCGGCTGATCCGCGCCCAGCTCGACACCGCCACCCGCCCCTGCAACCTGGTGCAGCTGCTGCCGCGGCTCCGCGAGCCGGCCGATCAGGCGCCGTGAGGGTCCGCCCCCGGTGGCACGGCGCGGCGCGTGCCTGGTGGCTGGGGGCCCTGGCCCTGCTGCTGGCCGTCGGCTTTTCTCTGGCGCCGGCGCCGATCTCAGCCGCCCCGGCGACCGTCGGCGACGGCGCGGGCCCGCCGGCGGCGCCCCCGGCCGGGAGCGGAGGGATGGTGGCGGCCGGCAGTTTCGAGCTGGCCAAGGTGAGGATCCTCGGCATTCCCGCCCTCACCGTGGCCTCTCCGGTGGTGGGGCAACGGGACGGAGATCCCGACGCCCAACGCCGAGCCGAGGTGATCGAAGGCAACCTCCGCCTGCTCTACGACCCGAAGCCGCTCTGCAGCGAGAGCGAGCAGATCGCCGAGTGGCTCCTGCTGCGGGTGCTGGGGGGAACGGGGGGCCTGCGAGCAGCCCCCGCTCCAGGCGGTCCCGCCCAGCGCCCCCGACCAGCTGGTGGTCCAGCGCCGGCAGTTGCCAACGGGGGATGTGGTGCTGGAGGCCAGGGTGCCGGAGCGATCCCAACCGCTGCCGCTGCTGACGATCACCCCAGCCGATGCGAGCCTCAACGGCACGAGCGCCTGGGCCCTTGGGGAACGCTGGCAGCAACGGCTGCAGAGCCGCCTGCGCCATGCCCGCCGGGTGATGCGGCCGGCCGACCTGCGCCGCCGCTGGCAGGTCACCGTCCTGGTGGAACTGGTGCTGGTCCTGTTCGTCGCCGCCACCGTCTGGCTCTGGCGCCAGAACCGCCGACGCGGCGCCACGCTCCAGGCCCGTCGTGACCCGGCGCCGGACCGGGCCCTGGACCAGCGGCTGCTCCTGCACCAGGCCCTCGGGCTGGTGCTGCTGATGGCGTTACTGCTGCAGCTGATGGCCATGCTGGCCCTGGGGGTGATGGCCGTCCCGGGCAAGGTGCCCCTCGGCCTGCAGCTGCTGCTGCAGCCGGTTCACTCCCTCCTCAAGGTGCTGGTGGTGGGGCTGGTCGCCCTGCTGGTGCGCTCCCTGGCCACCTTTCTGCTGCACCAGTGGGCCGACGGGGCCAGGGTGCCGGTGGAGGAGCAGGCGCGGCGGGAGCAGCGCCACCGCAGCCTGCTGCGGGTGAGCCACCGCCTCATCGATCTGGCCTGTCTCCTGGTGGCGGCGGGCTGGATCCTGATCGACATTCCCGGCATCCGCGCCGCCTCCTCCTCCCTGCTGCTGGCCGGTGGCGCCCTCCTCGGCGGCCTGGCCCTGGTGTTCCAGGGGCTGCTGCGGGACTTCGTCGCCGGCCTCGCCGTGCTGATCGAAGACCGCTACGCCATCGGCGACTGGGTGGAGATCGACGGCCTCGAGGGCGACGTGGTGGATGTGGGGGTGCTCAGCACCCAGCTGCGCTGCCTCGACCACCGGATGGCCGTGGTCCAGAACAGCGCCTTCGACCGGGTGGTGAACCACACCAAGCTGCGCTCCGGCGAGGAGGTGAAGCTGCTGCTCTCCCACCGCTGCAGCGCCATCGACCAGGCCCTGGCGGTGGTGGCCGAGGAGCTCGCCGCCTTCCACGCCGACCCCGCCTGGGGGCCAAGGCTGCTGACGCCCCCCCTGCTGCGGGGCGTCAGCGCCACCGGCCCGCTGGGCATCACCGTGAGCATGCTGCTGACCACCGTGGCCGGCGAGCAGTGGGCCTGCTCCCGCGAGCTGCAGGGGCGTCTGGTGGCCCGCTTCCAGCGGGAGGGGATCCCCCTGGCCGATGGCCTGGAGCTGGCCGGGACGGCGCGCGTACGCTGAGCCGTCCGGGGGAACGTTCATGGCTGCAGCGACGCCGGACCACGAGACGTTCATCCGCCAGGCGATCGACCTGTCCCGCAAAGCGGCCCTGGAGTACGGCACCGGCGGGGCCTTCGGGGCGGTGATCGTCAGGGATGGGGTGGTCATCTCCCAGGGGATGAACCGCGTCGTGGCCAGCCACGACCCCACCTGGCACGGCGAGATGGAGGCGATCCGGCTGGCCTGCATCACCCTGCAGAGCTTCAAGCTGCCCGGCTGCATCCTCTACACCTCCGCCGAACCCTGCCCGATGTGCATGGCCACCTGCTACTGGGCCGGCATTGAGGAGGTGGTCTACGCCGCCACGGTGGAGGACGCCCTCGCATACGGCGACTTCGACGACCGCCCGATCTACGAGCAGCTGGCCCTGCCCAAGGAGCAACGCTCGATCCGGCTCACCCAGATCCTGAGGGAGGAGGCGGTGGAGGTCTGGAAGGAGTACCAGGCCCTGCCCGACCGGGTCCGCTACTGACGTCCACCGGCGACGGGCGATCAGGCCGCGGCGGCGCTCAGCCACTGGTGGCGGGCATGGCCGTCCCAGTCGCCTGCGCCGGCCTGGCGGTACCCCCCGCGCTCGGCCGGGTTGAGGAGGCTCCGCCGCTCCGGACTGTCCATCCAGCCCAGGAAATCGGCCAGGGTGGCGAAGGTGAGCGCCGACTCGTAGAGCAGCTCGCCGTTGTCGGCCTGGCCCAGGGGGAGGGGCAGACTCTCCTCGACGAAGCCCGGATAGCCGCGGGCCGCGGTCCGCAGCCGTTCCTCCAGCTCCAGGAAGCCGGTTCGGGCCGCCGGCGCGACGCGATGCAGAAACCGGTAGTGGAAGGGTGGGCCCTGGGTGTCGGGAGCGGATCGCGTCAGAGGCATCGCAGAGGCTTCGCAGCGGCGCCGGGGGGCTCACCTTGCGTCATTCTCCGGAGGCGTGCCACGCGGGCTCCTGGTTCAACCAGTCGCTGACGGCGGATACCACCTCCATGTCCGTATGGCCGACGCCCATGATCGCCAGGTGATCACGCGGCTCGAGCCGGATCAGGTGACGGAGCCGCGGCCCCAGCAGGTCCACGAAGGACGCCACCGTGGTGGCCGCCAGCCGGCTGCCGAAGCCGACGATGGAGGTGAGGTTGAACAGGCGCGAGTTCCCGACGATGCAGAAGCTTTCCGACCGTGACGGCAACACCCGGATCCAGCGGTTCAGCAGCTTCTGCAGAAATGGCAGTGGCACGGCGTCCTCCAGGTCCGCCATCACCGGGTCGAGCAGCAGGGTGGGCTGGTTGTGGAGGGACTGGTGGTCGAGGGGCTCCGAGGAGAGGGCGGCAATGAGCCGTCCGGCCTGATCGGCGCCGATGCAATCGGCCAGGGCTCGCCGCAGGGCCTCGAGCTCCAGATCGCTGAGCAGCTCCAGCAGGGCAAGGTACTTGCAGCCGAGGCTGTGGCCGATCCAGGTGAACGGTTTCCAATCGACGTAGGGGTCGGGCGCATGGCCGAGGCGGGTGGCCAGCTCGGCGAGCTCCCGGCGCAGTTCGTCCTGATAGGCGACCAGGCTGAGGGCGATGGACCAGTGGCGGAAGGAGAAGCGGAACGGCAGGGCCACCACCGTGTATCCCTCGGCATGGAGCAGGGACAGGAACCTTCGGTAGAAGACGGTGGGGAAGGTGCCGAAGAAGGCACCGCCGATGAAGACGACCACACCCCTGGGCCGGGGATGAAGGGCAGCCCAGCAGAAATGCAGCGGCTGAAAATGCAATGGCTGAACGGTAAGGGACATCGGCAGTGCGCGATGGTCGATGGGCGATGTTCTACGACCATGCGACAGGAAGACAAACGTCCTCCGTTGCAGGTCTTCTGCATCGTCGTGACAGGTCCGAGTCACCTCGAAGACACAACCGTGAGATCGATCCATTGCATGCAGGAACTGTCACCTCGGCTCGGACTATTGAGGAAAAGCGTCCACAGGCAGGCCCTCCTACGGGGCCCATCGTCATCGCCGGGATTGAGACGTTCCGGTGTTGTTCGTTTCGGTTTTGTGTGATCTTCCCTGCCTGCGATTGATCTCCATCATCGAGCACCCCATGGCCATCATCTCCACCTTCGAACTGCTTGCCAAACCGCAGCTTCCGAGCGGCATCCCAGGACCGATCGCCAGCCTCAGCCGCAATGTGATCATCGGCTACTTCCTGACGATTTCCAATACGAGCCTCACCGATCTGCCGCTCTCCGTGGTGTTCACCGCCCGCACCAATTCCGGCTCCGGGCTGGAAGGCAGCATTTCATTCCTTGACACGTCCGGCACCAACATTGCCAGTGCGCTCGAGCCAACGTCGACGGCCAACAAGTTCCGCTTTCCCCCCTGAGTCTGCCCGCGTCGGCCACCGCCCAGCTCCTGGTGCAGCCGACACCCGACAAGGTCGAGAGCCTGGATTATGAAGTCCTGGGCTACGTGGAACTCTCACTCTCCTCGCTGTCGGGCTCCCTCACGAACATCCCCCTGCAGGTGAGTGCGGAGCAGCGCGGCACCTTCTTCGCCGATCTCAAGGGCGCCACCCTGGCCGACAAGGCTCTGGATCAGGTGGCCTGGGCGCTGCCGGTGCCCGACGGGGGGCGCGTCCTGCTCAGCAGCACCTTAGCCGGCGCCGCAGGCGGCCCCTCAGGCCGCCTGCAACCAGCGACGGCGCGCCCGGTCGCTGAGGTCCTCGCCGACCAGGGTGAGCAGGGCGTAGGCCGCCACCAGCGCCAGCAGCTGGTCCCAGGCGAAGGAGCTGAGGCTCTCCAGCAACTGGCTGCCCAACCCGGTCGCCCCCACCAGGCCCACCACCACCGATTCCCGCAGGATCACATCGGCCCGGTAGGCGCCGTAGGCCAGGTAGGGCCGGGCCAGGGCACTGAAGCGGCCATAGAGCAGGGCCAGCCGCGGCCCGCTGCCGCCGCAGGCCAGGGCCTCCTCAGCGGCTGGATCGGTGGCGTCGACACTCTCCAGCAGCAGCCGGCCCAGCACCCCCAGGTTGTGGAAGCCCAGGGCCAGGGCGGCGGTGATCACCCCCGGCTCCAGCACGAACAGCAGCAGCAGGGCCGTCAGCGGCGGCGGCCACAGGCGCCCCAGGGCCCACAGCAGCCGCAGCCCCTGCCGCGCCCAGCCCACCGGCGCCACCACCAGCAGCAGCAGCGGCGCCAGCCCCACCGCCAGGCTGGCCGCCAGGGCGGTGAGCAGCAGGGTGCCCCCCACCAGCCGGGGCCAGGGCAGGGCCCAGGTGGCGGCCCAGTCGCCGGCCCCCAGGCCCGGCAGAGGCTGCCAGCGGAGCAGGGCCGCCGGATCCACCCCCAGGGCCCGGCCCACCACGACGCAGAGGGGCAGCAGGGCCACCAGGGCCAGCAGCATCTCGCGGCTGCGCTCGCCCACCCCCCGCCGGGCCAGCACGAACCGGCCGGGCACCAGCCAGCGGCGCCGCAGCAGGCTGATGCCCGCCTCCAGGGCCAGCATCACCGCCAGCAGCAGCCAGAGGCCGCTCCAGAGTTCATGGAACGCCAGCGACTGCAGCGTCAGCTTGAGGTCGGTGCCCAGGCCCCCGAGGCCGAACACCCCCAGCAGGGTGGCGCTGCGCAGGGCGCACTCCAGCCGGTAGCCGCCGTAGCTGAGCACCCCGGGCAGCAGGGCCGGCCCCAGGGCCGTGAGCAGGGCCGCCGGGGCCGGGGCCCCCGCCGCCCGCAGGGCCTCCAGGCCCGTGGTGGGCAGGGCATCGAGCAGGTCGGAGAGCACCCGGGCCACCAGGGCCCCGAAGGGCAGGGCGATCGCCAGCACCGCCACCGCCGGCTGCAGCCCCACCAGCTGGAGCAGCAGCAGGCCCCAGATCAGCTCATGGATCGCCCGGGGCAGGGCCAGCAGGCGGCGGATCAGTTCCGCCGGCACGCCGCTGCCCGTCAGGGTGCGCCACACGGTGCGGGAGCTGGCCGCCCCCAGCAGCAGGCCGAGCACCAGGCTGCCGGCCCAGCCGAGCAGGGCCATGCCGGCCGTCACCCCCAGCCCCTTCAGCAGCGACGTCAGCACCACGGGATCCAGGGAGGGCGTCACCGCCGCCACCAGGAAGCCGCCGATCAGCTCCCAGCCGCCCCCGTGCACCAGCGGCGGCAGCAGCACGGCCAGGGGCGCCAGCACCAGGGCGGGCAGCAGCATCAGCAGCGGCGGCGCCGGTTTCAAGGGGCCACGCCGGGCGGTGTGCCCCCGTAAAGGTCCGCCAGCAGGGCCTCGCTGACCTGCGCCACCGGCCCGTCGAACAGCACCCGGCCGTCCTTGAGGCCCACGGCCCGATCGAAGCCGGCGAGCAGGTCGGGGCGGTGCAGGCTCAGCAGCAGGGCCCGGGGGGCCACGGCCTGGGCCAGCAGCAGGGCCAGGAGCTCGCCGGCCAGGCGCGGATCGAGGCTGGCCAGGGGTTCATCCGCCAGCAGCAGGGTGGGCTCCTGGCGCAGCAGCCGGGCCATCGCCACCCGCTGGCGCTGGCCGCCGGAGAGGGCCGTCACCGGCTGCTCCAGCAGGGCCGGATCCAGATCCATCGCCCGCAGGGCCGCCGCGCAGGCCTCGGTGTCGAGCGGCAGCAGCAGGTTGAGCAGGGCCCGGGGCCAGCCCCAGCGGGCCAGGCGGGCGGCGTTGAGGTTCTGCTGGACGGTCAGCTCCTCGATCAGGCGCAGGTCCTGCCAGAGGGTGCCGATGCGGGCCTGCTGGCGCCGCCGGCCGCGGCGGGAGCGGGCGGGGGGCTGGCCCTCCCAGAGCACCGTGCCCGCCGCCGGCACCAGCAGGCCGTTGGCCACCGCGATCAATGTGCTCTTGCCGGCACCGCTGGCCCCCAGCAGCGCCACCCGCTCGCCGGGGGCCAGGCTCAGGTCGACGTCCTCCAGCCGGGGCCGCCCGCGGCCGCTGACACGGACGCCCCGCAGCGCGAGCACGGCGGTGGCGGGACCGGCGGCCATGGGGGGGCGAACAGCGCGAACGTCGGGACCAGATTGCCAGCCATCCGGCCCGGCCCCCGGGCTCGTCAGGCCGGGGGGAGCCCCAGCAGAATCTGCCCATCGCCCCCCCATCCCGCCCCCGCGGCCACCGATGACAACCTCCAGCGGATCCAGGTCCTCCCTCCTCGATGGCATCGCCCGGGTGCTCCTGTGCCTGGTGTTCCTGCACGCGGTGATCGGCAAGCTGACCGGCTTCGCCGGAGTGGCCGGGATGATCGCCGGCCGGGGCATCCCCCTGGCGCCGGTGCTCCTGGCGGCGGCCGTGGCGCTGATGGCCGTGGGGTCGGTGCTGGTGATCAGCGGCATCCGGGCACGGCTCGGGGCGATCCTGCTGCTGCTGTTCCTGGTGCCCACCACCCTGCTGTTCCACAGCGATGTGGCCGACCCCCAGGAGCGGATCGCGCTGCTCAAGAACCTCTCGATCATGGGGGGCCTGCTGCTGGTGGCCGAACGGCGCCCCTGAACGGGCCAAACCGCGACCCCACGCGACGCCGTGGCCAGGCTGGGCGAGCATGGCCGGGCGGCCTCCTGCCCCTGCCGCCCGGTCCGAATCCATGCTCTTTACGTCCCCCCGCTCCTACATCCTTCTGTCGGTGGCGGCGGCGGTGGCCACCATCGTGCTCAAGACCGCGGCCTGGAGGCTCACCGGCTCGGTGGGCCTGCTCTCGGATGCGATGGAATCCGGGGTGAACCTGGTGGCGGCCCTGGGGGCCTTCTGGGCCCTCAGCCTGGCGGCCAAGCCCGCCGACCGCACCCACCACTACGGCCATTTCAAGGCCGAGTACTTCTCCAGCGGCCTGGAGAGCGTGCTGATCGTGCTGGCGGCCCTGGCAATCATCCACGCCGCCGTGGGGCGGCTGCAGCAGCCGGAACCGCTGGAGCAGCTGGGGCTGGGCATGGCCCTCTCCCTGGTGGCCACGCTGCTCAACGGCGTGGTGGCCTGGTTGCTGCTGCGGGCCTCCCGCCACTTCCACTCGATCACCCTGCGGGCCGACGCCCACCATCTGTTCACCGACGTCTGGACCTCCGCCGGCGTGCTGCTGGGGATCGGCCTGGTGAAGCTCACCGGGCTGACGATCCTCGACCCGCTGATCGCGATCGCGGTGGCGCTCAACATCGCCCTCACCGGCTGGAATCTGCTGCGGGAGACGGCCACCGGCCTGCTCGACCGCTCGCTCCCCATCGACGAACAGGAGAAGCTGGAGGCGCTGCTGGCCTCCCATGCATCGCAGGAAATCCGCTTCCATGCCCTGCGCACCCGGGTGGCGGGTTCGCGCCGCTTCGTCGCCCTGCACGTGCTGGTGCCGGGCCGCTGGACCGTGCAGGCCGGCCATGACCTCTGCGAGCGGCTGGAGCAGGAGATCGCCGTCGCCCTGCCCCGCAGCGATGTGCTGACCCACCTCGAGCCGATCGAGGACCCCAGGGCCTGGGATGACCAGGGGTTCCGCTGGGAGGAGGGCTGAGCCCCATACGATCCAGCCAGCCGTCCCACCGCCGCCCCGTCCCCATGGCCACCGTCCTGATCACCGGCACCAACCGCGGCATCGGCCTGGAGTACTGCCGCCAGCTCCAGGCCAGGGGCGACACGGTGGTGGCGGTCTGCCGCACCCCGTCTCCCGAGCTGGAGAGCCTGGGGGTGCGCATCGAGGCGGGGATCGACCTCACCGAGGCGTCCGCCATCGCCGCCCTGGTGAAGCGGCTGGGCGGCCTGAGCCTCGATGCCCTGATCCTCAACGCCGGGATCCTGGAATCCACCAGCCTCGGGGCCCTCGATGCCGAGAGCCTGCGGCGCCAGTTCGAGGTGAACGCCATCGCCCCCCTGCGGCTCACACGCGCCCTGCTGGGCCATTTGGGCGAGGGCGCCAAGGTGATCCTGATGACGAGCCGCATGGGCTCGATCGATGACAACGGCTCCGGCGGCTCCTATGGCTACCGGATGTCGAAGGTGGCGCTCAACATGGCCGGCCGGTCGCTGGCCATCGACCTTCGCCCCCGCGGCATCGCCGTGGCCCTGCTCCATCCCGGCCTGGTGAGCACCCGCATGACGGGCTTCAGCGCCCAGGGCATCACGCCGGAGGCGTCCGTGCGCGGCCTGCTGGCCCGCATCGACGCCCTGACCCTAGAGACGAGCGGCACGTTCTGGCACGCCAACGGCCAGGTGCTGCCCTGGTAGGTGAGCCGTGGAAACCGGATCAGCCGACCGCAGGCGGATCAGGTGCCAGCCCTCTCGCCCTCACACTGACGGGGCACGTCGTAGTGGAGTTCGGCAAAGGCCCCACCCAGGGCCTGCACCGATGTGAGCCTCAGGGGCGGGAAGGCGATCCGCCGGGGGAGGAGCGGCAATCCCTGGCCCAGGGTCACGGAGGCCACCTGAATGATCAGCTCATCCAGCAGGCCGGCATCGAAGAACTGACCGGCCAGTTCGCCCCCACCGGCCATCCAGATGTTCTTCCCCATCGCAGCGGCGACCATCTGCTGGTGCACAGGCGTGACAGCACCCTCCACGAAGTGCAGATCCGCGTTGGGGACGGAGGCAAGCTTGCGGCTCGTGAAAATCCACGTGGGCTGGGTGTAGAGCCAGGGCTTTTCTTCCGGCGTTCCAGCTTTGATGTAATGATCCACCAGCCACTGATAGGTGGCTGAACCCATGGCAATCGCCCCAACTTCAGCCAGGAAGTTCTTATAGCCTGGACCTTCCGCTTCACCGAACTGAAGTAACCAGTCCAGGGAGTTATCCGTGGTTGCGATGAATCCATCCAGGCTGGATGCGGCGTAATACTGAGTTTTCACTGGGAGGCTGACGCGGTTGGTGATCGTGGTCAACGCCGAGGTCAAGGGAGCATGATCTCATCGGTTGCTTTCCACTACAGGCTGCTGGCTTTGAACGGATGAGCGCAAGATACGAAGCGCCATATGCGCCGCAGATCAGCACCTTGACAGCGGCTTCAGCAAGCAGAAAAACCCCTTCAGCCGGCCTCTCCCTCGCTAGGTTGAGCATAGCCCATTTTAAACGAACTGACGATGGTTTTAGCCAACAAGGCCAACAGCTCCCCTGAGGATATTGGTGCCAACCTGACTCCAGATGAGATCAAAGATTCCCTTGGCGTACTCACAGGCTGGGATCTGGTCGATGGCCATCACTTACACAAAGCCTGGACCTTTCAGGACTTCAGCTCAGCCCTCGACTGGGTGAGTCACGCTGGCGCCATCTGTGAGAAACAGGGCCACCATGCCGATTTCAAGCTGGGCTGGGGTTATGCGGAAGCGATAACCTACACCCACCAGTCTGAAGGACTCACCCGAGCTGATATCGCTCTAGCAACAGAACTTGATTCCATCGAAGGTGTTGATATGAGCTGAGGGGAATGCCTTCCCCATGACCCAGCCGATTGATCCACGTGCCAACAGCTTGTGATAAAGAGTGCCGGGGGCTGGATCATCTACGCCCGCCTGGATGACCTTCCTCTAAAGGGTGCTGCACTGACGCCACATGGCCTCTGGGGACACTGCAATGCTGTGGCTCAATGGCTGGGTGAGAGCTTCTTCTGTGGTGGACGTGGCAAGCGGGGCATTGGCAAAGCTGTGATCGCACTGCAACAGCGCCTTGGGTTAGGGTTGGATCAATGATTGTGTCCTGGCTCATGGCCATTCCCATGGCCGTGAGGTGCGCATTCCTCGTCACAAAAGCCTCCTCACCGAGGCTGTGCTTCTCGAGCAGATGGCGGAACGCCGGGATCCAGGCCTCATCCGGGATACGCTCGCTGATCAAGCTGATGCCAGCAAAGCGCCGCATGGTGGGCATCTCAATCACTGATCTTCCATCGAAGGATCGCTGAGGAAGTACCCACTGGTGAATCGAATGGACTCGCGACAGGGTCTCCCTCAATGAAAGGGGAATGGCCCGGCCAGGCATTTTCAGTCATGGTGCCAGGCCGCGCCGCTGATCCTGGCTCAGCCCATCCCGGCCTTGCCCTTGACGTCTTCAACAGCATTCCGGCCTTTAGCTTCAACTTGCTTAGCCTTGCCGGCGAGGCGATCTCCCTTTTTCCCAGTGACCTTGCCAATCGATTCCTGGGTCTTGCCCTCGAAGTCCTTGGCGCCAGCCTTGACGCGTCCGGCGATGGCGGCAAGGGGCAAGGGGGAGGCGCTGAGGGTGAAGGTTCCTGAGGCCTGGACAGGAGCGCTCAAGGATGGCGTGGCGATCAACACCAGCAGGCTGAAGGCCAGGCCAAGGCAAGTGGCGGCCAGCTGGCGCAGAAAACGAAGTTGGTGATTCATGGTGACGATGGCGAGGGGAAAACAAGGTATAAGGAGCCGCTGCGCTCCTGCTGGCCACGCCTCACGAATGGGGCAGTTGCCCCAATTTCGCAAGTCTCGCTGGGTTCTTCAGCGAACTCCTTGAGCTGAATCGGCAAGCGTTAAACCGATTGCGTGGGGCACCATAAAACTGATTGGAGAACCGACTCACTAATGGAGCGACTTTTAGTTGGTAGCGTCTCGCACTGAGTCTTTCAGGTCTTCCACGGCATGTTCACCGCTGGCCTGGGCTTGCTTGGCCTTTCCCGCCAGCTGGTCCTTCTTGTCACCGGTGATGTTGCCAGTGGTCTCCTGAACCTTGCCTTCGATGTTCTTGGCGGTGGCTTTGATGTCTTTTCCCAAACCCATGACTGACTCCTATGAGGGTGTTCACATCCATTTGATAAGGATGTGTCCTCCAAGTCTGCTCAGGAACACAGTCATTGATTCACCAATGATCTTTAGCCTTCCTTAAATTCTCCTGCAGTTAGTCTGCTGCATCAAGGATATTACTCGGCCATCCTCTGGCCTGGGCGACTTGATGCGGACCGTGCGCAGTTCTGCTTCATTTCAGCGGATCCATGCAGGGCACTTCCCGAAACCAGCTATTCCACTTGCGCTCCCCATACAAAGAAGGAGGGGAGGCAGCTAGGTGTGTACTCCCACCAGGTTGATCAGCTGATGATCGGGTGTTAGGTCGCCAGGGTCGGGGTTTCACCGCCCGTCCCAAGACCTCGCGTCCCATGCATCGCCACCCCAGTGCCCGACTGACATCGATCAGTCAGGCACTGGGGTGGCGGATCATCTCGATGAGGGCGTCCTGCTGAATGCACCTGCTCTCAGGCTTCCACTACTGGCCCAGGGAACTGGCCTGATCCAACGTTCTCGGGGGACAGCCTTACCTAGCGGCCTGCTCACCAGCTCTTGGACCGTGAACGCAGCAGTTGGTGAATCATGGGACCACTGAGAAATTGAACTGATCGATGGCCTTGTCGGCGGCGATCCTCTGGAAAGTCTTGCAACCACTGATCGCCTCCATCGGGGCTTTGGCCTTGAACTCGGGGCACTGGGTGCGGCGTTTGCTCATGGGTCGGAGCCCGATTCAGGAGCGGCGCCCCCACCACATTGGTTAACGATAGGTCCTGTCCTGAAAACCCAGACGCCTCACCGAGCATGGTGCCTCGACCACTCCAGGTTTCGCCGAAGGCGGTGAATCCGCAGCGGGAGGTGGAGTCAGTCATGGTTGATTCAAGAGTCTTCGCCCCACTAAAACAGAATGTAAAGGCTTTTGACAGGTCGTCCCTCCGGAGTGTCTTTGGAGGATCGCGCAGCTACAGATATTGGATCAGCTGCCGAACTTTCGCCTGAGCGACGAGAAGATGCTCCGCCTCCTCGGCCAGGAAAGGATCAGCTCATCCCATCGAATTTCATCACAGTCTCGGGGGTGGATGGTGGATATGTTGGAACTGGAGCCTTGATGACCCGCCCCATCCAGCTCTCGATCCTGAACCGTGCCTGGACCTGACGATGGACAGCAACTACAACGAGCCCATCCGCCTTGATGAGTGGATCGACCGGGTCGGTATCGGCCGCACCGCCGCACTGGAGCTGATCGAATGGCTGGGCATCGCTCCCGCTGCTGTGCAGATTCCTGGCTCAGCTGATGTCGCCGCCGTCCTGACGGCTGAGCAGCGGGAGGCCATGGATCGGGCGCTGGTGGAAGCCGTCGCCCAGCAGCAGCCTTCCGAGGCCGAGCCCGTCGCCCCCCTTGATGACCTCACCGTCGCAAGGGTCCTGATGGAGAGTTCACGCGACGGCCTGCCCCTCCGCCATGAACTGCTGGCGGGCCTGCTGGGTGTCGACCCCGCCAATTCGGAGGCGATCCATGCCGAGGCCCTGGCGTATGGCTTCCGGTTACGACGGCTTGGTCAGCGACCCGGTAGGGCCAGCGACCCGGACAGACCCGCCGATCGCCGACCATGGTTGGCCGTGATGCTCAGACCCTGAGACGCGCACAGCCCGAGATGTGCACTCCTGGAGGGGGTGACCGGAAATGACTCTGGGGGATAGTCACCGCCGAACCCGTCAACAATGAGAAGGGCGCCCCGTATCGAGCGCCCTTGGGCCGGTTGCAGGGTCTGGGCTCGCGCTGCCCTGGTCGTGGCCTCTGATTCATTAATAGATCCAGGAGCCCGGCTTGTCAGTACGGCAAGCCGTTCCTCCCCGGCGCCGGCGGCACCAGACTGGGCCCATCGGCACAGAGCAAGGAGAGTCCATGACCACGACCCTGGAGAAACCCGCCACGCTGCAGTGCGCCTGCCCGGGCTGTCACTGCACGGTGCAAGAGGACAGTCCGTTCCGCAACGGCGCCCTGCTGTTCTGCAGCGAGGTCTGCGCCAAAGGGCACCCCAACGGTGAGCCCTGCCACGCCAGCTGTGGCTGTGAATGCCATGGCTGAATCGGCTCCGCCTTCTGCGGGTCCGATTCCCCTGGAGCTGCCAGCGGGAGTGCATCAGCTCTGCCGCTGCGGTCTGTCCCACCGCTGCCCGCTCTGCGATGGCCGCCACGCCAGATCAGCGGGCCGCAGACGCTGGTGTAGGTGGTGGGCCTGAGTGGGTTGATCGTCCGGTCGGCGCCTTCTGTCTGGGGGTGAGTTCAAGGCCCAGGCGTTGCTCCGCCCAGGGGATGGTTCTGGCTACATCCCTGCGGCGCTCATCTCAGAGCAGAGTGGGTAGGAAGATCGCCGGCTCAGCCGCCAGGGTGTCACCGTCGTAGGTCGGGCCGATCCCGCGGATCATCCCCGAACCCAGGTACTTCTCGATCCCCTCGGCGGTGGTTGGAGCGGAGGCCCTGAGGTAGGAGGCCTTGAACTGCTGGCCGTGCTCGTGGCTGCACACCCAGGTGCGGCTGACCGTTACCCATTCATTGGCGCTGATCTCGGCGGCATGGCCAACCAACGTCACCAGGTCGCGGTGGCCGCGGGCCTTGATGCATAGCACGCGGAAGACGTTCTCGGTGCTCACCTCCAAACCAAGCCCCACCTGGGTCTCTGGTGCGCCAGCGGGTTGCTGCTGCTGCCACCAGTCGGTGGCGAACGCCCAGGCATCCTCGATCGACTCGAAGTGCTCATCGAGCTCAAGGTGGGGCTGGCCGTGGTGATCCACCAGGCGGTATCGCCGTGGCTGGTGGCTGCTGCTCATCGGCAAGGAGGTGGCCATCGTTTCTTGATTCAGCTTGGTGGGGGTGGATCGCTCTGGGCGGTCGTGGGGAGCACCACTGGGGGTTGCAGGGCGCCCAGCCCGCCTGGCGTTTCTCCACCCAAAGCTTCAGGGCCTCAGCCCGGCCCAGCTCTCGACGTGATGTCAGCTGCGGGATCTTCTGATCAGGTAGCAGCTCACCGCTTGTGATCTCCAGCAGTTGAACAAGGCGCTCCCAGCAGGTGGGGCGAACGCGCAGCACCTGAGGCATCAGCAGAGCAGATCTGCAGCCTCGCTTGATGACCATGGGAGCCGAAGTGCCGAGACTCAGCATCTCGCCCCGTGAATGGGTACCTGGCTTTTCAGGAGTCCCTACTTAGGAGTAGCGCCAGGAAGTCTCGTGGTGGAAGTGGATGACGTACAGTCAAGCCAAGTTGCGTCTAAGAGTATGTGGCAAGTGATATGGAATACCGTGCTATCTGAGTTCTCCGAGATCACCGATCTGTCTCATTTTATTCGCATCATTTTCCGCATCATGCTTGCTGCGATACTTGGTGGTCTACTTGGATATGACCGAGAGTTGAAGGGCCGGACGGCAGGGTTGCGAACGCACATGCTTGTTTCTCTCGGGGCGGCGCTCTTTGTTCTTATTCCTCAACAAGCGGGAGCCACTGTTGCCGATTTAACCAATGTGATGCATGGATTGGCCGCTGGGGTGGGTTTCCTTGGGGCAGGATCCATCATTATGGGAAGTCGACAAGAGGAGACTAAGGGGATGACTACGGCGGCAAGCATATGGCTAACGGCGGCAATTGGCATAGCATCAGGCATGGGCCGGGAAGTGACGGCCATCCTGAGTACTCTTTTAGCATTGGTAATCTTGTCATTTATTCCCAAGGTCGAGCGGCTGTTCGAAATCCGTGGAAAGCGGAGTCAATCCAAGTTGCGCTGAATAGTCATCATGAATTCTTTTCTTTATCGTACACGTTCAGGGGGGTTGATATGGCGTGTACGGCTCTACGAGGCGCTACCCGTATTGCCTGCGGCTGGTTGCCAGGCCTGAAATGGGGACCGTTGGAGCAACGGCGCTGGTCTTGAGAGATCTTCAAGCGACAGTCAGAGGGGCAGATCCATGGCAGGGCAATGGATCTGAGTTTCATCCCGCCCCCTGAACGGGTGCCCGATGGGGACTGTCCAGAAAACCCAGACCACCTCATGGTTAGACCGTTCGTCCCTGCAGGAGATTCACTACCAGAAGAACCAAAGCAATGACTAACAGCAGATGAATCAGTCCGCCTGCTGTAAAGGAACTAACCACTCCCAGAAGCCAGAGAACGGCGAGAACAACGATAATCGTGTAAATCATAGTCTACCTCATTTCAAGTGATTGTGGTTGTGCGTTGGGGAATCAAAGAATCGATGGCTATTGGTCGCACAGTCGATCTGATCAACGAACGAAGTGGAAAACCTCTAGAGGTGAGCGGCCCGGCCTGGTTCTTCACGCGTGGTGCCAGACCGCGCCGCGGGTCCTGGCTCAACCCATTCCGGCCATGTCCTCGAAGTCCTTGGCGCCAGGCCAAAGCAAGTGGCGGCCAGCTAGCGCAGAAAACGACGTTGGTGGTTCATGGTGACGATGGCGAGGGGGAAAGAAGGTTTAGCGATAAGAAAACTGTGACAATCAACGCTGCCTACCCAGGCAGCTCAATGATCAGATCAGAACATCGTGATTCAGGCAGTCATTCATGTCACGCCACGCCGGCCGGTGAGGAAAGAGACCACGGCAAGCACGAGGAACACAAGAAACAGCACCTGTGCAATACTCGCAGCTGAGCCAGCGATACCTGTGAAGCCCAGGACGGCAGCGACGATCGCAATGACAAAAAAGGTTATGGAGTAGTTCAGCATGACGGGTCTCCTAAGGGGTGTTAACCAGCTGGGCAATCTCTTGTTGGCTCTTGCCGAGCGTCTTCTGCAGATGGCCAAGCAATTCCTCTTCCTGGCCCTCGGCGAAATCCAAGTCGTTATCGGTGAGATCGGCGAACTTCTGCCTGAGCTTTCCTTTCAACTCATGCCATTCACCTTTGAACTGGAGCTTGTTCATGATCGAGTCCGCAAGTGTTGGGATCAATGCCAGAGCCTATGGAGCGGCCAGATCGCTGCCAAATCGAATCTTTTCACTTGTCACGCCATTGCTCCTCTTCCTTCAGTATGGGCATGAAAGTGGTGTCTGACTGCTGTAGATATGCCTCCTATCCACGGCACCACCAAGGCTCAACGCTTTGAACAGGCTCGGCCTTGTGGCTCTGATCCCGAAAGCTTCTCTTCTGAGTCAACGATTCCACTTTCTCGGTTCCTCACCACTGATTCCTGGCTACGTTTCAGAAAACTGCCGGTTGCTGCTACTCCCTTGCTGCGCCAGCGCAGTGCCCACAGATGAGCCTGCAGGGCCTGCTTGCAGCGGCCCTGTCAGTTGATCCTTTGATCGACGAGCCATCACATCGCCTCCAAATGTCACAACTTGTTGAAAGTGTGCTGCTGCTGCGATCTGGAAGGTGCCCAACGATTGGCCTTGGCGAATCCGCTTCAATAGGCAGTGCCAAACCCCGGAGATGCATCGCCAGGATTGGCAGGATGGGGTTGGTGCCCAGTTCGCGATGATGATCGATACGGCAGACGCGGCACGGTGCAGTGGAGTTCAGCAAAGGCCTCACCAAAGGCCTGCGCCGATGTCAGCCTCCAGGGAGGGAAGGCGATCAGCCTGGGAAAGAGCGGCCATCCCTTTTCTCCCAGGCGCCTGGCTGAACAATGCTCCAGCCTCTCATGTGCGGTCGATCTGCGCCTTGGATGCGTCCTCTGCCCATCCATGAAACCTCTCGAGCCGACCCCAATGTCGTTAGCCTGATATCAGGAAGATGGAAGATATTGAATCATGAACCTACGGGACGAACTCTGCATCCCTGCCCAAGGTGTTGGCCCCCCATTGACCAGCGATGAAATCAACAGGTTCCTGGGCGAACTGCCTGGCTGGGAGCTGGTCGAAGGAAATCATCTGCACAAGGTCTGGACGTTCCAGGATTTCAGCTCCGCACTCCACTGGGTGCGCCATGCCGGAGCCATCTGTGAGGAGCAGGGGCACCATGCCGATTTCCAGCTGGGATGGGGATATGCGGCCGCCACCACTTACACCCACGATCCAGAAGGACTGACCCGCTCCGATGTGGTGCTGGCAGCGAAGTTCGATGCCATCAGTGACGGTGACGACCTCGCCTGAAACGATCCCCCAGCTTCAACCGCCGCTTGGTCGGGGCGAAGCCATCGGTCGGGCCGGGCTGGGCAGTCTGCTGGCGGTCGCCGCTGTGGAGGGCCCGCCCAGCGCCATGGCCCGCCGAACCATTGCCGCCATCCGCGATCACCTTATCCATCTGCCGATTCCACTCGAGGCGATCACGCCGTTGGACCCTGAGCAGCTGGCGGAGGCCGTGCCGGAGCCCGAGTGGCGCGAGCGGATCCTGCGTGGCATGACCGTCCTGGCTCTGATGGAGCGGGAGCCCAGCACCGCCCAGCTGCAATGGTTGCAGGCCACAGCAACGGCCCTCGACATCAGCGACACCGTCGTGACCAGCTGCCGCCATGTTCTCGATGGCCAGTTCAATCTGGTGCGCCTCGACATCGCCAGACGCGGCTTTCAGAAGGGAGCCACCTTGAGCTACCTCCGCGATGAGGGCCTCGATGGGGCCCTGCAGATTGCTCGCCATCTTCTCCACCAGGAGGACCCAAAGCTTGCCGCCCACTACCGCCAGCTGGCCGACTATCCCGAGGCAAGCCTGGGCCGCGCCTACCTTGCCTTCATCGACAGCAACGGCTTCAGTGTCCCCGGTGAACGTGGTGGCCCGCCGCCCCCGGTGGTGCGCCACGACTGCTGCCACGTGCTCGCCGACTACGACCCCAGCCAGGCCGGGGAGTGCGGCGTGATCGGCTTCCAGGCCGGCTTCGGCCGCAACGATCCCTTTTACACGATTCTGTTCGCGCTGGCCCAGCTCCAGCTGGGGATCGGCAGCACACCCTTCAACGACGCCGAAACGGATCATGTGACCCCGGAAGCAGTCATCCAGGGCCTGGAACGGGGCAGCAAGGTGAGCCGCGACCTGATCAGCGACTGGGACCCCTGGGACGACTTCGACAAGCCGCTGGAGGAGGTGAGAGAGCTGTACGGGATCGCGCCCTGATCGCCTACCGGGTTCTGCTGCCGACGTACGGCAAGCGGCGAGGGATCTCAGAGGCCCGACAGGGCCAGCTGCAGCGTCAGCAGCCGCCCATCCCGCCGCAGGATGAGGCCCAGGGGCCGACCCGTGGGGTGCGCGGCCACCCGCTCGATCACCTGGCGGGCGCTGCTCACGGGCTGGCCATCGATCGCTGCGATGCCATCGCCGACCCGCAGCCCGGAGCGCTCCGCCAGCGAGCCGGGAGCCACCTGCTGGATCTCCACCCGGCCGCCGTGGGTTTCCAGATACACCCCCAGCCGCAGGCCTGCCGGCGGCGGGGACGCGACGCCGTACACCGCCGTCGCCAGGCCCGGCTGCAGCGCCGTGCAGTCGAGGCTGGCCTCCCAGGGCAGCAACCAGGCCGCCTCCGCCAGGCCCAGGGCCCGCAGCTGATGGGGCACGCCGTGACCCCCGGCCAGGTGGCCGTTACCGATCAGGGCCACCACCGGGGCGCCGGGGCGCCGGCGGCGCTGGTCGGCGATGGCCTCGGCCATGGCCCGGTCCCACAGCAACTGGCTCTCCACGAAGCGGCCGAAGGAGGGATCCTCCAGCCCCGGCAACCCCTGGCCGCTGCTGGGGACGAAGGGATGGTGCTGCCAGAGCCGGTGCAGCTGGGCCCGGTAGGCCGCGCTGGCCGGGGCCGGTCGCCCCACCCCCTCCCGCTCGCTGACGGGCACCGCCGCCAACCCCTCGGCCCGCACCCGCCGCACCAGCCGGCGCTCCACGTTCAGGGCCACGAGCGGCAGCCGCCGGTCGCGGGCGAAACGCAGGATCGGCAGGTAGAGATCGGCGTCGTAGCCCCAGATGGCCCGCCAGTCGAGGGCGTCGAGGAAGGCGCGCTCCTTCAGGGCCCCGGCCACCCAGCGGTCGAGCACCGGCTGCAGCCGCCGCGGCACCATCTCCAGAGCGAGGCTCAGGTCGGGGCTGCGCGCCTGCAGCGCCTGGAGGGTGGCCAGCTGCCAGCGGTGGTGGGCGGCGCTGTCGTGGCGTTCCCCGAGCAGCACCACCGGACGACGGGCCAGGCGATCCAGCAGGTCGCCCGCCGCCACGGTCCGGGGACCGGCAGCGCTGGGCTCCACCCAGGCGCCGGCGGGCACACAGGCGCCGGCGGCCGCAGGCCCAGGCACCCCCAGCAGGGCGACCAGGGCCAGCCCGGCGGCCCTGGGGCCGCGGCGGTGCCGGCGGCCGAGGGGGGTCAGCGGATCTTGCCGATCTGGCGGCCCACCTTCTCGATGGGGCTGTAGGCCGCCGCACTGGCGGGGATGAACCGCTGGGCGCCGAACAACGCCAGCACCTCCTTCTGCCTGGGGTTGGTGGGGCGCCAGCTGAGGATCGCCGTCCTCATCTTGGCGGTGAAGCCCTTGCCGAAGCGCTTGTCGAGATCGGGCTGGGCGATCCAGTGGTAGTTGGGATAGCCGGGGGTCTTCCAGATCGGCACCACCTTGGCGCGGTTGACCTTGCCCTCGCTGAGGCTGCTGCGCCAGACCTCTTCGCTGACAGCACCGGCCTGGTAGGCGCCGCTCTGCACCAGGGCGATCGTGGCGTCATGGCTGCTGCTGAAGCCGGGGGCTCCGCCGGCGAAATCGCTCAGCTTGACCCCGGCCTGATTCAGATAGAACTGGGGCATCAGGCGGCCGGAGGTGGAGCTCTCCGAGCCGAAGGTGAAGCGCTTGCCCTTCAGCTCCGCCAGCCCCTTGACGTTGCTGATCGGCTTGAGGCCGCTGCTCCTGTTGGCGATGAAGACGCTCTGGAACGACGCGTCGATGTCGCGCTGGGCGATCACCAGGGCGCCGGGCTTCTGCAGGCGCGCCTGCACCCCGGTGAGACTGCCGAACCACACCAGATCCAGGCCACCGGTGCGGAACGCGGTGACGGCAGCGGCGTAATCCACGACCGGCACGTAGACCACCTTCACCCCCAGCTGACGGCTGAGTTCATTGGCCACCAGCGGGTAAAGCCGGTTGAGCATCTCGGGTTTCTGGTCGGGGATGGCGCCGATGCGCAGCACCTTCTGGCTCTGCTGGGCCACCGCCGGAGCCAGCAGGCCGGGCAGGGGGGCGGCGGTGGGCGCCAGCAGGGGCAGCAGCGCCAGCGACACCCCCATCAGGGCGGCGGTGGCGGTGGTGCGGATCCGGAGAAACATCGGGCTTGGGCAGGCGAGCAGGCCGTTGCTCCACTATGGCGATCAGGTGGGTGCCGGCCCGCGGCCTTCGTCATCGCCAGACGCCCCCGTCCCTGCCGCGAGCCCCATGGCACCCAGCCTTCCCATCGATGCGTTCCTGGCGGCTGGTGGCGCGCTGCTCGATGTGCGCACGCCGGCCGAATTCCGCCAGGGCCACATCCCCGGGGCCGCCAATCTGCCCCTGTTCAGTGACGCGGAACGGGCCGAGGTGGGCACCCTCTACAAGCGGCAGGGCCGCCAGGCCGCCGTGCTCAGGGGCCTGGCCCTGGTGGGGCCGCGGATGGAGGCCCTGGCCGCCGAACTGGTGGCCTGGAGCGACCGCTCGGCCGGGGCGCCCCTGCGGCTGCACTGCTGGCGCGGCGGCATGCGCTCGGCCAGTGTCGCCTGGCTGGCCCAGCAGCTGGAGCTGCCGGTGCTGCTGCTGGAGGGGGGCTACAAGAGCTACCGGCGCTGGGTGCTGGAGCTGTTCGAGCGGCCCTGGCCCGTGCGGCTGCTGGGGGGCCGCACCGGCAGCGGCAAGACCGAACTGCTGCTGGCCCTGCAGGGGCTGGGGGCGGCGGTGGTGGATCTGGAGGGCCTGGCCAACCACCGCGGCAGCAGCTTCGGCGGGCTCGGGCTGCCGGAGCAGCCCAGCAGCGAGCACTACGAGAACCAGCTGGCCGCGGCCCTGGCCCCCCTGGCCGGCGCCGAGCAGATCTGGCTGGAGGCCGAGAGCGCCATGGTGGGCCGCTGCCGCATTCCCGCGGGCCTGTGGCACCAGATGAAAGCCGCGCCGGTGCTGGCGGTGGAGCGGCCCCTGGCAGAGCGGGTGGCCCACCTGGTGGAGATCTACGGCGCCCAGGATCCGCTCGCCCTGGCGGAGGCCACCCGGCGGATCGCCAAGCGGCTGGGGCCCCAGCGCACCGCCCTGGCCCTCGAGGCGATCGAGCGCGCTGACTGGGCCACCGCCTGCGAGCAGATGCTCGATTACTACGACCGCTGCTACGACCACGACCTGGACGGCCATGCGATCACCCCCGTGGATCTGGGGGGCCTGGCGGCACCGGAGGCCGCCGCGGATCTCATCCGCCGGGGGCTGGTGACGCGGCGGCAGCCCCCGGCCGGCTGACCACCCGCCCGACCACCGCCGCCGCCTCGAAGCCGGCGGCGCGGAGGGCCGCCAGGGCCGCGGGTGCCTCGGCCGCCGGCAGGGCCGCCAGCAGCGGTCCGCAGGTCTGGGGATCGATCAGCAGCCCCGCCAGCCCGCCGACCACCGCCCCCATCAGCCGCACGGGCCCCTCCAGCAGGGCCAGGGCGGCGGCGTTGGCGGGGGCCAGGGTGCTGGCGAAGCCCCGCTCCAGCAGCTCCAGGGCACCGGGATAGGCGGAAATGGCGGCAGCCTCGAGCTCCACCGCCACCCCCGGGCCGCTGGCGTCCAGCATCTCCCCGAGATGGCCCAGCAGGCCGAAGCCGGTGATGTCGGTGCAGGCGCGGCAGCCGTGGGCGGCCAGCAGCGGCACCAGGGGCGCCTGGCTGCGCTGCAGGGCCCCCAGCAGCGTCTCCATCCAGGCGGGTGCGGCGGCGCCGGCCATGGCGGCGGCGAACAGCACGCCGCTGCCCAGGGGCCGGCTGAGCAGCAGGGCCTCGCCGGGCCGCAGCGGTCCCTTGCCCCAGTGGGCCGCCGGCGCCACCCGGCCGTTCACGGTCAGGGCCAGGGCCAGCCCGGCCCCGTCGCGGCCCTCCAGGGTGTGGCCGCCGAGCAGGGCGGCCCCGAGGGGATCGAGCACCGAGCGCACCCCGGCCAGGGTCTGCAGCAGCAGCTCCTCCTGGATCGCGGCGGCCGCCTCGGGCACCGTCACCAGGGCCTGGGCGCTGTCCACGGCGGCGCCGCTGGCCCAGAGGTCGCTGCAGGCATGCAGGGTGGTGAGCCGCCCGTTCAGCCAGGGGTCGGCCACCAGGGCCGGAAAGCCATCGACGCTCTGCAGCAGCAGGTCGCCGTCGGCGGCGGTGCCCACCACGGGCGCGTCCTCCACCGGCCGGCGCGGTCCGCCGGGGTCGAGCCGGGCCAGGGCGGAGGCCAGGGGAGCGGGCCCCAGCTTGGCGGCGCAGCCGCGGCAGGCCATGGCGGCCGCCGCCATCGGCCGGAGCGCGGCGAAGCGGGCCATGAAGGCCCGGTCGATGCGCTGCTTCCAGTGCCAGATCCACGCCGATGGCCCCAGGGCCACGGGCCCGTAGAACGCCAGGGCCCGGGGAGCACCGGCCTGCCAGCCGCCATCGCCCAGCATCTGCAGGGCCCGCGCCTGGGGCCGCCAGGGCCGCAGCGGCCGGGCGGGCTCGGCCAGGCTGCGGCGCAGGTTCTCCGCCAGCACCGGCGCCGAGCGCACCGCCCACACCCCCGAGGGGGGCCGGGGATCGGCGGCGATCAGGCCGCAGTCGCCGCTGGCGAACAGGGCCGGGTGGCCGATCACCGCCAGGCTGGATTCGGTCAGCACCCGGCCGCTTTCGGGGTCCACCGGCAGGCCGGCGGCCGCCAGCCAGGCGGGGGCACGGCTGCCGGTGCAGGCCAGATCGGCCCGGGCCTCCGCCGGCGCCCGCCGCTGGATCGGAATGGCGGCCTGGGCCAGCAGCCGTTCCCCGGCCCGGTTCGCCGCTGCCGAGCCCAGGTGCAGGGTCTCGCCCCGCAGCAGCAGCTGGCAGGCCAACCCCTGGGCCCGGAAGGCCAGGGCCAGCTCCACGGCGGCGGCCCCGCCCCCGCGGATCACCAGGGGCTCGCCGGCACGGCGCCGCTCCGCCCAGGCCAGGAAGGGCTCCAGCGGCTTGACGGCCATCGCCTCCCCCGCCGACCATCCCGAGGTGGCGGTCACGGCGCCCAGATCGAGGCTGAGCCGGTCGAAGCGCAGGGTCGGACGGCCCGCCAGCTGCAGCTCCCGGGCCGCCGGGTCGAGCCCGGTGATCTCCGCCTGCACGAACGTCACGCCCGCCAGGGTGCAGAGGCGCCGCAGGTCGATGGCGGCGGCCTCCAGGGGCTCCAGCCCCGCCACCACGGCGGGCAGCAGACCCGTATAGAGGGCCGTGCCGTGGCGGCTCACCAGGCAGAGGCGCGTGTGCGGCGGCCGGGTGCGGGGGCGCATCAGCCAGCGCCGCAGCACCAGCACGTGGCTGTGGCCGCCCCCCGCCAGGAGCAGCTGGTGGCGCTCGGGGGCGGCCGTCATGGGCTGGGCACCGGCGCCCCGGTCGTCCGGGCCTGGAAGGCCGCGATCGCCGTGGGCAGGGTGGGGAAGAACAGGCGAGGGCCGATCTTCTCCACCAGGCCGGCCCGTTCGAGCTGGGAATAGAGGTCCTGCTTGACCCGCACCAGCGCGAAGGTGATGCCCCGGGCGGTCAGCTCCCGCTGCAGCTCGTCGAGCACGTCGGCCGCCGTGATGTCGATCTCCACGATCGCCTCGGCGTTGAGCACGAACCAGGCCACCGGCTGGGACTCGGCGGCGATCGTCGCCAGCACCCGTTGGCGGAAGTGCTCGGCGTTGGCGAAGCACAGCGGCGCGTCAAAGCGGAACAGCACCAGGCCCGGGATGGTGCGCGCCCCCTCCCAGTCGCGCACGTCATGCAGGCCCGCCAGCCGGGGCACGATCCCCATCACAGCGTCGTGGGGGCGCACCAGGCGCGCGAACAGATCGATCACCGACAACCCCACCGCCAGGGCCACGCCGGTGAGCAGGTCGGTGGCCAGCACCCCCACCAGGGTGATCAGGGCGAGGCGGAATTCGCTGGGGCGGAAGCGGTGCAGCCGCAGGAACTCCGGGATGTCGATCAGGCGCAGGGCGGCATAGATGACGATCGCCCCCAGGGCCGCCGTGGGGAACAGGGCCAGCACCGGCCGCAGCCACAGCAACACCGCCAGCACCATCGCCAGGGCCACCAGGGAGAACAGCTGGGAGCGGCTGCCGAGGGAATCGCCGATGGCGGTGCGGCTGCCGCTGCTGCTCACCGGAAACCCCTGCATCAGCCCATTGCCAAGGTTGCTGGCGCCGAGGGCCAACAGTTCCTGGTTGGCATCGATGCGGTAGCCGCCCCGGGCGGCGAAGGCCCGGGCCGTGAGCACGTTGTCGGAGTAGCCCACCAGGGTGATGCCCACCGCCGCCGTGAGCAGGGTTCTGAGCTGGGCGCCGGACACCGGCGGCGGCAGGGCCGGCACCGGCAGTCCGGCCGGGATGGCGCCGATCACGGCCACCCCCCGCTGCTCCAGGTGGCCCGCTGCCACCACCGCCATCGCCAGCAGCACCGCCAGCAGGGGCCCCGGGGCCCGGGGGAAGCGCCGCTGCACCAGCAGCAGGAACACCAGCACCCCCAGGGCCAGCAGCAGGGTGGGCCGGTGGATCTCCCCCAGCCGGCCCAGCAGCTCCAGCAGCTGGCCGGGGAGCGAGGCCGCCTGCAGCTTCAGGCCGCTGACCCGCCCCAGCTGGCCGCCGATCATGATCAGGGCCACGCCCCCCAGATAGCCCACCAGGATCGGCCGGGAGAGCAGATCGGCCAGGAAACCGAGCCGGGCCCAGGCGCCGGCGCAGCAGACGAGCCCCACCAGCAGGGCCAGCAGGCTGCAGAAGCCCGCGTAGATGAGCGGATCCCCCGCCACCAGCGGCCCGACCGCCGCGGCCGTCATCACGGCGGTGGTGGACTCCGGCCCCACCGACAGCTGGGGGGACGAACCCAGCAGGGCATAGAGCAGCAGGGGCGGCAGGATCGCCCACAGCCCCGCCACCGGCGCCAGACCGGCCACCTCGGCGTAGGCCATGCACTGGGGCACCAGGTAGGCCGCCACGGTCACGCCCGCCAGCAGGTCCGGCCGCAGCCAGCTGCGCTGGTAGCCCAGCAACCGTGCCAGGCCCGGCAGCACCACGGCCAGGCCCTGGCGCGGCTCCATCAGCGTCCCCCGTGGCGGCTCATTTCCGCCGGGGCGGCAGCACCTGGCTTGGGCACAGCTCTTTGTCCTCCTCGACGCCCTTCATGCCGGCGAGCACCCCCTCCAGATCGTCCTTGGTGGAGGGATCGCCGCCGATCACGTCGAGCTGTTCCTGGGCCAGCTTGGCGCGGGTGGCGGTCGAGATGAAGCCGTCCTTCTCCAGGTTGCAGAGGGCGCTCATGTACCCGGAGCCCACCCCCACCATCACCATGAATTCCTCCCGCGGGCTGAGCTCCCCACCCTGGGGCTGGGCCTCGGCGAGCCGCGGCGTGGCATCAAGCAGCGCCAGGAGCATCAGGGCGAAGGAGGTGGGCATGCCAGGGCCGGGGCGTTGCCGTCAGGGTAGGGGCGTACCACGGAGCGCAACACATCAACCGATTAGCCCCCGGCCACGCACGATCGCCAGGACATAAACGCCGTACAAGATCAGCAGCAGCCAGCCGCGCCAGCGTTGCAGGACGACTGAGCCATTGGGGAGGATCAGCAGGAACAGCGCCGCGAGGCCGAAGCCAAGGACCAGCTGCACCTCCTGGACCGGCACGGCGATCGGGGTGATGGTGGCGGCGACGCCCACCACCCAGAGCCCGTTGAAGATGTTGCTGCCGAGGATCGTGCCAAGGCCGACCTCATCATGGCCTCGCCAGGTCGCGACCAACGACGTGGCCAGCTCCGGCATCGAGGTGCCGATCGCCACAAGGGTGGCTCCGACAAGGAAGGCATCAATGCCGAAGGACTGGGCAAGACCCCGGGCCCCCAGCACCACCAGCCTCCCGGCCACCAGCAGAAGCCCCAGGCCGACGACACAGAACAGGACGGCAGGCCAGCTGCGCCGCTCCCCCCGAAGCACCTCGGCGACGCGGCGTTGCCGTCGCACCTCCAGCACCACGCCCGTCATCCAAAGAAGGAAGACAACCAGAAGCAGGGCACCATCCAGCCGCGAGAGGCTGCCGTCGAGAAGCAACAGCCCTGTCAGCAGCGGGCCAGCCAAGGCCACCGGCAGATCGCGACGGGCGCTCTCCGCAGGCATGCGCTGCCCTGAGATCGCCACCGTGAAACCCAGGATCAGGGCCACATTGACCACGTTGCTTCCAAGGGCATCCCCCAGCGCGATCTGGGGCTTGCCTTCGAGCGCCGCCATGGTCGCCACCGACAGCTCCGGGCTGGATGTGGCGAAGGCCGCCACCGTGGCCCCGACGATCCCGGGTGAGAGGCGTGCCCAGTGGGCCAGGCCCACGGCGCCACGCACGAAAAGCTCCCCGCCCACACCGGCAGCCAGGACGCCGGACCCGAGGAACACAAGGTCAGCGGTCGCCATAGGGACTCCGATGGCTGGACAGGAAGCGTATGGCGGCTGGCTCAGGCCTCCTGGTACACCGACACGTAGACGGTGCCCTGCTCCACCAGCGGCAGCAGCCTGTCGCGCAGATCCTCGTTGTGCAGCCGCACACAGCCCAGGGTGGCGTGCAGGGGCTGGCGCGGCGCCCAGGCCCCGGGCCAGCCGCAGGCGGTGCCGCCGCCATGCACCATGATCCCGGCCCGGCCGAAACGCCGCTCCTGCATCTCCAGGTCCTCCAGATCGAAGCTGTACCAGCCATAGCTGCAGCGGTCGGCGGAGTAGGTGGGGCTGGGATCCTGCTCGTAGTCCCGGTAGACCTTCTTGGCGATGCGGTAGACCCCCGGCGGGGTGTCGGTGGAGGTGTCCCGGTACTGGTCCTCCCGGCCCTGACCGCGCGCCAGCGCCGGGATCTCCCAGAGCAGCCGGCCCTCCACGTCGTAGGCCCGGGCCGTCTCGCTGACGTCATTGACCACCACATGGCTGTCGGATCCGCTGAAGCCGAAATCCCGGGGGGTCTTCCTGGGGCCCACCAGCCCGGGAAGGTCGGCGGGACGATCAGGGGCGGGCGCGGGCGCGGCGGAGGCGGCGGGCGGGGCCGTGAGGGCCTTCGCCGCCGGGGCCGGGCCGGCGGCCTCCTGCTTCAGCCGCTGCTCCCAGGCTTCGCAGTCGGCCGGGGTGCGGATCTCCCGCTCCGCCTGGGCGCAGGCGGCGGCGGGCTCCATGCCGCCCCACACCAGCCCCTCGGCCCGGCGACGGCGGCCCAGCCCCACCTCCACCGTCTCGCCGGGATTGCGGTAGAGCATCAGGGCCGCGGGAACGGCCGACCAGCGGCGCTCCCGCAGGTAGCGATCCAGGGTGTCGTGGTACCCATCCCCGTGGAAATGGGCACCGTTGTTGTAGGCGAAGCTGCAGAGGGCGGCCCGCTGGCGATCCCCCATCTCCGCCCAGAAGGGGATCGTGGCCTCGAGCACCTTCCAGAAGCGCTCGCGGCAGTTGTGCTCGTAGAGGGCGTCAGCCTGCTCCTGGGTGATCACATCCCCCAGCCGGATCGGGGAACCGTCCTGGTAGAAGGTGCTGCCCCAGCCGATGGTGATCGGCGCGCCGCCGGTGCGGGGATCGGGGTAGGCCTGGAGCCGGCAGCCCTCGTAGTGGTGGTTGAGCTGGGCCACCTCCGGGGGCAGCGCCCCGCCGCCGGCTGCGGGCAACCAGGCCTCGTCGGGAATGAGGAAGCGGGCGGGATTGAGGTAGCGCTGCTCGCCGTCGGGCAGCGGCACGGTGCCGCCGGGGCAGGTGTAGGGCCCCGCCAACCGGGCGATCGCCAGGTCCGTGCCGGGGGCGGGACGCACCCAGGTCACGGCAATGCGGGAGCCGGACGCCACGTAGGAGTCGGCATCGGCGGCGGCGGGGCTGGGGCTGAGCCCCGCATCCTGGCGGGCGGTGATGTACGGCATCAGAGGCTTCCCCCCAGCCGGATCCGCTCCAGGGGGGTCAGGGCCGGCGCCGGCGGGGCGACGGGGGTGGCCGGGCTCACCTGGATGGGGGTGCGGCTGCGCTCAAGCTCGGCGCGCAGGCGCCCCAGCTCCTCCCGCAGCTGGCCCAAGCGCGGATCCTCCCCTGCGGTGCTGGCTGGGGCGCCGGCGGTAGCCGGGTCGGTGGCGGTGGCCGGTTCGGACCGGACGACGCCGAGCACCAGCTCCCGCAGGCCACTGGCCCCCAGGGCACCAAGGCGCTGCTCGGCGAACTTCTGCACCACCTTGGGGGCGAAGGCGGCGAGCAGGAAGGCGAAGGTGACGATCATCCCGGTGTCGTCCCGGGGTGGATAGGTGAGGCTGTCCTGCCCGGCCGCGTCCCGGCTGACCATCGGGGCGCTGCGCAGCATCGTGATCGACCCGAAGGCGATCGACGCCAGCAGGGCCAGCAGACACATCAGCCGCATGGCGGATCGGTTGCCGGGGGACTCCTCCAAAAACCCGGTCGTCGGTCCGGCGGCGGCACGGGCGGGGGTCGTCATGGGGCACCGGGGGGCACGGGCTGATCTCATTGTGGCCCGATCTCACGGGGCCCCCCACCGCTGCGGACCCCACGGGATTCCATGCCTACCTTCGGCACAAATGCTGCAGCCGCCGATGGACGGACTGTCCCCGCCGACCGGTGCCGACACCGGCGGAAAATGCCCCTTCCTGCACGGCACCCTCCGGGGCAGCACGGCCGGGGCCCGCTCCAACCGCGACTGGTGGCCGCGGCAACTGAACCTGGCCGTGCTGCATCAGCACGCGCCCCAGGCCGATCCGATGGGTGGCGGCTTCGACTACGCCGCCGCGTTCCGCACGATCGACCTGGAGGCCCTGCGGCAGGACCTGTTCACGCTGATGACCACCTCCCAGGACTGGTGGCCGGCCGACTACGGCCACTACGGGCCGTTCTTCGTGCGCATGGCCTGGCACAGCGCCGGCACCTACCGCATCCACGACGGCCGCGGCGGCGCCGGCTCCGGCACCCAGCGCTTCGCCCCCCTCAACAGCTGGCCCGACAACGGCAACCTCGACAAGGCGCGGCGGCTGCTCTGGCCCATCAAGCAGAAGTACGGCAGTGCCCTGTCCTGGGCCGACCTGATCATCTTCGCGGGCAACTGCGCCATCGAATCGATGGGCCTGCCCACGATGGGCTTCGCCGGCGGCCGGCAGGACGTGTGGGAGCCGCCGATCGACATCGACTGGGGCCCGGAGACCGAATGGCTGGGGGACAGGCGCTACAGCGGTGACCGCCAGCTGGAGGACCCGCTCGGTGCCGTCCAGATGGGCCTGATCTACGTGAACCCAGAGGGGCCCAACGGCGAACCCGATCCCCTCGCCGCCGCCCGGGACATCCGCGAGACCTTCGCCCGCATGGCGATGGACGACGAGGAGACCGTGGCCCTGATCGCGGGGGGCCACACCTTCGGCAAGTGCCACGGCGCCGGCGACCCTGACCTGTTGGGACCGGAACCCGAGGCCGCCAGCCTGGAGGAGCAGGGGCTGGGCTGGCGCAACCGCTTCGGCAGCGGCAAGGGGGACGACACGACCACCAGCGGCCTGGAGGGCGCCTGGACCGCCAACCCCGTGCAGTGGGACGGCGGCTACTTCGACAACCTGTTCGGCTACGAGTGGGCCCTGGAGAAGAGCCCGGCCGGGGCCTGGCAGTGGCGGCCCACCGATCCGGCGGCGGCGGACACCGTGCCCGATGCCCACGACCCGTGGAAGCGCCACGCGCCGATGATGGCCACCACCGATCTGTCCCTGCGGGTCGATCCGGCCTACCTGGAGATCTCCCGGCGGTTCCATGCCAACCCCGACCAGCTGGGGGAGGCCTTCCGCCGCGCCTGGTTCAAGCTCGTGCACCGGGACATGGGCCCCCGCTCCCGCTACCTGGGCAGCCTGGTGCCGGAGGAGGTGATGCTCTGGCAGGACCCGATCCCCCCCGTCGACCATCCCCTGGTGGACGCTGACGACATCGCTTCCATCAAGGGAAGGATCCTGGAGACGGGGCTGCCCATCTCCCAGCTGGTGGCCACCGCCTGGGCCGCGGCCGCCAGCTTCCGCGGCTCCGACAAGCGCGGCGGCGCCAACGGCGGCCGCCTGCGGCTGGCCCCCCAGAAGGACTGGGAGGTGAACCAGCCCGCCAAGCTGGCCCGGGCCCTGGAGGCCTACGAGGCGATCCGCCAGGAGTTCAACGGCTCCCGCCACGACGGCAAGCGCATCTCCATGGCCGATCTGATCGTGCTGGGCGGCTGCGCCGGCGTGGAGGAGGCGGCCCGACGCGGCGGCCACCCGGTGACGGTGCCCTTCACCCCCGGGCGCATGGATGCCTCCCAGGAGCAGACCGACGTGGCCTCCTTCGCCGTGCTCGAGCCGAAGGCCGACGGCTTTCGCAACTACCTGCGGCCGGGCCTGCCGGCCGCCGCCGAGGAGCTGCTCATCGATCGGGCCCAGCTGCTCACCCTCACCGCCCCGGAGATGACGGCGCTGGTGGGGGGCCTGCGGGTGCTGGATGCCAACCACGGCAAGTCACGCCACGGGGTCTTCACCCACCGCCCCGAGACCCTCAGCAACGACTTCTTCGTCAACCTGCTCGACATGGGCACCACCTGGACGGCGACGTCCGAGGCCCAGGACAGCTTCGAGGGCCGCGACCGGCACACGGGTGATCTGAAGTGGACCGCCACCCGCGTCGACCTGATCTTCGGCTCCAACGCCCAGCTGCGGGCGATCGCCGAGGTGTATGCCTCCACCGACGGCGCCGAGCGCTTCGCTGGTGCCTTCGTGGCAGCCTGGAGCAAGGTGATGGACCTGGACCGCTTTGAGCTGGGGTGAGCTTCCAGAGGCTTGCCGGGACGTCCCTAAGCTCCGGCGGCCACGCCCCTTCACTGACGGCGGCAGGCCATGGCCAGCAAGCTGACCCTCAACGCCCAGAACCTCGAATCCCTCGGTGCCAGGCGCCTGGCGGAGCTGCTGATCGAGCTCAGCAGCGGCAATGCCGCGGCCAAACGGCAGCTGCGACTGGCGCTGGCGGCGGGCAGCAGCCCGGCGGAGGCCGCCAGGGAAGTTCGCAAGCGGTTGGCCAGCATCGCCCGCTCCACCACCTACGTGGACTGGCGCAAGCGCAAGGCCCTCGTGGCCGACCTCGACAGCCAGCGCTGCGCGATCACCGGGCCGATCGCCGAAGCCTCCGCCGCCGAAGCGGTGGAGCTGCTCTGGCGCTTCCTGGATCTTGCCGATGGGATCTACGAGCGCTGTGACGACAGCAGTGGCGCGGTGGGCGCTGTCTTCGAACGGGCCATCGACGATCTGGCCCGACTCGCCAGTGACATCCAGGCCGACCCGATCGCCCTGGCCGAGCGGTGCCTCGAAGCGGTGCACGACAACGGCTACGGGCAGTACGACAATCTCATCACGCTGCTGGCGCCGGCCCTGGGCGAGTCGGGGCTGGCGTACCTGCAGCAACAGCTCGCCGCCATCGGCCCCGACGTGAGCTACAGCAGCACAAGTCTGGCCCTGCAGGCCATTGCTGACGCCCGCGGTGACGTCGAGGCCTACCTGGCCACGTTCGATGCCCACGCTCGCCAGCGGCCGGGGATTGCCGCCGAGATCGCCCGGCGGCTGCTGGCCGCGGGTCGGCCGGAGCAGGCCCTGGCGCTGCTGGAGGATGCGGATACCGCCGGCCTGCGCTGGGTGGACGAGGCCTGGGAGGTGGCCCGCATCGAGGCGCTCGAGGCCCTGGGGCGGACCGAGGAGGCCCAGGCCAGCCGCTGGAGCCATTTCGAGCGCTCGCTCTCGGTGCACCATCTGCGCGGCTATCTCAGGCGGCTGCCGGATTTCGAGGACGTGGAGGCGGAGCAGCGGGCCCTGACGCTGGTGGCCGTCCATCCCAGCGGCCTGCAGGCCCTGGCCTTCCTGCTGCAGTGGCCGGCGCTTCCTGAGGCCGCCGGCCTGGTGCTGCGGCGCCACAGCGAGTGGGATGGGGAGAGCTTCGAGCTGTTCAATGCCGGCGCCGAGCGGCTGGCCGGCCGCCATCCCCTGGCCGCCAGTCTGCTGCTGCGGCGCATGATCGATTTCGCCCTCGACCACGCCCGGGTGAAGCGCTACAGGTACGCGGCCCAGCACCTGCTCAGCTGCGCCCAGCTCGACGCCGCCATCGACGATTACGGCGAGCACCCAACCCACCGGGCCTACGTGGCAGAACTGCGCGAGCGGCATGGACGCAAGTGGGGGTTCTGGCAGGACGTGGATCCTCAGGAGCCCAGCGACTAGCGCCTGACGTCGGTCCGGGCCTCCCTCAGGCGGAACACCTACATTTCAGCCATGGGCCCGCTCCTTTCCCTGCAACCGCCCCCGGAACGCCGTGAGGCCATCGGCCGGGCCGGCCTGGGCAGCCTGCTGGCCATCGCCGCCGAGGGCGGGCCGCCCAGCCCGATCGCCCTGCGCACGATCACCGCGATCCGGGACCACCTGATCCGGCTGCCCATCCCCCTCGATTCGCTGGCCCCTCTCACGCCGGAGCAGCTGGCGGCGGCGGTGCCCGAGAGCGAATGGCGCCAGCGGATCCTGCGCGGCATGACCGTGCTCGCCCTGCTCGAGGACGAGCCCGGTGAGGAGGTCCTGGCCCGGCTGGAGGCCACGGCCCGGGCGCTGGCGATCGACGATGCCCCGGTGCAGGCGTTCCGCCACGTGCTCGAGCACCAGTTCAACCTGGTGCGCCTCGACATCGTGCGGCGGGGGTTCCAGCGGGGGGCCGCCGCGGCCTACCTGCGCGATGAGGGCCCCGCCGGCGCCCTGCAGATCGCCCGCTCGATCCTGAAGCGGGAGGACCCTGCTCTTGCCAGGCGCTATCGGGGCCTGGCGGCGTTGCCCCACGGCAGCCTCGGCCGGGCCTACCTGGCCTTCATCGATGCCAACGGCTTCAGCGTTCCCGGGGAGCTGGGCGGGCCGCCGCCGCCGGTGGTGCGCCACGACTGCTGCCACGTGCTCGGCGGTTACGGCACCTCGGCGAGTGAGGAGTGCGGTGTGCTGGGCTTCCAGGCCGGCTTCGGCCGCAACGACCCCTTCTTCACGATCCTGTTCGCCCTGGCCCAGTTCCAGCTGGGGATCGGCTCCACCCCGGTGACGGCGGCCGAAACGGGCCAGGCGGATCCGGAGGTGATCTTCCGCGGCCTGGAGCACGGCCTCGGCGTCACCCGCGACCTGATCAGTAACTGGGATCCCTGGGACGACTTCCCGTTGCCCCTGGAGGAGGTGCGCCGTAAGTACGGCATCCGCCCGCGTCAGGCGGTCTGAGGCGCCGACGGGAGCGGCGGCTCCGCCCGGTGGAACTCCACGTAGAACCGCACCCCGGGGCCGGGCTCGGCCTGGTGCCGCTGGGTGGGCGCCACGATGCCGGGCCGTTCGGGCGTCAACACCACCAGCTCTTCGTCGGGCTCCAGAAACCGGAACGGCAGCGAACCCTCCAGCACCACGACCCGGGCCCACACCCCCGCTCGGGTGCTGTGCTGCGCCCGCAGCGCCGCGGGCACGGTTGCGGCATCGAAAATGGGGGTGCGCTTGTAGGGCCTCAGGCCACCGGGCAGATCAGAGCGCATGGGTATCTGCCCGTCGCTGCAGGAACGCTCGCACGGCCGGATCGTCCGCCAGGTCGATGGCGCGCCGGTAGGCCTGCTGGGCCGCGCCGGCTTGGCCGCTCCGCTGCAGCAGGTGGGCCCGCAGCGCCCACCAGGGCTGGTGCTCCCCCAGGGCCGGCTCGGCGGTGGCCAGTGCCTCCAGCTCGGTCAGGGCGCCGGCCGGGCCCGCCAGCTCGGCCAGCACGGCAATCCGGCCCACCCGTCCCCCCGCACTCGGGGCCAGGGCCAGCAGGGCGTCATAGAGCCCCAGCAGGGCCGGCCAGTCGATCGCGCCGCTGACGGCACGGTGGGCATGGAGCGACTGGATCGCCGCCTCCAGCTGGAAGCGCCCGGGCCGGCCCGCCCGCGAGGCCTGGGTCAGGGCCGCCTCCGCTTCGACGATCAGGGCGCCGTTCCACAGGGCCGGATCCTGCTCCAGCAGCGGCACGTAGCTCCCGTCGGCGGCCCGCCGGGCCCCGTGGCGCGCCTCGCCGTGCAGCAGCAGGGCCAGCAAACCAAGGGCCTCCGGCTCCTCGGGCAGGAGGGCGGCGCACAGCCGCGCCAGCAGCACCGCCTCCTGGGTCAGCCCCCGGGAGCGGCCGGCGCCGCCCTCACCATTCCAGCCGGTGGTGTAGGCCGCGTAGATCGCCTGCAGCACCGCAGCCGAGCGCGCCGGCAGGGCCTCGGCGCCCGGCAGCACGAAGGGGATGCGGGCCTCGCGGATCTTGGCCTTGGCCCGCACCAGCCGCTGGCCCATGGTGGCCGGGGCCACCAGGAAGGCGGCGGCGATCCGGGAGGCGTTGAGCCCCAGAACGGTCTGGAGCATCAGCGGGGCCTGGATCCCCGGATCAATGGCCGGGTGGGCGCAGAGAAACAGCAGCCGCAGCCGCTCGTCGGGAATCTCCATGGCGTTCTCAGAGGTGTCCGGATCCAGGCCGGGGGCCGCGGCCTCCAGCTCCGGCAGCAGCTGCTCCAGGGTCCGGTCGCGGCGGGCCCGGTCGATCAGACGCCGCCGGGCCACCACCAGCAGCCAGGCCTCGGGGGCCCGGGGCACCCCCTCGCTGGGCCAGCGCCGCAGGGCGGCGAGGAAGGCATCGCCGAGGGCGTCCTCCGCCGCCGCCACATCGCCGCAGCGGGCGGTGAGCCAGGCCACCAGCTTGCCGAAGGACTGCTGTGCCGCCAGCTCCGCCGCCCGCCGCCCCTCCATCTCAGGGGACTTCCATGGCGAGCACGGGCCGCACCTCCACGGCGCAGCGCTCCGCCGCCGGGCAGCGGGCGGCCCAGGTGAGGGCGGCGTCGAGGTCGGGCACATCAATCAGGAAGAAGCCGCCCAGCTGCTCCTTGCTGTCGGGGAAGGGCCCGTCCTGCACCTGCCGCTCGCCGTGGCGCAGGCGCACGGTGGTGGCGGTGTGGGTGGGCTGCAGGGCCTCACCGCCGGCCATGTGGCCGGCCTCCGCGAGGGCCCGGGAGTAGGCGGCGTAGGCCGGCATCAGGCCGGGACGGTCGGCGAAGTCCTGCTCGCTTTCGTAGATCAGAACGGCGTACTGCATGGTGGGGACTCAAAAGGTTGGTGGGGGACACACTCCCGAAGGGCCTGCGTCATCTCCATGACGGACGGCAGGCCGCCATTTCGACAGAATCAACGGGTTCCGCTCCACACCGTGTGCCCTCCATGCCCAAGGTCGAGATCTACACCTGGCGCTTCTGCCCGTTCTGCATCCGGGCCAAGCAGCTGCTGGACCGCAAGGGCGTCACCTACACCGAGTACGTGATCGACGGCGACGAGGACGCCCGCGACGCGATGGTGGCCCGGGGCCGCGACGGTCGGCGCTCGGTGCCCCAGGTCTTCATCGACGACGCCCATGTGGGCGGCTGCGACGACCTCTACGCCCTCGAGCGCCAGGGTCGGCTGGATGCGCTGCTGGCCGTCGCCAGCTAGGGGGCGGCGCCGCCCTTCCATTCCGCCAGCTCCACGGTGATGCCCTCCGGGCCCCGGAGAAACACCAGCTTGCGGTGGTGAAACTCCATCACCGCGTTGCGCAGCTTCACACCCCCGGCCTGCAGCCGGGCCAGCGTGGCCTCCAGGTCGTCGACGGCGAAGCAGATGTGGTTGAACCCCACCCGGGCCAGGTTGTCCATGGCCGGCTCGGGCAGGGGATCCGGGTGGCGGTAGTGCAACAGCTGCACCTCCAGCCGCGGCGTAGCCCCGCCCAGCACCAGCGTCACGTGGTCGGCCTCGAGGCCCTCCACCCCCATGTAGTCGGCGAACTGGGGCCCGCTGATCAGCACGGCCTTGTCCTCCACGAAGCCCAGCAGGCCGAAGAAGTGTCGGGCCGCCGCCAGGTCGCGCACGATGATCGTGACGTGGTCGAAATGGCGGATCATGGGTCCCTCCTCGCTGAGGTTCTGGCCCGTGGCCTCAGCCATGGGGATCGATCGAAGGCCCGATTCTGGCGGGGCCCGGCGCCACGGGAATCCGGACGTGGCTCCAGCCCCCCACCCATGGCTGCCAGCGGCCAGAGTGAGGGGCACCAACGGCCGGCTCCATGAGCGACAACGCCAGCCCCGCCGATGCCGCCACGCCTGGCCAGGGCGGCGGCTGGCCCCTGATCGACGGCTGGGCCAAGGCCACGCTGTCGCCGCGGGGGCCGAAGCTCTGGCAGACCCTCAACCACCGCAGCGCCTGCCTCTCCTGCGCCTGGGGCACCGGCGGCCAGCACGGCGGCTTCGTCGACGAGCTGGGGGAGCCGCTGCAGCGCTGCCTCAAGAGCGTCGAGGCGATCATGGCCGAGCTGCAGCCGGCGGTGAGCGAGGGGGTATTCGGCCGCCAGAGCCTGGCGGACCTCCAGCAGCTCAGCTCGATGGAGGCCGACCGCCTCGGCCGCCTCAGCCACCCCCTGCTGCTGCGCGAGGGCCGCAGCCACTACGAGCGCATCGGCTGGGACGACGTGTTCGCCATCGCTGAGGCCGCTTTCCGGCGCCCGCCGGAGCGGGTGGCCTCCTACAGCTCGGGCCGCTCCTCCAACGAGGCCGCCTACCTGCTGCAGCTGCTGCTGCGGGCCATGGGCTCCAACAACCTGGCCGACTGCTCCGACCTCTGCCACGCCCCCTCCACCGTGGGGCTGAACGCCATCTTCGGCTCCGGCACCTCGATGGTGAGCCTGGAGAGCCTGCAGCAGGCCGACTGCGTGGTGCTGGTGGGCTCCAACGCCCCGGCCAACCATCCGCGGCTGATGAACGAGCTGATCAAGCTGCGCCAGCGGGGCGGCACGGTGATCGTCATCAACCCGGTGATCGAGGTGGGGCTGCTGAAGTTCGGCTCCCCCGCCTTCCCGATCCGCTCGATGCTGGCGGGCTCGGAGATCGCCTCCCTGTTCCTGCAGCCCGTGCCCGGCAGCGACACCGCCGTGTTCCTGGGGCTGCAGAAGGCCCTGCTGGAGGCCGGTGTCGTGAAACGGGATTTCCTGGCCGCCCACGCCGAGGGCTGGGAGGCGCTGCTGGAGCAGCTGGAGGTCACCACCTGGGAGGCGATCACAGCCAGCTGCGGCCTCAGCCGCCAGGAACTGGAGCACGCCGCCGCCGTGATCGCCGCGGCCCGGGGCGTGGTGTTCGCCTGGGCGATGGGGATCACCCACCACGCCAACGGCATCGACAACGTGCAGGCGATCGCCAACACGGCCCTGCTCAGCGGCAACGTGGGCCGTCCAGGGGCGGGCACCATGCCGATCCGGGGCCACTCCAACGTGCAGGGCTTCGGCTCGATGGGGGTCACCGTCAAGCTGCGGGCGGAGATGCAGCAGGCCCTCGAGCAGCTGCTGGGCCGGCCCCTGAGCCGGGTGCCCGGCTACGACACCCGCGCCCTGATCGAGGCCGCCGCTGCCGGCCGGGTCGACAGCCTGCTGTGCCTGGGGGGCAACCTCTGGGGCGCCAACCCCGACAGCGGCGAGGCGAAGCGGGCCCTGGGGCGGATCGACACGATCCTGTATCTGGCCACCAAGCCCAACCAGGGCCATTTCCACGGCCTGGCCGCCCGCCAGACCCTGGTGCTGCCGGTGTTCAACCGCTTCGAGACGCCGCACCGCACCACCACCGAATCGGGCAACAACTACGTGCGCCTCAACGAACCGGGCACCACCCACCTGCGCGGCGCCGACCTGATCAGCGAGGTGGCGTTCCTGGCCGAACTGGCCCGCCGCCGGATGGGCAGCGATCCGATCGACTGGGGGCGGCTGCAGGATCCGGCCTACGTGCGGGAACTGATCGGCCGCACCGTGCCCGGCTACGGCCCGATCGCCCGCATCGATGCCACCCGGCAGGAGTTCAGCGTCGAGGGGCGCCTGTTCGAGCGCCCCCACTTCCCCACCCCCAGCGGCCGGGCCCGGATGGCGCCCACCCCCCTGCCCGAACTGTCGCTGCCGGAGGCGGCGCACTTCGGCGGCCTGGGGCCGGGGGAAACCGGCCTGGTGCTGGCCCTGATCACGGCCCGCAGCTACGGCCAGCACAACACGGTCGTCTACAAGGCGGGCGACAGCTACCGGGGCATGCCCCACCGCCACACGATCCTGATGAACCGCGCCGACCTGCGCCGCTGCGGCCTGGCGGCCCACCAGCGGGTGACGGTGCAGGGGGAGGCGGGCGCCCTGGAGGGGGTCGAGATCATCCCCGGCGAGATCCGCGAGGGGGCGGCGCTGATGTTCTACCCGGAGGTGAACGTGCTCATGAAGGCCGTGATCGACCCCCGCTGCGGCACCCCGGCCTTCAAGCGGGTGCCGGTGCTGGTGCGGGGGGCGCTGGCTCCAGAGCCCGGAGCCGCTCAGCCCCCCAGGTAGGCCATCTCCGCCGGCGCCTGCCGCTGGTCGACCGCTTCCTGCCGCTCCTCGCTCCAGCGGTCGCGGCGCGCCCGCCACAGTTCTTCCAGCGCCCGCCGCAGCCGGGCCGGCTCGGGCTGGGGCCGCAGCCAGGGCTTGAGGTCGGTGCCGGTGGCGGCGAACAGGCAGCTGTAGGCCACCCCGTCGGCGGTGATCCGCAGCCGGTTGCAGTCGCCGCAGAAGGGCGCCGTGATCGAGGCCACCACCGCCAGGTGGGCGCCGCCATCGGCACCGACACCCGCCGCGGCGCGGTCGCGGTAGTGCCAGCGGCCGGCAGTGCCGTGGGGCGCCCGTCCCACCGGCTCCAGCGGCCAGACCGCCCCGATGCGGGCCACCATCTCCGCCGCCGGGAGCACCTGCTCCGGCGCCCAGCCGTTGCGGTTGCCCACGTCCATGAACTCGATCAGGCGCAGCTCCAGCCCCTGCTCCCGGGCCAGCTCCGCCAGGGGCAGCAGCTGGTCGGCATTGCCCGAGTGGGTGATCACCGCGTTCAGCTTCAGGGCGCCCCGGGCCGGATCGAAGCCCGCCTCCCGGGCGTGCCGGATCGCCGCCAGCACCTTTTCCAGCACGGCCTCGCCGGCGGCCGCGCCAGAGAGGCCGGCCATACGGGCCACGCTGGCTCCATCGGTGCCATCGAGGCTGAGGGTGATCCGGTCGAGCCCCGCCGCCTTCAGCTGCCGGGCCCGCTCGGCGCCCAGCAGCACCCCGTTGCTGGTGAGGGCGATCTCCCGCAGGGCCCCGCGGGGATCGCCGGGGTCCCGACGCCGCAGCGGCTGCAGGGCGGCAATCAACTCCTCCAGGCGCCGGTGCAGCAGAGGCTCGCCGCCGGTGAGGCGCAGGGTGTGCACCCCCAGGCCCACCGTCGCCTCCACCAGGGCCAGCCGCTCCGCCAGGGTCAACAGGTCGGGCGGGTCCTCGAGATCTGGACAGCAGTAGGGGCAGGCCAGGTTGCAGCGAGCCGTCAACGACAGCCGCAGCACCCCCAGGGGCCGGCCATGCAGATCCAGGGGACGCTCCGCCATGGCAGGAAAGCTAGGGCCACAGGCCGGTGGCGTCGTCGGGTCGGTTGGCGTTGCGCAGTCCCGCGGCCGGCAGGGACACCGGCACCACCGCTTCGCCCGCCAGCCAGTCCTGCAGCCGCCGGCCCCCCGCCGCCGTGAAGGCATGCAGCCGGCGGTGGAGGCCGGGATGGGCCGGATAGACCCCCAGCAGCGGCTGCAGCCGCCGGCCGTCGTGGGCCAGGTGGATGGCGGCGGGGCCGTGGGCGGCCGGGGCGCCAGCGGCGGCGTGGGTGGCGGCGGCCCCCAGCAGGGCCTCGAGGGCAGCGGTCTCCAGCCAGGGCATGTCCACCGGGCAGAGCAGCAGGCCCTGGCCGGGGTGGTGCGCCATGAGCCGGTCGAGGGCCAGCAGCGGCCCCTCACGCGGCGGCGGCTCATCCAGCACCGTGATCGGCTGGCCCAGCCCGTCCCGCAGGGGCCGCGCCAGAGCGTGGTGGGCCCGGTGGTGGCTGACCAGGGTGATCGGCAGCGGCAACACCGCCAGTCGCCCGAGGCTGAACTCCAGCCAGGTGCCCCCGGCGGGATGGGGCAGCAGGGCCTTGTCCGTGCCCATGCGGCGGCTGGCACCGCCGCTGAGCAGGCAGGCCCGGAGGCCACTCATGGCAGCGGCAAACCGTCGGGGTCCGGGCTCACCAGGCCGAATTCCGCCAGGGCCCGCGTCAGGTTGCGGTGCTCATGGCCCGGATGGCTGAGCTTCACCAGGGCGAAGCGCTGCAGCTCATCGAGCTCCCCCCAGGCGTGGGGGGCCAGGGTCAGCCCCAGCTGGCGGCAGGAGGCGAGCAGCACCTCCGGAGGGGCGTCGTCCTGTTGCCAGGGGGCGCCGCAGGCGGGCTCCAGCCGGCCGGCAACGCCGGCGGCCATGGCGGCCGTGCGCCGCTCGAGCCAGCGGTCCAGATCCGCCAGCGCCGCGGGGTCGTCGGGCCAGGCCAGCAGCCGCTGCCGTTCCCCCTCGTCGAGGTCGCTCCAGTGCACCAGCTTCAGCTTGACCCCCACCAGATCGAGCTTGCGCCGCACCGCCATGGGAATGCAGCGCAGGTCGCCGACGAAGTCGGCTTCAAAGCCGAAACAGTGGTCATGGCGGCCCATGGACCCGGCCCCAGGCGGAACCCGAACCCTAGGAAGCCGGCGGGCGGGCCCTGGGCTCAGTCCAGCTGGAGCACGCCCCTGGTGCGCTGGCGGCGCTGCTGGTCCTGCTGCTCGAAACGGGCCAGGCAGTCCCCCTGGGGCACCAGGACGCAGCTCACGTACTCGGAGGCGTCGACCAGGGCCGCCCGGATGGCCTTGCCGGCGGGCGTGCGCTGGGCCTGGGACTGGTTGTTGCCGAAGTTGAGCGTGCCGGCGGCACCGGTGAGGGCCTGGCCGGTGCGGCCCATGTTCGGCGCCAGCCAGAGGGCCAGACCCGCCGCCGGCAGCAGGCTCACGCCGCTGGCGCTGGCGCTGGCCGTGTTGCTGGCACGACCTTCCACGGTGCGCGACCCGACCACTTCGCCGGTGGAGCTGTCCACCACGCGGATGTCGATCGCCACGTAGTCCTTCGTCTCCACCTGCTGGTTCTGCTTGCCGAAGCCCAGCAGGCCGAAGCTGTTGCCCGACTGCTTCTGCTCCACGTTGGTTTCGTAGGAGGTGACCGTTCCCAGCACGATGTAGCGCGCGCCGCGCATCTGACCCTTGCGGGCGGCGTCGGGGCCCTTCCTGACGATCCCCAGTTCCGCCAGCTCCTGCTCGGAAAGCACGTCCTTGAGCTGGCGCCGCTCCACCACCTGCAGCGTGCCGGTGCCCTGCAGCTCGTTGGCCAGGGCGGCGGCGAGATCATCGGCCACCGGACCCTGCCACCACCACGTGGGCTGGGTGACGGTGTTCTTGAAGGCGGGCACCGAGACGGTGGGGCGGGCCACTGGCTGTCGGCTCTGGGCCAGGGCGGCGGCGGGGACGGCGGTGACGACGGCACCAAGGCTGAGGCCGAGGGCAAGCTGGCGGGGGAGATCGCGGGCGACTCCGCCCAGGGTGCGTCTCCGCATGATCTGCGACGTGGCCATGACGTGCCGTCCTGAAGCTGGTCCCGATACGGCGGGCATTCAAGCAAGTTCCGGCCGCGGCTGGGCGTTCCGCCCCGGTGGGGTCGGATTGCACTCCAGCGCTGGAACTGGCCCAGGCCCGGCGGGCTTTCGTAGCCGATCTCACCGTGGGACCCCGCCAGGATTAGGTTCACTGAAGAGACCGCAGAGGCTTCTGACGAAGTCGCTCCCATGACCGCCACCGTCCCGTCGAGAGACGAGCTGCAGGACCACAGACCCTCCGGGGCCAGCCAGGGTCCCCGGCCGGCTCCGATGTTCGAGCTGATCCCCTACGAGAAGTTCCGCGACACCCCCTCGGTGCGCTTTTTCGACATCACCGTGCCCAGCTCGAACAAGCGGGATCTGGTGGTCCACTCGGGCCCGGCGGTGAGCCCGCCGGACTGCCAGGAGACCGGCAGCTGGCAGTTCTATCTCCACCCCCACCAGGAGGACAACCTGCTCGCCATGCATGGCGGCCGCACCTTCTTCCTGGTCAATCTCGGCTGGAACTACCCGTATCACATCGTTCGCCTCGACTGCGGCGGCGACATCCTGCGCATTCCTCCCGGCACGTTCCACCGCTCCGTCTCCGATCCCGACGGTTCCCTGGTGCTCAACCAGGCCGTGCGCGAGGAGGGCGCCAGCGTGGTGCGGGAGTTCCGGGTGTACAACAGCCACCGCATCCCGCGGCTGTTCGCCGTCACCTCCAAGACCGCCCCCCTGCCCAAGCTGCACGGGGTGAGCTGGTAGGCGGAGGCCTCAGGCCGCCGCGGCGCGGCCCAGCAGGGCGCCGAAGGCCTCGGCCGGCATCGGCCGCCCCAGCAGATGTCCCTGGAACTGGTCGCAGCCAAGGTTCCGCAGCATCCGCAGCTGCTCGGCGGTTTCCACCCCCTCGGCCAGGGTCATCAGGCCCAGTTCCTTCGCCATGACGATCGTGGCCTTGACGATGGCCAGGTCGGCGTCGTCGTTGCCCAGCCGTTCCACGAAGAAGCGGTCGATCTTGAGCTTGTCGAGCGGCAGGGAGTGGAGCATGGCCAGGGAGGAGTAGCCCGTGCCGAAATCGTCGATGGCCAGGCTGAAGCCGCTCTCGGCGAGCTGCCGCAGCTGCTCCCCCGCGCGCTCGGGATTGTTCAGCAGGGCCGTTTCGGTGATCTCCAGCTCGAGGTTCTCCGGCACCAGGTCGTAGGCGCTCAACGCCCCGGCCAGCAGCTCGGAGAGGGAGGGGTGCTCGGCCCCCAGCTGCAGCGGCGAGATGTTGATCGCCAGCTTTCCGGGTCGCAGCCCCTGGCGGTGCCACGCCTGCAGCTGCCGGCAGGCCTCCTCGATCACCCAGAGGCCAATGGTGTGGATCTGGCCGGTCTTCTCCGCCAGCGGGATGAAAACGTTGGGGGACACCATCCGGCCGTTCTGATCGCGCCAGCGCAGCAGGGCCTCGGCCCCGGCGATCCGGCTGCCACCCCGCTCGATCTGGGGCTGGTAGAAGAGCCGCAGCTGCTCCCGGTCGATCGCCCGGCCCAGGCTGAGCTCCAGCTCGAGGCGCTCGCGCAGTTGCAGGCTGATCTCCGGGGTGTAGTGCCGGAGCTGGTTCTTGCCGTGCTGCTTGGCCTCCATCAGGGCCGTATTGGCACAGCGCAGCAGCGTGTCGGGGTCGGTGCCGTGGTCGGGGGCCAGGGCCACCCCGAGCGAAGCGCTGGGCTGGACCGCCAGGCCGGTGCCCATTCCCGGGGTGTTGCCGAGGGTGCGCCGGATCTGCTCCGCCCACTGCAGGGCCTCGTGCCGGTCGGCCATGGCCATGGGTCGCAGCAGGATGAATTCGTCGCTGCCCACCCGGGCCAGCCAGTCGTCCGGCCGCATCAGGTGGCGCAGGCAACTGCCGATGGCCTGGAGCACCTGGTTGCCGATCTCATGGCCCAGGCTGTTGTTGATCGACTGGAAGTTGTCGAGGTCGAGGTTGATCAGGGCGATGCCGCGCTCGGAGCCGGCCGTGCGCAGCAGGCGGGCCAGCTGGCGGACGGCGGCGGCCTTGTTGGGGAGCCGGGTGAGGGGATCGACGAAGGCGATGCGCTCCAGCCGCTGCTGGATCTCGTGTTGCTCGCTGATGTCCTGGACGGTGCCCACCGTGGTGAGAGGCTCGCCGTCGGCGCCCAGGGTGGTGCGCCCCCGCTCCAGCACCATCTTCAGCAGGCCGTCGCCGAGCAGCAGCCGATGCTCGATCCGGTAGGGCCGCCCCGTGCGGAAGGACTCCTGGAAGGTGGCATCGACCAGGGAGCGGTCCTCCGGATGGACCGTCTGGAGAAAGTAGCGATAGGAGGGGGCCGTCAACTCCGGGGCGGTGTTGAAGATGCTGTAGGTCTCGTTCGACCAGAGCAGTTCCCCCGTGCGGTGGTTCAGCTCCCAGCTGCCCACATGGGTGAGCCGCTCGGCCTCCTGCAGCAGGGACCCCAGCCGGGAGCTTTCCCGCAGGGCCGTATCCAGTTCGGTGCGGTCACGGTGGCTGACCAGGGCCACCAGCCGGCCGCAGAGGTCGAGCACCTGATAGCTCACGGACACATCCCGGCTGGCGCCGCAACGGGCCCGGTGGCGCGTGGCGAAGCTGCCCCTGGGCTGCTGACGCATCACCCGCAACTGGTCGTGCATGAGGTCATCGGCCAGCTCCGCATCCGCCTGAATCGCCGCCGGATTGAGGGTGAGGAAGTGCTCCCGGGAGTAGCCGAGCCGATCATGGGCCGAACGGTTGCAGTCGATGAAATGGCCACTGGCCAGATCGAGGACAACAAGGTCATCGCTGCCCAGGTCGGCGGCAAAACGCAGTGCATCGCCGATGCTGTCGACGCAAGGAATCAGCCCCTGTTCCGCCGGGGTGCTGAACCAGAAGGATTGCACTGACGGTTCCATTCACGGAGGATTTTAGGCAGTGTTTTCATTGCTGACCAGGATGGAGAAGAAAACCCCCTGCCAGGCTGAAGCGCAGCGGGATGACGGCCTCGCGCCTGAAGATTCCACTGGAAACATGGGAAGTCCAGGGCCTACAAAGTGAGGAAAAGAGAAGAATTCCATGCAGCCTGATCGCACTGCCGACCTTTGTTTTTGGTGCTTGTCGGTCCGAGCGACGTCCGTCGCCTCCGGCGGCTCAGTCGATCCTGAGGTCGATGGTGAGATCCGTCGGTCGCTGGCGTCCCCGCCAGGGGGGAGCATCGGCCACCGGCCCGGCCAAGGGCTCCGCAACGGGATCGAAGCGGTGACCGTCCGGGTGCAGGTGGAAGGCCCGATCGCCGCCGGGGGTGCGCAGCAGGAGCTCCAGGGGCATGTGGGGCTCGATCGCCGGATGCAGGCACGGGTAGAGCCGCTGGAAGCGGAAGCGGACCGCCAGCGGCAGGCCGGCGCCGTCGGCGGCAGGCTCCAGCGGCAGGGGCCGGCCGTTGAGGAACAGCCCGCAGTCGCGGCGGAAGGCTGCATTGGCCACCACCTCGAAACGGCGCAGGGAGCCATCGATGAACCGGCTGGTGAAGCCTCCCTGCACCGGGGTGTCGCAGATCAGGGGCCAGGGCTCGGGGGCCGGCCGCAGCTCCAGGGCGGGCGCCGTCCCGGTGGCGTCCACCTCCCCCTGCCAGCGCAGCAGGGGCGGAAAACGCCACTCCCAGATGGCCCGGAAGGGCGCCGGATCCAGGGCCAGGTCATCGGCCGCCAGGTCGGCCAGGATGGCCTCCAGATCAGCCCACAGCTGGCTGGGCAGCAGCTGGCGGTCGTGCAGGGCCGACCCCCAGTCGTGCAGGCTCCCGGGCCGGTGGCGCGGCTCCAGCAGGTGGGCCGCCAGGGCGGTCCACAGCAGGGCGATGGTGCTGCTCCACTCCATGCGGGGCAGGCTCTCCAGCGCCCGGAACTCCACCAGCCCCAGGCATCCGGCCGGGGCCCCGGGGTTCCAGAACTTGTCGAAGCTGATCTCGCTGCGGTGGTTGTTGCCGCTGCGGTCGGCGTGCAGATGGCGCAGTGTCTCGCCGATCAGGCCCCGGACATCGCCGAAGGGTTCGCCCGATGGCTGGCCCTCCGCCTGCTCGATGGCGCGGTAGGCCAACTCCAGGTCGAAGCATTCGCCGATCGCCTCGTCCGGCCGGGGCGACTGGGAGGCCGGGCCCACCCCGGGGCCGCAGAACAGATAGGCCAGGGACGGGTGCCGCTGCCAGTAGCGCAGGATCCCCGTCAGCCAGGCCGGCCGGGAGAAGAAAGGATGGTGGGCCAGGTCGGGGCCGCCCCAGAGCAGGTGGTTGCCGCCGCCGGTTCCCTCCTGGCGGCCGTCACCCAGGTCCTTCCAGCTGCGCAGCCCCACCCGCTCGCCGGCCTCCTCCAGCCGCTCCAGCCAGTGGCGGTACTCCGTCCAGCTGTGGCAGACGGGCAGGTTGATCTCCAGCACGCCCGGGTCAGCCGTCAGGCCCAGCACCTGCCAGCGCTCACCGGCATCGAGGGGCAGCACGCCGCTCAGCCGGGGCGCCGCCAGCGCGCCGAGGCTGTCGGCCACCGCCTGCAGCAGCAGCCGCAGGGGTTCCCGCTCCAGGGGGGGCAGGAACAGCTCCCAGCCGTCGGGGTCCACCTCCAGGGTGAGCACCTGGCGGGGCACGTCCTCGGGCAGGAGCTCCAGGGGCAGGCGCAGGCCGGCGGGGCCAGGGGCGCCGGTGAGTTCCCGCAGGCCCTCCTCCAGGGGCCAGGGCGCCACCGCCCAGGCCAACGCCGCCGTCAGGTCGTCAGCGTCAGGCGGCGCCACGCTCAGGGGGGCGGCCCAGACCCGGCGCTCGGGTTCGAAGGGGTCCCGCAGCACAACGGGCTGGAGCGTGAGGCCCAGCCGCCCACCCAGCTGCTCCAGCCAGGCCGGGGCCGCCTCGGCCGTCAGCGGCGATCCCTCCAGGCCGGGCTGGCAGAGGCCGGGCCAGCGCACCGGCGCCGCGCCGTCATCGCCCAGGAACAGGCGCAGGGCCCAGCGGGGATTGACCTCACCGTCGTAGCGCTTGCCGGGGCAGTAGAGGAGGGTGCTGCCGGGCCAGACGCGCTGCTGGAGATCCCGGGCCAGGGCCCGGGCGATCGGCAACTTGGTGGGGCCATCGGCGGTGACGCTCCACTCGGGCCCCTCCGGCTCGAGGGGCACCAGGGTGGGCTCACCGCCGAGGGTGAGCTGGATGCCAGAGGCCCTGAGGCGGGACTCGGCCGCCTCGGCCACCCTGTCCATCCAGCTCATGCGGGCCAGCTCATGTGGTTTGCGGGAGGCTCATGGGGACGGGCTGGGAATCACGCTGCAGGCATTGACGGGAACCGGGGCCACCTTCCAGATGCGCTCGGCGTACTCCTGGATGGACCGGTCGCTGCTGAAGAAGCCGCAGCGGGCCGTGTTGAGCACGGACATCATGCTCCACCGTCCCGCATCGCACCAGGCGCTGTCGACCTCGTTCTGGGCGCGGCGGTAGTCGCCCAGGTCGGCCATCACCCGGAAGGGGTCGCTGCTGCAGAGGTTGGCCAGCAGCGGATGGAACAGGTCACGGTCACCTTCGCTGAAGTGGCCCGAACCGATCAGGTCGATGGCCTCCTTGGCGAGGGCGTCGTTCTCAAGCCAGGGCATCGGGTGGTACCCGTTGCGGTTGATGGCGGCCAGTTGCTCGGCGGTGTGGCCGAACAGGAAGAAGTTGTCGTCGCCGACCCGGTCCCGGATCTCGATGTTGGCCCCGTCGAGGGTGCCGATCGTGAGGGCGCCGTTGAGGGACATCTTCATGTTGCCCGTGCCTGAGGCCTCCATGCCGGCGGTGGAGATCTGCTCCGACAGGTCGACGGCCGGGTAGATCTTCTGGCCCAGCTTGACGCTGAAATTGGGCAGGAAGATCACCCGCAGGCGGCCGTCCATGGCGGGATCGATGTTGATGATCTCCGCCATGCCCACGATCAGGCGGATGATCAGCTTGGCCATGGCGTAGCCGGGGGCCGCCTTACCGCCGAAGATCACCGTGCGCGGAGGCAGGTCCTCCCCGGCCCGCAGGCGCAGGTAGCGCTCCACCACCTGCAGGGCGGCCATGTGCTGGCGCTTGTACTCATGGATGCGCTTCACCTGCACGTCGAACAGGGAGGCGGGGTCCACCAGGACGCCGGTGTCCTGGCGGATCGTTGCTGCCAGGCGCTCCTTGGCCTGCTCCCGCACCCCCTGCCAGCGCTCCAGGAACGCCGCGTCGGTGGCCAGGGGCTCGAGCCGGCGGAGCTGGTCGAGGTGCCGGCACCAGTCGGTGCCGATGGCGTCATTGAGGAGGGCCGCCAGGGGCGGGTTGGCGACCGCCAGCCAGCGTCGCGGTGTGACGCCATTGGTGATGTTGGTGAAGCGGTCCGGCCACACCCGGGCGAATTCGGCGAACAGGTTCTCCTTCAGCAGGCGGCTGTGCAGTTCCGCCACGCCGTTGACCGTGTGGCTGCCCACCACCGCCAGGTGGGCCATGCGCACCTTGCGGTGCGGACCTTCCTCGATCAGCGACAGCCGCTCCAGCAGCTCCGGCTGGCCGGGGAAACGGATGCGCAGGGTGCGCAGGAAACGGGCATTGATCTCGTAGATGATCTGCAGCTGGCGCGGCAGCAGCTGCTGGAACAGCTCCAGACCCCAGGCCTCGAGGGCCTCGGGCAGGAGGGTGTGGTTCGTGTAGCTGATTGTGGCGGTGGTGATGCTCCAGGCGGTGTCCCAGTCGACCCCATGGACGTCGATCAGCAGCCGCATCAGTTCCGCCACGGCGATCGCCGGGTGGGTGTCGTTGAGCTGCACCGCGAACTTGCGGTGGAACTCGGTGACCGGGATCCCCTGGCTGGCCAGGATGCGGAACATGTCCTGCAGGGAGCAGGAGACGAAGAAGATCTGCTGGCTGAGCCGCAGGCGCTTGCCCTGCTCCAGCTCGTCATTCGGATAGAGCACCTTGGAGAGGGTCTCCGACTGCACCTTGTGAAGCACGGCCCGCGTGTAATCGCCGGCATTGAAGGAGGCGAAGTCGAAGGCGTCCGGCGCCTGGGCTGACCACAGCCGCAGGGTGTTGGCGGTGTGGACGCCATAGCCCAGGATCGGGGTGTCGTAGGCCACGCCGATCACGGTCTGGCCGCCGATCAGCACCGGATAGCTCCATTCCGGCCGGATCACCTCCCAGGGGTTGCCGCGGGCCAGCCAGGGATCGGTGCTCTCCATCTGGCCGCCGGGGCCGATCTGCTGGCGGAAGATGCCGAACTCGTAGCGGATGCCGTAGCCGATGGCCGGCAGCTCGAGGGTGGCCATCGACTCCTGGAAACAGGCCGCCAGCCGGCCCAGGCCACCGTTGCCGAGTCCCGGCTCCGGCTCCTCCGCCAGCATCTCCTCGAGGGTGAGGCCGAGGGCCTCGCAGGCGGCCGCAGCCTCCTCCCGCAGCCCGAGGCTGACCAGGTTGTTCTCCAGGTGGGGCCCGAGCAGGTACTCCGCCGACATGTAGGTGGCGGTGCGCACGTGCTGCCTGGTGTAGGTGTCGGCCGTGTCCACCCAGCTGGTCAGCAGGATGTCCCGGACCGCCAGCGACAGGCAGACGTAGTGGTCGTGGGTGGTGGCGAGGGAGGCGGACTTGGCCTGGCTGGAGAACAGATGGCGCCGCATCGCCTCCAGGAGGGCCTGACCCTTGGGCGGGCACGGGGCGGGTGTGGGGCTGGCCATGGGGACGGGCGGCAGTCGGCGGAGTGAACCCGTCCTGGCCTGGGGAGTACGCCCGCCGCTGATGCATCGGCTACCAGCTGACGCACCTTAAGAGTGGCTTCGCTTCAGCTGTGCAGCACCTCATGCCGGGCGGAACCCATGGGCGTGGGCTCCAGCAGCTCCGCCTCGATGGCCCATTCCAGCTCGCTGTCCACCCCCGTCGGGCCCGAGAAGCTGCCGTTCACCGCCGCGGTGAGGGTGGGCTTGGAGGAGGTGGCCAGGGTGATGTAACGGTCGTCGACGCTGCCCATGCCGCTGGGATCGAACCCCCGCCAGCCCGCCCCGGGCAGGTAGACCTCGGCCCAGGCGTGCAGGTCGTACTGCTTCGGCTGCGGTTCCACCAGGTGGTAGCCGCTCACGAACCGGGACGGCAGGCCGACGCAGCGGCAGGTCTCGACCATCAGCATCGCCAGGTCGCGACAGGAGCCGACCCGCTCTTTGAGGGTGCGCCCCGCCGGCCAGGCCGGCCCCACGTGCCGCTGGGTGTACTTGACCCGGTCCTTGATGATCTCCACCAGCTGCTCCAGGAACATCAGCCCGCGCTGGTCGCTGCCCATCAGCGCCTCCTGGGCCAGGTCCACCGCGGCAGGGTCGTGCTGCCCGTTGGGCAGCCAGCCCTCGAGGGAACCCAGCAGATCGCCGTTGAGGTGGCCCACTGGGTAAGGGAGCAGCGGCTCCTGGTCCTCCAGGCAGCTGGCCAGGGGCGGGGGCTGCTGGGTCTCCACATCGCTGATCGCCTGCACCCGGAAGTGCTCGGTGCTGCCCATGAAGCGGGCCCGCAGGATCTCATCACCGCTGGCGGCCAGCAGCGGGTAGAAGCGGGACGGCTCCGGCGTGACCGCGAGGTGGAAATGCAGCAGGCGCTGGAAGCCATGGCCCCGGGGCTTCAGGCAGAACCGGTGGGGGCCCAGGAAGACCGGAGCGCTGTAGCGGTAGTCGAAGGTGTGGGTTATGCGGGCTCGCATGCCGCCTCCTGACTGGCGGTGGTGCCGGCGGGGGCGATGAAGTAGCGCGCTTCGATCAGCTCATGCAGGCGATTGAGATCGGACTGGAAGTTATCGATGGCTTCATGGAGCCCGGTGGCCACCAGTTCGTCGATCCTGGTGAAGCTCCAGTGGGCCAGGGTGAGCCCGATCAGGCACTCCAGATCGTCGGCGGGGCGAGGAACGGAGCTGCCGCGGATGATCCGCAGTGTCTCATTGATCCGCTCGAGGCAATAGCGCACCGAGCGGGGGAAGATCGGATCCAGCAGCAGGAACGCCGCCACGGCCTTGGGTTCGATCGCCTGCTGGCTGGACTGGCGGAACATCTGGTAGGCCCCGGCCGAGCGCAGCAGGGAGATCCACTGCAGCTCGTCGAGCACCCCGCCCACCTCCTCGGGGGACGGCAGCAGCAGGAAGTATTTGACATCGAGGATCCGGGTGGTCTTGTCGGCCCGCTCCAGGAGCCGCCCCAGCCGGCTGAACTGCCAGGAGAGGTCGCGGCTGAGGGTGGCGTCGGTGATGCCGTAGAAGAGCTGGCAGGCGCGGCGGATCTCCCGCAGCTGCTCCTGGGGCGGCTGCTGCCAGAAGGCGTCCTCCTGAAGCGTCCAGTAGATGTCGTTGATCTGCTCCCACATCTCCGTGGTCATCACCTCACGGATCTGGCGGGCGTTCTCCCGGGCGTTGGCGATGCAGTTGAGAACACTGCTGGGGTTCTCCGCCTCCCGCACCAGGAAATGGATCACGGCCTCGGGGGTGACCACCGGGCAGAGCTCGTCGAAGAGCTTGCGGTCGCCGCTGGCGTCGATCAGCGGCAGCCAGGGCTCGGCGCTGCCGGGGGGGCAGTCGAGGGCCATGGCCTCGCTCACCTCCACGAAGCGGGAGATGTTCTCGGCCCGCTCGACGTTGCGGTTGATCCAGTAGAGGGAATCGGCGACGCGGCTCAGCATGGGGCTTCATCCACGATCCAGGTGTCCTTGCAGCCGCCGCCCTGGGAGGAATTGACCACCAGGGACCCGCGCCGCAGCGCCACGCGGGTGAGGCCGCCGGGGCTCACCCAGGCCTCCTTGCCGCGCAGCACGTAGGGGCGCAGATCCACGTGGCAGGGGTAGAGCTCCCCTTCGCTCAGGGAGGGCACAGTGGAGAGCTCCAGGGTCGGCTGGGCGATGTAGTTGCGGGGGTTGGCCTGGATCTTGACGGCGAACTCCTCGATCTCCGCCTGGCTGGCATGGGGGCCGATCAGCATCCCGTAGCCGCCGGCCTCGGCCACCGCCTTCACCACCAGCTCCCCGAGGTGGGCCAGCACGTAGGCCTGGTCGTCGGGGCGGGAGCAGATGTAGGTGGGGACGTTCTCGATGATGGGCTCCTCGCCGAGGTAGTAGCGGATCATCTCGCCGACGTAGGCGTAGATGAGCTTGTCATCGGCCACGCCGGTGCCGGGGGCATTGGCGATCGCCACCCGACCCGCGGCATAGGCACCCATCAGCCCCCGCACGCCCAGCAGCGAATCGCTGCGGAACACCGCCGGGTCGAGGAAGTCGTCATCGATACGGCGGTAGATCACATCCACCGCCTCCAGGCCGGCGGTGCTGCGCATCCAGACCCGATCCCCCTCGCACACCAGATCGCGCCCCTCCACCAGCTGGATGCCCATCTGCTGGGCGAGGTAGCTGTGCTCGAAGTAGGCGCTGTTGAACACCCCGGGGGTGAGCAGCACCACCTTGGGGGTGTCGGTCCAGGGGGCCAGCTCCCGCAGGGTCTGCAGCAGGTGGGAGGGGTAGTCGTCGATGGGCTGCACGGTGCGACCGGCGAACAGGCTCGGGAACATGCGCTTCATGACGCGCCGGTTCTCGAGGAAGTAGGCCACCCCGGAAGGACAGCGCAGGTTGTCCTCCAGCACCCGCCAGGTGCCGTCGCCGTCGCGCACCAGATCGAGGCCGGAGATGTGGCACCAGCGGCCGAGGGGCGGCTGGAAACCCTGCATCTGGGGCCGCCAGCCCTGAGAGCTTTCGACGTCGGACCTGGGCACCACCCCGTCGGCGAGGATCTTCTGGTCGCCATAGACATCGGCCAGGAAGCGGTCGATCGCCTCCAGCCGCTGGAACAGGCCCCGCTCCAGCCGCTCCCAGTCCCGGGCGCCGATCAGGCGGGGGAGGGGATCGAAGGGGAGGATCCGCTCGACGCCCTTGCTGTCGGAATCGTTGAGCCGGAAGGTGGCGCCGAGCCGCTTGAGCAGCATGCCGGCGGCGGCGTGGTTGCGGTTCAGCTGGTCGAGGCCCATCTGGCCCAGGGACGACAGCAGGGGCGTCAGGGTCGCCCGGGGCTGGTCGGTGGAGGTGAAGTACTCGTCGTACCCCTGGTTCGGTTTGTACTGACTGAACATTCCATACCCATCCACGCGGTTGGATCCTGCAGTGCCGCCGGGGTGGCCACCCGTTGCCGTTGCTACGAAAAGCGGGGGCGCCGCCACCCGGGACGCGGGCCCGGAGATCGCGGGGAACGTTTCATTTGGCAAAGCAACGGTGAAGAAGTGGTGACGGGGGATCCGTCTCGATTTATGGATTGATAGAAGGGAGCCATCGACCATGTTGACCGGCCAGAGCGGTTCCCCCCGCTCGCATCCCTTGGGGCCACCACCACCGCGCTCCGAGGACAGACACCGGCTTGGGGCCTGGCCTGAGAAGCGCGCCTTCGGACGGCACCCCGTCGAGCGCTGCCGCCCCATCGCCATCCGGCGCCTCAACGGTGAGGGCCATCCCTGTGGGCGCTGGTTCCTCGCCGACATCGTCGATGTGGCCGAGGGCGGGATGGGCCTGATTGCCAACGAGGAACAGACCCTGGGGATGGGGCAGTGGATCCTGCTGGATCTGCATTCCCATCCCGACTTCGGGGTGCAGCGCCTGCGGGCCCGACTTCGGTGGATCTCCCAGGCCCACTTCGCCCTCACCTTCGGTGTGGCCTTTGCCAGTCCCCTCCGGGAGCTGCCCGTCCTCTCGGTGGAGAGGCGCAGCCTCCTAAGGGATCCCAATGAGGAGGAGTGGGCGCTTGAAGAGGAACGGATGGGTGGCGGGGCGGCGCGAACTCTTTAGATTGCGCAACACATCCGTGCGCCGAGCTGCGCCGCCATGTCCCCCCTGCCCCCTGCCCAGCTGCTTCTGGGACCCCTCCTCACCGCGGAGCTGGTCCTGGGCGGATCGCCGGCGCGGGCCATCGGCACCACCTTCACCTTCGACCTCGGCAGAAGCACTGCCAGCCCCGCCGCGCCCCTGGCCTCGCCCAGCAAGGCCTTCACCGCCACAGCCAACGGCCAGACGCTCCAGCTGGTGTTCCAGAACGCGCTGCTCCCCAACGGCAACGCCAAGCCCGTGAGCGCTACCGACGAGGGGCTCTGCCTCTACAAGGCCGGTGGGGCTGGGCTCGGCGGCATCGGCCGCACCAACTGCGGACGGGCCAACCCCGGCAACGGCAATGGCGCCAGGAATCAGAACGCCATCGAACTGTTCTTCGACCAGCAGGTGGAGCTGCTCAGCTACAGCTACGGCAGCCTGCGGGTCGGCCGGGGTAACCCCCTGCTCACCTGGGGGGCACCCACCAGTCCCGTGGTGTCCACCGAAACCCTCTTCGACAAGCAGGTCGACACCAGCTACGCCTTCAGCAACCCGTTCATCATCCGGGCCAACCAGATCATCACGATCACCGGCACCGGTGGTGGCCGGGGCAGCAGCACCATGGAGGCTCTGCTCAGCCACTTGGTCGTGCGGGCCCTCCCCGGCGAACCGCCGGCGGCGGCGAGCGTTCCCGGCCCCCTGCCCCTGTTCGGCGCGATGGCCGCCTTCGGCTGGAGCCGGCGGCTGCGCTCACGGCTGAGCAGCACCGCTCCCGTCGCCCGCCGCCGTGCTCCCGACGGATCCCAGGCCTGAGAAGGGGGGCCCCCCGGGCCCGCTGTCGTCCCTGGCTTCGATGCTCCTGGCCACGGCCCTGGCCCTGGTCGCACTGTTCGTGCTGGCGGTGATCCCCGACAGCCTGCCGCTTCAGGTGCTCCAGCTCGACTGGCAGCAGCGGTTCATCGAACGGGTGATCGCCAATTCTGGGTTTCCGATCGTGGCGTTCACCCTCGTGCATCTGGCGGCCCATGTGGAAGCGGATCGCCGGGAGCTCTACCTGCTGCGCCAGCGCCTGCGCCGGTGGGCGGTGCTCGTCACCTGCCTCTATCTGCTGCTCATCCCCCTGCAGGGCTCCATCGCGGTCCGGCAGTTCGGTGACCGTGCCGCCCTGCAGGCCCTGCAGCGGCGCACGGTCCAGGAGCAGTTCAGCCGCTTCTCCGACCTGATCCGCTCCGCGCCCGATGCCCTCTCCCTCCAGCGGCAGCTGGCGGCGGTCGATGGGCCGGCCCTCACGGACGCCGATCTGGCCAAGCCGATGCCCCAGCTGCGCCGGGACCTGCTCGACGCCCTGGGCCGTGCCGAAGCCGCCATGCCCGCCAGGATCGACCAGGCCACCCCCCTCCAGCCGCTGGTGTGGGGAGTTCTGCGGGATGGGCTGCGGCTGATGGGCTCCGCCCTGGTGATGGCCCTCGCCTTCGCCGCCGGCGCCCAGAGCCGCCACAGCAGCCGCACCCTGCTGACGCGCCTGCTCGACCGGCGCCGGTCGATGCGCGGCAGCCCCTACAGGAGGAAGTAGCGCTGGGCCATCGGCAGCACCTCCGCCGGTTCGCAGGTGAGCAGTTCCCCGTCGGCGAAGACCTCGTAGGTCTGGGGGTCCACCTCCACCTTCGGCAGGGCGGTGTTGTTGCGCATCTGGGCCTTGCCGATGCCCCGGGTCTGCACCACGGGCACGCAGGGCCGCTTCAGGCCAAGGCTGCTGGGCAGGTCGTTCTCGAGGCAGGCCTGGCTGACGAAGTTGAGGCAGCTGGCCGCCAGGGATCCGCCGTAGGCGGCGAACATCGGCCGGCCGTGCACCGGACCGGGGGTGGGGATCGAGGCATTGGCATCCCCCATCTGGGCCCAGACGATCGAGCCCCCCTTGATCACCAGCTCCGGCTTGACGCCGAAGAAGCCCGGCTTCCACAGGACCAGATCGGCCAGCTTGCCCACCTCCACCGAGCCGATCTGGCTGTCGAGCCCATGGGCGATGGCGGGATTGATCGTGAGCTTGGCGATGTAGCGCTTCAGGCGGGTGTTGTCGTTGCGGCCGCCACGGGGACCGGCGGCGTCCTCGGGGAGGAAACCGCGCTGCACCTTCATCTTGTGGGCGGTCTGGAAGGTGCGGGTGATCACCTCACCCACACGGCCCATGGCCTGGGAATCGCTGGCGATGATGCTGAAGGCGCCCAGATCATGAAGGATGTCCTCGGCGGCGATCGTCTCGCGGCGGATGCGCGATTCGGCGAAGGCCACGTCCTCCGGGATGCGGGGATCGAGGTGGTGGCACACCATCAGCATGTCGAGGTGCTCCTCGAGGGTGTTGACGGTGTAGGGCTTGGTGGGGTTGGTGGAGCTGGGCAGCACGTTGGCCTCACCGCAGATCCGGATGATGTCGGGGGCGTGGCCACCGCCGGCCCCCTCGGTGTGGAAGGTGTGGATGGTGCGGCCGCCGATGGCCCGGATCGTGTCCTCCACGAAGCCGGCTTCGTTGAGGGTGTCGGAGTGGATGCAGACCTGCACGTCATACTTGTCGGCCACCGTCAGGCAGCAGTCGATCGCCGCCGGGGTGGTGCCCCAGTCCTCATGGAGCTTCAGGCCGCAGGCCCCGGCGCGGATCTGCTCTTCGATCGCCGCAGGGGTGCTGGCGTTGCCCTTGCCGTAGAAGCCCAGGTTGATCGGCAGCCCCTCGGCGGCCTGGAGCATGCGGGCCAGGTGGAAGGCGCCGGGGGTGCAGGTGGTGGCGTTGGTGCCGGTGGCCGGGCCGGTGCCGCCCCCCAGCAGGGTGGTGACCCCGGAGGCGAGGGCGGTTTCGATCTGCTGGGGGCAGATGAAGTGGATGTGGGTGTCGATCGCCCCGGCGGTGACGATGTGCCCCTCCCCGGCGATGGCTTCGGTGCCGGGCCCGACCACGATCGTCACCCCATCGGTGATGTCGGGGTTGCCCGCCTTGCCGATGGCGCAGATGCGGCCGTCCTTCAGGCCGATGTCGGCCTTGACGATGCCCCACCAGTCGAGGATCAGGGCATTGGTGATCACCGTGTCGACGGCCCCCTCGGAGCGGGGGGTCTGGGCCTGGCCCATGCCGTCGCGGATCACCTTGCCGCCCCCGAACTTCACCTCATCGCCGTAGGTGGTGCAGTCGCTCTCCACCTCCAGGATCAGCTCGGTGTCGGCCAGCCGCAGCCGGTCACCGGTGGTGGGGCCGTAGGTCTCGGCGTAGGCGCGGCGGTCGATGCGATAAGCCATGGCAGTTCAGTCGAGGGGGCCGTTGACCAGACCGTTGAAGCCGAACACGCGGCGGTCGCCGACGTAGGGCACCAGATGCACGTCCCGCTGGTCGCCGGGCTCGAAGCGGATGGCGGTGCCGGCGGGGATGTCGAGCCGCAGGCCGCGGGCCGCCTCGCGGTCGAACTCGAGGGCGCCGTTGGCTTCATAGAAATGGAAGTGGGAGCCCACCTGCACGGGCCGGTCGCCCCGGTTCGCCACCGACAGGGTGGTGACCGGGCGGCCGACATTGAGCTCGATCGTGCCGGGCTCGGGGATCAGTTCGCCGGGGATCAGGGGGGCCATGGCGGGGGGTCAGCGGATCGGTTCGTGGAGGGTGACGAGCTTGGTGCCATCGGGGAACATCGCCTCGATCTGCACCTCAGGGATCAGCTCGGGCACCCCCTCCATCACCTGATCCCGGCTCAGCCAGGTGGTGCCCTCCCGCATCAGCTCCGCCACGCTGCGGCCGTCGCGGGCCCCTTCGATCACCTGGAAACTGAGCCAGGCCACCGCCTCGGGATGGTTGAGCTTCAGGCCCCGGCCGAGCCGCCGTTCCGCCAGCAGGGCGGCGGTGACGATCAACAGCTTGTCTTTCTCCTGGGGGGTGAGGTTCATGCAGGCTGCGCTGGCCGGCCCCACTCTCGCAGCGCTCCGGCACCCGGTCAGGTTCAGAAGGAACGTTCGCCGCCCCGATCAGCGCCGCTGGAGCACCCCCTGGCCGTTGAGGTTGAGGTTGTCGATCCGCACCGCCGTGGCCCTGCCGTCGGGGCCGACCGTGAAGGTGACGGCGCTGGGGCCGTAGGCGTTCTCGCCGGCGGGCTGGTAGCGGAAGGTGTCGCCGCTCACCGGGGTCAGGGGGAAGGGGGTGAGGCGGGGACCCAGCTGCAGCTCGAGGCCATCGCCGCGTGGCACCACGGCGACCGGGCCCACGTAGGCATTGGCGTAGCTGCCGGTGTAGGCGTCGGCGGGGCGGGCCGGCAGGGGCCGGGCCGGGGTGACCACGGCGGGATAGTCCTGCTGCTCCATGCCCCGGAACAGGGGGCGCAGGGCGGTGAGGTAGTCGCGCTTCACCGCTCCGGCGGTGGCCAGGTCGAGGAAGCTGAGGCTGAGGGCCTCCGGCACCCCCAGCGGCTGGCTGTTGGAGAGCACGATGATGCCAAGGGATTCCGCCGGCAGCAGGTAGACGGCCGTGGCGGCGCCGAGGTCGAAGGCGCCCGAATGGCCCAGCTGGACCGTGCCCCGATCGGTATAGCTCACGTTCCAGCCCAGCCCGTAGAAGCCGGCCCGATCCGTGGCCGGATCGCGGGGCTGCTGGCTGACGATCTGGGGCCGGTGGGTCTCGGCGAGGGCGGCGGCGTCCACCACCGCACGGCCATCGCGGCGGCCGCCGGCCAGCTGCAGCCGCAGCCACTGGCCCAGATCCCGCACGCTGGAGCTCACGCCGCCGGCGGGGGCCTGGGCATCGGCATCCCGCTGGTAGCGGGCCACCCAGCGGCCCCCCTCCGGCACATGCAGGGAGGCACGGTTGGCGGTGGCCACGAAATCGGCGTGGCGGGAGCTGGTGCGGGCCATGCCCAGGGGCCGGTAGAGCCGTTCGCTGGAGAGGGCCTCCCAGGGGCGCCCGACGGCGTTGGCGGCGGCCACGGCGCCGGCCGTGAAGCCGAAGTTGGTGTAGGCGTAGTCGGCGCGGAAGCGGTTGCCGGTGGGCAGCAGCCGCAGCCGCTCGAGGATCGTGGCCCGATCGAAGCCCAGGTCTTCCAGGTGATCGCCGGCGTGGTCCGGCAGGCCGCTGCGGTGGGACAGCAGGTCGCGGATGGTCACCAAGGGGGCGATGGCCGGCGGACCGATGCGGGCCGCAGGGAGGGTGCGCAGCACGGGGTCGTCCCAGCCCACGCGCCCGTCACCCACCAGGCCGGCCACCACCGTGGCGGCGATCGGTTTCGAGAGCGACGCCAGCTGGAAGAGGGTGTCGGCATCCACCGCACCGGGCTCGCCCACCCGCCGCACGCCGTAGCCCTTGAGGAACACCACCCGGTCGGCGTGCACCACGACGATCGCCAGGCCCGGGACACCGGTGCTGCGCTGCATCTCCGTGGCCAGGGCATCGAGCTTGGGCAGGGCCGCGGCCAGGCTTTCCGCCGTCACCTGACGTGGCGGCGGCGTGGGCCCCGACGGCGGCTCGGCGCTGCGGGCTGCACCCGGGGGCTGAAGGGCCAGCGCCAGGCCCAGAGCCAGGGCGGCCGCCCCGGGGCGGCGCAGGACGCTTGGGGCCACGGCAACGCTGACAACTGGGGAAAAGCTAGGCCTGGCGGTGGCCCCCGCCCCGGTGGTCAGAAGCCGCCGCCGCCGCCACCGCCGTCACCGCCCCCGGAGCTGCCCCCGCCGGAGCTGCCGCTGGAGCTGCTGGAGCTGCTCGGCGACGACTGCATGGCGCCGGTGGTGGTGCTGAAGCAGTCCTCGAGGCTGGTGCCGAAGTCGTTGGCATCGAAGTCGATGCCGTCGCCGACGTACCAGCTGGGCGGCTCTTGCAGGATGCCCTGGAACGCGGACGTCCACTGGCGCGTCAGGCCAGCCACCATGGCGTAGGGCAGGTAGCGCTCGAACAGCTCCGGCGTCAGCACCAGCCGCTCCAGCCGCGGCACCTCCACGCGGCGCAGGAACTCCTGGAAGCCGAGGGTCTGGCGCAGCACCGCCGTGCCGCGGGTGGTGCGGCTGGGCATGATCCAGGCGAACACGCCCACCAGCACCACGGTCAGCGCCAGGGACACCAGGATCACCACGGGGTGCGCCACCCCCTGCAGCATGACGATGTCGTGGGGCAGCAGCGCCGCGGCGAGGACGACAACTCCGGCGGCCAGTCCAAGGCCACCGAAGAAGGTAAGGACACGCACCGTTTCCGGCCAGCGCCGGAAGAACGTCTCCGCCAGCACCGCCTGCATCACCCGATGCTCGAAGCCGGGCACATGGACGTAGTAGTGCTCCCGGAGCTCCTGGGTGCTGACCGTGGCTCCAGGCTCCGCCGATGGAAACAGCGTCTCGAGCAGATAGGCCTCGTGGGGCAGCAGCGCTGACCGCTGGGCCGGCTCGCCCAGCAGGGTGAACACATAGCGCTTGCCCAGGTTCAGGAACAGCAGCTTCTGCTGGTCCTGTTCGATGCGCAGCTGGCCCTTCACCGCCAGCGCCACCAGGGTGGCCGACAGGGCGGATCCGCTCACCTGCTCCGCCACCAGGCTGCCCAGCACCGCCGGCGGCAGCCCCTCGGGGGGTTCATAGGCCACCGGCACCGCGCCGAGGGCCGGATCCCGGCCGATCCGCCACCAGAGCGGTCCCAGCACGCCGGTGCACAGCAAGGGGAGCAGCAGGCTCAGACGCGCCAGCCACCAGTCGATCCATTGGGCCAGGGCCGACGGCAGCGGCACCAGCCCCTTGGCGAAGCCCACCGCCAAGGTGAAGCCCTCGCCGGGCTCCAGCCGCCGGGTGGTGCTGCTGGCCACCGCGTCAGCGCCGATCGTCAGGGTGGCGTCGTGCCCCCGGGCGCCGCTGGGCCCGGTGTACACCGAAGCGTGGAGTCCGGAAACAGCTGGCGGCAGCTGCACCCGGGCCGAGGCCCGCTCGATCGGCACCTCCCAGGCGTTGCCGGTCACGTTCCAGTTGAACTCGTCGTGGTCCGGGTAGAAGCGCAGACCGCGCTTCAGGCGGTAGCTGATCACGGCCGTGCGGCTGGTGTTCTCGGCGCCGGGGATCCAGATCTTCAGTTTCAGGTCGGCGCCGGGGTGGCTGCTCTCGTAGCGATAGGGCCGGCCCTCGGGGTCGGTGACCGCGAGCACCCGCAGCCCGAGGGGTTCGAGCCCGCCGGGACGCCGGGCCAGCAGGGGGATCTGGCGCACCAAGCCGTTCCAGGAGCCATCGAAGCGGGCGGTGAGGGTTTCGCTCACCTGCACGGCACCGGTGGGCTCCACCACCGCCTGCATCTGGAAATCGGTGAGCGTGAGCTGGCGCTCGGCGGCGCTGAGGGTGGCGCCGGCCCCCCAGGGGGCCAGGAGCAGCAGCGTCAGGGCCAGGCCGAGCAGCCCCCCCAGCCCCCAGCGCCAGCTCCGCAGCCGCCGCCGGGCGGCCGTAGGGCCCTCAGCCATCGAAGCGGACGGCGGGGACGGCCGCTTCGGCCGGGTTCTCCAGCTCGAAGTACGTGCGCGGAAGGATCGCGAAGCTGCCGGCCACCAGGTTGGAGGGGAACTGCACGATCGCCGTGTTGAGGTCGCGCACCACCGCGTTGTAGTAGCGCCGTGCGCTCTGGAGCGTCTCCTCGATCTGGCTGAGGTTGGACTGCAGGGTCTGGAAGCTCTCCACCGCCCTCAGGGCCGGGTAGGCCTCCGCCAGGGCGAAGAGCTGGCCGAGCGATGCCCCCAGGGCCTGCTCCGCCTGCTGCTGCTCCCGCGGTCCCCGGGCGGCCACAGCGGCGTTGCGGGCCTCGATCACGGTCCGGAAGCTCTCCTGTTCGTGGCTGGCGTAGCCCCGCACCGTCTCCACCAGGTTGGGAATCAGGTCGTGGCGGCGCTTGAGCTGGACGTCGATGTCGGCCCAGGCGTTGTCCGCCAGCACCTGCAGCTGGGCCAGGCGGTTGTAGATCAGGATCAACCCGACGGCGGCGACCGCCACCAGGATCAGCAGCAGCGGCATGGCCCAGCGGTGGGTTCGGCCCCAAGCCTAGGGGCGTTGTCCGGCTGGTCCATCACGGGGCCTGGGCTCAGGTCTTGAGGAAGTACATCAGCGCCACCAGTACGCCCACCACCACCACGAGGGTGCGGAGAGTGGCTGGCTGGATCCGGCCGGCCAGCCGGCCCCCCAGCGCCCCGCCGAGGATGGCGCCGATGGCCATCACCGCCGCCAGGGCCCAGGCCACCTGGCCGGAGAAGAGGAAAAAGGCGGCGGCGGTGAGGTTGGTGGCGAACGCCACCGCCTGCTTGAGGCCGTTGAGGCGGGTGAGGGTGTCGTCGAGGCTGAGGGCCACCACCGCCAGCACGATCACGCTCAGGCCGCCGCCGAAGAAGCCCCCATAGATGGCGGCCAGGAACACCGGCGGCACGGCCCAGAGCTCCGAGGGTCGGCGGCCGTGGCGCTCGGAGCGGCGCTGCACCCAGCCGCGCACGGGTTCCTGCACCGCCAGCAGCCCCGAGGCGAACAGAATCAGGAACGGCACCAGCTGGGTGAACAGGCGCTCGCCGGTGTGCAGCAGCAGCAGGCCCCCCACCAGGCCGCCGGCGGCACCCGCCGGCAGCAGCAGCCAGAGGCGTCGCCGCTGGCCGATCAGGTCCTGGCGCTGGGCCACGGTGGCGCCCAGATAGCCGGGGGCCAGGGCCACGGTGTTGGTGATGTTGGCCATCACCGCCGGCAGGCCGATGGACGTGAGGGCGGGAAAGCTGATCAGCGACCCACCGCCGGCCAGGGCGTTGATCCCGCCGGCGGCGATCGCCGCCAGGAGCGCCACCAGCGCCTGGATCCCGAAGGGCAGATCGCTGCTCATGGGCGGACGGGGAACCTCAGGAGGCCCAGGTGACGGGGGCCACCACACTCCCAGGACGGCCGTTCAGGGATGGTGGATCCCGTAGGACTCCCCATCCGCCGGCAGGGTCACCCCCAGCCGCCGCCGCCACTCCGCCACCGGCAGCTCCCAGCCCTCCTCCCAGCGCGCCGTGGCGAAGGGATGGGCGGTGAAGCCGATCGTGGTGCCATGGCTGATGGAGCGGCTGAGGGTTTCGTAGCCGTCGAGCCTGAAGCGGAACCCGGCGATCTGGGCGGCGTGGGTGAGGCTCACATAGGCGGGGAAGCCGATCTGCACGGCGGTGATGGCCAGCACGCCGTTCTCCCCCACCGGCGTTGTGCCGAAGCCGCTGACCACATGGTGGATGTCGTGGGTGGTGGCGATCCGCTGGGTGAGCCAGCGGCCCTCCGTGTCGACGGCGCGGGGGCGGAAGAACTCGGGGTCGTAGTTGAAGCGGCGGATCAGGGCGGCGTAGGTGCGGCCGAGGCTCCCCTCCGGCAGCGCCTCCAGCCGCTCCAGATCCGGTTGCAGGGGCGGATAGCGCTCATCCATCATCGCCGCCCCACCCGGCTGGGCCCGGAAGCGGGCAATGCAGGCGTCCATCTGGGGGGTGTCCAGGAAGCTGTCGACCAGATCGGCGATCCGGCCCAGATCCCCCTGGCTGCGGCCCACGGCGATCAGGTGGCGCGCCTGGCCCAGGGCCTGCAGGGAGAGCTGAAAGCGATGCATCGGAAGGCTGCGCCTGGGGCGAACCTAGGCCCGCTTTTGCGCCTGGCCGGGGATCACCAGCTGCGGGCCGTGGTCACCGGCAGCGGGTCCTGGTTCAGGGGCTGCTCCTGGAACGGCCAGACCCGGGGCAGCACCGGAGCCGCCAGCCCCCGTTCGGCCCGGATCCTGGCCCAGATCCGCGTGAACCAGAAGCGGGCCGCCTGGGTGGAGCGGCCCCGGTAGCGGGCCACCAGGCCCCGCTCCAGCCGGCCGCAGGCCATCGCCCCCTCCAGCCCGTGGCGCTCGGCGCGACAGGCCTCCAGCAGGGGCTCGCCCACCGGCCCGGGGGCGGCCCACACCAGGCTGGCGAACACCGGCTGTCCCCCCAGTCCGTGGGGGCTCTCCAGGCTCGCGCCGCCCAGCTCGAGCCGGTCCACCAGTTCCCACTGCCCCTCCCGCCGGATCTCCAGCAAGGAGCGCCAGCGGCCGGATCCAAGCGTCTCGCCGTCGGCGCTGCGCCCCAGCCGCACCACCTCCGCCCCGAGCCAGCTGGCTCCCTGGGCGAGCTCCACCCGGCAGCTCTGCTGGAACAGGCCGTCCCGGAAGACCACCAGCTCCTGGGGCAGCCATTCCAGATCGGCCCCTGCGGCGAGATGGAAGTCGAGCGCCTGGTGGGTCCAGCTGCCGGCGGGGACCCGCCGGGAGCGGCCCACGGTCCCGTAGACCTTCTGGGCCGCCACGCTGGTGATCAGGGCGCGGCTGCCGGCGCCGAGATCGGCGTCGATGGCCAGCTCATCGCCGCCCACCAGGCCCCCGCCGGTGTGCAGCAGGGGCAGTTCGCAGCGGCCATCGGCGGCGGCGAAGGCCCGCTGGATCTTCAGCGGCGCCGTCGCCCCGCCCTGGTGCCGGGTGGCTTCGCCGGCGCCGGCGCCGGTCTCGAAACGAAGCCGGGCCTGGGCTCTCCAAGGGGCAGGGGCGGTGAGCTGCATGGCGCTGATGGTGGGTCCCCGGGGGGCTGGATTCGGTAGCCCCCGACACAGGGCCACCGGCCGATGGCTGGCCAGGGTGGATGGTCCCTCACCCCTGGCCTGCTCCATGCCCGGCCCCACGGTTTCCGACGGCACGGTGTCCGACGCCACGGCTGATGTGACGGTTTCCGAGGCCACCGGGCCCCTGGTGCTGGTGCGTCGCCTGCGTCAGGGGGAGCCCCCGGGGCCGGAGGAGGAGGCGGCGGCGCCGGCGCCACCGTTGCGGTTGCCGCTCCGGGCCGATGAGCGCACCAGCCTGCGGGGCCACCGCCGCAGCGCCTGTGGACGGGACCTGCTGCTGCAGCTGCCCCGCGGCGCCGCCCTGGAGCCCGGCGACCGGCTGGCACCGGAGGGCGGTGGCCCCCTGGTGGTGGTGGAGGCCGCCGATGAGCCGCTGCTGGTGGTGCGGGCCGCCGACCCCCTGGCCCTGCTGCAGGCGGCCTATCACCTGGGCAACCGCCACGTGGCGATGGAGCTGCACCGCGACGCGCTGCGCCTGGTGGCCGACAGCGTGCTCGAAGATCTGCTGCGGCATCGCGGTCTGAGCGTGGAGCGGATGAGCGGGCCGTTTCTGCCCGAACCCGGGGCCTACACCCCCTCCGGCCACGGCCACAACCACGGCCATGCCCATGGTCCCCATGATCATGGCCATCACAGCCATTCCCACCCATGAGCCTCACCCGGCTGCGGCTGTTCCAGCTCGTCAGTCCCGCCCTGCCGGTGGGGGCCTTCAGCTACTCCGAGGGCCTGGAGGTGCTTGTGCAGGCCGGCGAGCTGGGCGACGCCGAGGCGGTGGCCCACTGGCTGGAGGCGGAACTGGCCCGGGGGGCGCTGGCGATCGAGGCCGCCAGCCTGGGCCGGCTCATGCAGGCACTCACCCGATGGCGTGAATCCCCGGACGGGCCGGCCCGTGGGGAGGTGCTGGACCTGGACGGCTGGCTGCTGGCCCAGCGGGAGGCGGCCGAGGTGCGGGCCCAGCAGCGCCAGATGGGCCGCTCCCTGCTGCAGCTGCTGGCCGACCTGGATCTGTCCCTGCCCGGGGAACAGCCCCCGCGACTGGCCTGGCCGGCGGCCTGGGCCTGGGCCGGGGTGGCCCTCGACATCGCCCACCAGGACCTGGTCGAGGCCTACCTCTATGGCTGGATCGCCACCCAGCTCAGCGCCGCCGTGCGGCTGGTACCCCTGGGCCCCACCGAAGCCCAGCGGCTGCAGCTGGGCCTGGCGCCCACCATCGCCGCCCGGGCGGCGGAGCTGGTGGCGGCCGATCCCAAGGCCCTCTGGAACGGGGGGGTGGGGGCGGGACTGGCCCAGCTGGGTCATGGTGAGCTCTATTCCCGGTTGTTCCGCAGCTGATGGCCAGGACCCCAGGGGCCAGCCGGCGCCAGGCGCTGCGCCTGCTGGGCGGGGCCGCCGCCGCCGGCACCCTGGTCGCCGCCGGCTGCAACGCCCGCCGCCGGCCGCCAGGTCCGCCGCGGCTGGGTCTCGTCCAGTACGTGCGGGGCGCCGCCCCCGATGCGGCCCGTCGCGGGTTCGTGCAGGCCCTGGCCAAGGCCGGTTTCCGGCCACCGGCCGGGGTGACCCTGCTGGAGCGCTTCGCCGACGGCAGCATGGCCAAAGGCCGCGCCCATGTGAAGGACCTGCTGGAGGCCGGGGTCGACATGCTGGTGGCCATCGGCACCCCGCCGCTGACGGCGATCCTGGCCATCGCGCCGGCGCGGGTGCCGGTGGTGTTCCTGTATTGCTCCAACCCCTGGGGGGCCGGGGCCGGCACCAGCTACACCCGCCATCGCCCCAATGTGGTGGGCACGGTGAGCACCAGTCCCCTGGCCGAGCAGCTCGATCTCGCCCGCCGGATCACGCCCGGCCTGGCCAGCGTGGGGCTCGTCTTCAATCCCTCCGAGGCCAACGCCAGCTTCGAAGCGGAGCTGCTGCGCCGGGAGGCGGCCCCGCGCTCCCTCGCGGTCGTGGTTGAGCCGGTGGCCGGGCCGGCGGAGGTGACCCGGGCCGCCGACGCCCTGGCCGCCCACCGGGTGGCGGCCCTGGTGCGGGTGGGCGACTACGCCACCAGCGTGGGCTTCCCCGCCCTGGCGGCGGCCGGCCTGCGCCATCGCCTGCCGGTCTATTCCGTCGATCCCTCCGACATCGCCACGCCGGGGTGCCTGGCGGTGGTGGGCTGGGATCCGGAGGCCGACGGGGCCCAGGCCGGAGCCCTGGCGGTGCAGGTGCTGCGCGGCCGCTCCGCCGCCACGATGGCCTTCGAGCCGGTGACCCGGAAGCTGCTGCTGCTGAATCGCCGCACGGCCCGGGCCATCGGGGTGACGTTGCCAACGCAGCTGCTGCGTCAGGCCGACCGGGTGGAGGGGTGACGCCGCCGGCGGCCAACGGGGCGGTCAGCGGCCGCGCTCGCCGCGGGGTTCCCCGGTCCGCTCGATCAGCTCGATCACCCAGCTCTCGTTGAGCGTCTTCACCAGGCGGTTGGTGGCGCTGGCCATGGTGGAGAGCTCGCGCAGGGTCTGGAGCAGCAGTGGCCGCGTCTGGGATTCGGTGCTCTCCAGCCGCCGGATCAGGGCGGACAGATCCGCGGCGGTGCCGTCGGCCCGGCCCTCCAGCCGCTCGGCCAGGGCCGGGTGGCCCCCAGGGTGCGGCTGAGTTCGCTGCTGCTGCGCCGGGTGTCCGCCTCCAGGCGGGTCGCCAGGCGACGGCTGGCGACCAGGGTGCGATCGAGCTCGTCGAGGCTGCGGGGCAGGCGGGTCTCCGCCAGGCTCAGGCCGCTGCTGACGGCCCGCTGCAGGGGGATGCGGCTGCTCGCCACCTCGGCAAGCAGGTCGTCGAGGTCGGGGTGGCTGGTGAACACGAGCGTCTCGCCATCACCGATCGGGGGCTGGCCGATCGCCGCCGGATCGGGGGTGATGGCGATGTAGCTGTCGCCCAGGAGCCCCAGCTGGGCCAGTTCGGCCCGGCTGCGGCGACCCACCATGGAGCGGTAGGGGTCCCGCAGCTCCAGTTCCACCAGCACCTGGGCGTCGGGCTGCAGCACGATCCGGCGCACCTGGCCGACGGAGAATCCCGAGATCTTCACCGCCATGCCCGTCTGCAGGCCAGCGGCGTCGAGGGTGCGGAACTGCAGGCGGACGCTGGGCGCGAGCCAGTTGCCAGCGCGGGCGATCCCGAGCACGAACACCCCCAGCAGGGCCACCGCTCCGGCCAGGAAGACCAGGCTCTGGGGGCCGGGGCGCCGCGGCGTAGCGGTGGTGGACACGGTCAGGTTCCTCCCATGCGCAGGGGATCGACGACGATCGTCCAGAGCACATCAAGGCAGACCATCACCCCGATGCCCAGCCGCAGCGACCGGGCCATCCTGGAGGCCATTCCCACGGCGCCGGAGGCGCTGCGCCGGGCCTGCTGCAGGCAGATGGCGGCGCAGATCCCGCCATAGGCGGCCGCCCTGGCCAGGGCGGCCGCGAAGCGAGCCGGCTCCAGCTGGCCGATCAGGAAGCCCACCTCCCCCACCCCATCCCCCTGGTTGAGCATGAGGCTGGCGGTGATGATCACCGCCGCCATGAAATAGAGGAGCAGCACGACGCTCAGCAGGCCGCTGGCCAGCAGGTCGGGCCCCCAGGAGGCGGGGGGGCGCCGGTCGCCCAGCAGCAGCGGGCCATCCCGCAGCAGCAGCAACAGGCTCACCAGGAGTGGGGCCAGAAACAGCAGCGCCCGCACCGCCAGCAGTTCGATCGTCACCCTGGAGAGCTGCTGCAGGGGACTGCGCAGCAGCTCGATGAACCCCAGGCAAACCACCACCCCCGTGCCCATGACCGTGGCGACGAGTCGGGCATCCAGGCGCTCGAAGCGACGGATCAGCGTCGGCATCGGTCCGTCACTCACCGCAGCCCTCGGCGCTGGCGTCAGGATGGCACCCATCCTGGACCGGGGCGATGGGCAGCAAACTGAGGGTCGGTGTGGCCGGACCGGTGGGATCGGGCAAGACGGCCCTGGTGGACGCGCTCTGCCGGCGGCTGCGGGAGCGGCTGCAGCTGGCGGTGGTCACCAACGACATCTACACCCAGGAGGACGCCCAGTTCCTCACCCGCGCTGGCTCCCTGGCCCCCGAGCGGATCCGGGGCGTCGAGACCGGCGGCTGCCCCCACACCGCCATCCGGGAGGACTGCTCGATCAACCGGGCGGCGGTGCAGGAGCTTGAGGAGGCCTTCCCGGACCTGGACCTGGTGCTGGTGGAGAGCGGTGGCGACAACCTGGCGGCCAGCTTCAGCCCGGAGCTGGTGGATCTGTGCATCTACGTGATCGACGTGGCCGCCGGGGACAAGATCCCCCGCAAAGGGGGGCCCGGCATCACCCGCTCCGACCTGCTGGTGATCAACAAGATCGACCTGGCCCCCATGGTCGGGGCCAGCCTGGCCGTGATGGAGAGCGACACCGAACGTATGCGCGGCGGCCGCCCCTGGTGCTTCACAAATCTGCGGAGCGGCGAGGGCCTGGATCGGGTCGAAAGCTTCCTGCTGCGGCAGCTGCCCGACCCTGCGGCCGCCTGAGTCGCCAGAGAGATCCAGAAATCTGGTATTCGCCTTTCAGGCGTTGATCACCTAAACCGTAGGTAATGCAACATATCGACAGCTCCGTGACGTGCAAATCCTCACTCCAGCAGGCCTTGGGCCTCTTTCTGTCTCATTGGATACCGGGGGTAGCCACGTCCTTCCGTACCTTTCCCTTTGCCGTCGGTTACGGCGACTACAATTCATCTTGAACAGGCATCAATGTCTCTGCATCTTTCAAGGCGACTGGCAGCTGCAATCGCCGCAACTGCCGTGAGCGTAACCCTCGTCTCCTGCGGGGGCGAGTCCGGGTCCGGCGGCAATTTTGACGGTGAAGTGAAGGTCGGCATCCTTCACTCTCTCAGCGGCACCATGGCCATCTCCGAAACGACTTTGAAAGAAGTCGAAGAGATGGCGATCAAGGAAATCAATGACGCCGGCGGCGTCAAAGTCGGCGGCAAGTCCTACAAGATCGTTGCCGTTTCCGAAGATGGCGCCTCCGACTGGCCCACCTTCGCCGAGAAGGCCCAGAAACTGATCGACTCCGACAAGGTCGCCGTCGTCTTCGGTGGTTGGACCTCCGCCAGCCGCAAGGCGATGCTGCCGGTCTTCGAGTCGAAGAACCACATCCTCTTCTACCCGATTCAGTACGAGGGTCAGGAGTGCTCGAAGAACATCTTCTACACTGGCGCTGTTCCGAACCAGCAGGCTGAGCCCGCGGTTCAGTGGCTGATGGACAAGTTCGGCGACAAGCTCGGCAAGAAGGTCTACCTGGTCGGTTCCGACTACGTCTATCCGCGCACGGCCAACACCATCATCAAGGAGCAGATGAAGGCCCTTGGCGGTGAGACCGTCGGCGAGGATTACATCCCCCTCGGCAACACCGAGGTGGCTCCGATCATCGCCAAGATCAAGAAGGCTTTCCCGGATGGCGGGATCATCATCAACACCCTGAACGGCGACTCCAACGTCGCCCTCTTCAAGCAGTTCAAGGCCTCGGGCATCGATCCGGCCAAGTACCCGATCATGTCCTTCTCCATCGCCGAGGAGGAGATCCGCCAGATCGGCCCCGAGTACACCACCGGCACCTACGCCGCGTGGAACTTCTTCATGAGCCTGGACACCCCGGCCTCCAAGAAGTTCACCTCCGACTTCCAGGCCATGTACGGGGCCGACCGCGTCACGGGTGACCCGGCCGAATCCGCCTACAACATGGTGTACCTCTGGAAGAACGCCGTCGAGAAGGCGGGCACCTTCGAGGATCTCGACAAGGTCCGCAAGGACATGATCGGGATCACCTTCGCCGCTCCCCAGGGCGAAATCAAGATGTTCCCCAACCACCACACCTCCGAGCGGGTGCTCATCGGCGAAGCGGAGCCCACCGGCCAGTTCAAGATCCTGTACGACAGCGTCAAGGCCATCCCCCCGATTCCCTGGAACCAGTTCGTTCCCGAGACCAAGGGCTTCACCTGCGACTGGACCCAGGATCGGCCTGACGCCGGCAAGTTCAAGATGTGATCACGGAGCCATCCGTGAGGGAATGAAAGTCGGGTGGTTCCTCCGGGAACCGCCCCTTTCCTCTCCGCCACACCACCACGTTCGACCCGATCCAGCGTCGCCTCAGCAGCGCTGGATCTAACGTTCAACCTTCATTCCGTTGGAACTTTTCTTTTCTCAGATCCTCGATGGCCTCAGCATCGGATCCGTGCTGCTGCTGGCAGCGACGGGCCTGGCCATCGTCTTCGGATTGATGGGTGTCATCAACCTAGCCCATGGCGAATTCATGATGCTCGGGGCCTATGTCACCTACGTGGTGCAATCGGCTTTCAAGCCCATGGGTGGCGTGATCTTCGAACTGTATTTCCCGGTCTCACTGGTGTTGGCCTTCATTGTGACGGCACTCATCGGAGTTCTGCTGGAGAGAACGTTGATCCGGCAGCTCTATGGCCGCCCACTCGAAACGCTTCTTGCCACCTGGGGGGTCAGCCTGATTCTGATCCAGCTGATTCGAAGCGTGTCGACGGCCATGATGCTGGGCATCATCGTGGGTGTCGGCGTTGGCTTCATTATCTCTAAATTACTCGGGGCGAAGTTCTCCGAAAAGCCTTTCTTCACCTATCTCAATGGACTGGGCTGGGCGATCGCCATCGGCATCGGCCTGATCGCCGTCAACCTGTTCGACCAGGTTCGCCCGCTCTCCAAGGCCTGGTTCGGTCCGCGCAACATCGATGTCACCGCCCCGAAATGGCTACAGGGAAGCTGGGGGATGATCGGCACGATCGAACTTCCCGGCCTGCGCATTTTCATCATTCTGCTGTCCGCCCTGTTGCTGCTGGCCACCTACTGGTTCCTCAACAAGAGCGTCTGGGGCCTGCGCATCCGTTCGGTCACCCAGAACCGTCAGATGAGCAACTGCCTGGGCATTCCCACCGACCGCGTTGACAGCATCACCTTCGGCATCGGCTCCGGCCTGGCGGGGGTGGCCGGCTGCGCCATCACCCTGCTGGGCTCGGTGGGTCCGAACCTCGGGGCGGCCTACATCGTCTCCTGCTTCATGGTGATCGTCCTTGGTGGAGTCGGCAATCTGCTGGGTACCGTGCTGGCCTCACTGCTGCTGGGCATCATTCAGTCGGTGATCGGCTCGGGCACCCTGCTCACCATCTTCCCGGATCTGCCTGCGGCGGCCAAAGGGGTGATCGAATTCTTCGCCACCACGAGCATGTCACTGGTGCTGGTGTTCATCTTCATCATCGTCTTCCTGCAGTTCCGCCCCAACGGCATGTTCCCCCAGAAGGGTCGCTCGGTCGATGCCTGACCCGGTCCGTCCCACCCTCTGCAGATTCCCGTTCCATCTCCCCACCAGGAGGCCCTACCTGTGAAAATCTTCCAACGACTTGTCCCCTGGATTCTGCTGGCGATCGCCCTGTTCATCCTGCCGGCAGCGCTGGATGATTTCCGCCTCAACCTCTTCGGCCGCTACTTCTCACTGGCGATCACGGCTCTGGCCATCGACCTGATCTGGGGATACACAGGTCTGTTGAGTCTGGGGCAGGGCATCTTCTTTGCCCTCGGGGGCTACGCCGTGGCCATGTACCTGATGCTCAACACCAAGAGCCTGGCGGGTGGCAACGGGATTCCCAAGTTCTTCGAGAACTACGGCGTCGACCAGCTGCCGTTTTTCTGGCAACCCTTCTGGTCACCGGTGTTCACCCTGATCGCCCTCTGGGTGATTCCGGCCGCGGTGGCGGGCCTGGTGGGCTGGCTGATCTTCCGGAACCGCATCAAGGGGGTGTACTTCTCGATCATCACCCAGGCGGCTCTGATGGTCTTCTTCCACTTCTTCAACGGCCAGCAGAAACTCTTCGACGGCACCAACGGCCTCAAGACCAGCACCAGCGAATTGTTCGGCCAGCTGGTGGGCTCCCCGGACATGCAGGTCTGGTTCTACCGCCTCACCGTCGTGCTGCTGCCCCTGGCGTTTCTGGTCTGCCGCTACTTCACCAGTGGCCGTTTCGGCGATGCCCTGATCGCCATCCGGGACGACGAGAGCCGCCTGCGCTTTGCCGGCTTCAACCCCGTCCCCTTCAAGACCATCGTCTTCCTGGTGGCGGGAGCCCTGTGCGGGATTTCCGGAGCCCTTTACACCGTCCAGTCCGGCATCGTCTCGCCCCAGTACATGTCGATCTCCTTCTCGATCGAGATGGTGATCTGGGTGGCCGTGGGCGGCAGGGGCACCCTGGTGGGTCCGATCATCGGCGCCACCCTGGTGAACTACCTGCGCAGCCTGGTGAGTGAGGCCCTGCCCGAGGCCTGGCTGTTTGTTCAGGGGGCCCTGTTCATCTTTGTGGTGGTTCTGATGCCCGATGGCATCTACGGCTGGATCACCAAAGGAGGCTTCCGCACCTTCCTCGCCGCCTTCGGCATCGCCAAGAAGGCCAAGACCTACCCCCAGATCGACAAGGAGGCCGTTCCTGTGGATTAGTCGCCCAGGAAGACGCTTTCTGGCTCATCTGCTGTGACCGCTCCTTTGATTCCGCACCCTTCCGAAGTCCATGTCAGAACCTCTACTCGAGCTCAATGACGTCAGCGTGAGTTTCGATGGCTTCTATGCCCTCACCGACCTCAGCCTGAAGCTCTACAAGGGTGAGCTGAAGTCCATCATCGGCCCCAACGGTGCCGGCAAGACCACCTTCCTCGATGTCATCACAGGCAAGGTGCGGCCCACGAAAGGATCGGTGAGCTTCAAAGGCAAGTCGCTGCTTGGCGTCTCCGAGCAGCAGATCTCGCGCAACGGCATCGGCCGCAAGTTCCAGACGCCGCGGGTGTTCGAGAACCTCACCGTGCTTCGCAACCTGGAGCTCTCCGCCTCACCGGTCAAGAACGCCTTCAGCCTGCTGGGTTCCGGCCTGCCCCAGTCCTCCAAGGACGAGGTGCACCGGATCATGAACTACGTGGGCCTGACTCCCTTCGCCACCGTCAAGGCGGGCTCCCTCTCCCACGGCCAGAAGCAATGGCTCGCCATTGCCTCCCTCGTGGCCCAGGCCCCGGAAGTACTCCTGCTGGACGAACCCGTGGCCGGCCTCACCGATGAGGAAACCCTGCGCACGGCCGAGCTGATCAAGTCCCTCGCCGGCGACCACACCGTGGTGGTGATCGAGCACGACATGGAGTTCATCCGCGACCTGGGCTTCGACGTCACCGTGCTGCACCAGGGACAGGTGCTGACCGAAGGACCGCTGGAGAAGGTCAAAGCCGACCCGCGGGTGATCGAGGTCTACCTGGGGCCGCCCGAACACTGATCGTTTCCCGACCATCACCCACCGCGAGCCCATGTCCACCACCAGCGCCCAGCCCCTGCTTCAGGTCTCCGACCTCAATGTGTATTACGGTGAGAGCCACATTCTCCGCAACGTGGATCTGACCATCCACGAAGGCAAGATGGTCTGCCTGATCGGCCGCAACGGCGTCGGCAAGACCACCTTCCTCAAGACCGTCATCGGACTGCTGCAGCAGCGATCCGGGACGATCAACTACCAGGATGGCCAGCTCACCAACCAGCCCCCCTACAAACGGGCCCGGGCCGGCATCGGTTATGTGTCCCAGGGCCGGGACATCATTCCCCAGGTGACGGTCAAGGAGAATCTGCTGCTGGGCATGGAAGCCCTTCCCGGCGGCCTGGAAAAGAATCGCCACATCGATCCGCTGATCTTCGATCTTTTCCCGATCCTCGAGAAGTTTCTCAAGCGCAAGGGCGGGGATCTCAGCGGTGGCCAGCAGCAGCAGCTCGCCATCGCCCGTGCCCTGCTTGGCAAACCCAAGCTGCTGCTCCTCGATGAACCCACCGAGGGCATCCAGCCCTCCATCATCCTCGACATCGAAAATGCGGTGCAACGGATCATGAAGGAGACCGGCATCAGCGTGCTGCTGGTGGAACAGCACCTGCACTTCGTGCGCCAGTCCGACTTCTACTACGCCATGCAGCGTGGCGGCATTGTCTCCAGCGGCCAGACCGACCAGCTCTCCGACGACGTGATCAAGGAATTCCTCACGGTCTGAGTCTTCAGGCGCAACAGCAAGTCCCGGGCCGAAGCCACCAGCGGTGGCACGGCCCGGGACTCTTGCTTGGTGTCGCGCTCAGCAGCCGCGATTGAGCATCCAGGGTCGGGTGCCGCTCTCCTTGAGCCTGGGCTTGCCGGTGGCTTCCCTGGTTTCCTTGCGAATCAGACGCGGTTCGGACTGCTCCTGCTTCAGTCGGAAGGGGCCGCTGAGGGACATGACCGGTGTGAACACACGGAAGCCTTCGGCGCTGCAGGCCGGGCAATTGGTTTCCTTGTGGCGCTCATCGATGCTCCGCCAGACCTCATAGTTCTCGCAGCCGTTGCTGCAGCTGTATTCGTAGACGGGCATCGCAAGACGAGGGGAACAACAGGGGAAAGAAACATGGCCGCCAGCAACAGCGGCAGGCCAGAACATCGGGAGACAAGAAAAAGGGGCCTGGTGTCCAGGCCCCTCCCTCCAGCCTGCCGATCAGCAGGGGAGAATGTCCTTGTCGAAGATCCCCGTGGGGATGGCCAGGGTGCAGCAGGCGTTGGGGATGTCGACGATGCCGCTGATCCTGCCCTCCACCGGCGCACAGCTCAGCAGCAGGTAGGCCTGCTCACCGGTGTAGCCGAACTTCTTGAGGTACTCGATGGCGTTGAGGCAGGCACGCCGGTAGGCGATGTGGACGTCCATGTAGTACTGCTTACCCTCAAACTCATCCACGGAGATGCCTTCGAACACCAGGTAATCGGTGTAGTGGGGCTCCACCGGGCTGGTCTTGAACATGGGGTTGACCATCCCGTACTTCGCCATGCCGCCCTTGATGATCTCGACGTGGAGGTCGAGATAGCCAGACATCTCGATGGCGCCGCAGAAGGAGATTTCCCCATCCCCCTGGGAGAAGTGGATGTCGCCCATCGAAAGCTTGGCCCCTTCGACATAGACCGGGAAATAGATCCGGGTGCCCTTGGTGAGGTTCTTGATGTCGCAGTTGCCGCCGTGCTCCCGGGGCGGCACCGTGCGGGCCGCCTCGTTGGCCACCCGCTCGAACTCGCTGCCGGGGAGGGTGCCGAGGATGGCGCTGTTGGGGTTGGGCAGGGCCGCCAGCACCGGCTCACTGCCGGAGAGGCCGGCGCCGTAGGTGCGGCGGTCGGGGGCGGTCTTCACCAGCTCCGTCTCACGACGGTTCCACTCGTTGAGCAGCTCGTGGGAGGGGGCGCAGCCGATCAGGCCCGGGTGAGTGATGCCAGCGAAACGGACGCCGGGAATGTGACGGGAGGAGGTGTAGATGCCTTCGAGATCCCAGATGGCCTTGGCGGCCTTGGGGTAGTGATCGGTGAGAAAACCGCCACCGTTCTCCTTGGCGAAGATGCCCGTGAAGCCCCACTCATCCCCCTGCAGGGCACCGACATCGAGAATGTCGACCACCAGGATGTCGCCGGGCTGGGCGCCGTTGACCCAGATCGGGCCGCTGAGAACGTGAACGACCTCGAGATTCACATCCTCGATGTCCTTCGGGTCGTCATTGTTCTTGATCTGGCCGTCGGTCCAGTCTTTGCATTCGATCCGGAACACGTCGCCAGGATTCACCGAGGCCACGGCAGGGATTTCCGGATGCCAGCGGTTGTGCCCGGGCATGTCCTGTTGATCCATCGGCTTGGTGAGATCAACGGAGAAGAGTGTTTTGGGCATCGAGGAGCCGAGGCGCAATTTCCCATCCATCCAAAAGGATGACCTGCGGCCTGAAAGTGTCGATTGCTACAGGAAATTGGGGCCTTGTGTTCGCCCTAAAGAACAGAATCAAGAATCATTCTCACGTCTGTGGCAGCGTTCTGCTTGCCCTCGCCCACAGGGGGATCAGGTGTCGTCGAAATCCCCTTTGCGGCACAGATTATCCTTCAATCGCACAACCCAGACACTGGGATCCAGCTTGCCGACCTGATCCGTGCGGCCATCGAAATGGAACAGAAACTGCCAGCGATTCTTGACTGGAAATGTCACTTTGGCGTTGAGATCGCTGATCGGATCTCCATAGATATTGTCATACGATTGCCAGCCCGGCTCTCCCTTGACACTGCAGATCGCGGTGGTTTCGTACAGCTGTCCCTTGCCATCACCCGCTCCAGAGGTCACCTTCACGACACCCTTGTGCAGCCCATTGGCAATGCCCGGCGTGAACGCCCGTACCAGCTCCACCCGGCTCCCGTCCACCTCCACCAGCAGGTCGCCCGGCTTGGCGTCCTGAATGGCCACCTCCTTCGGGGTGGCGCGGCAACCGGCAAAAGCGAGGCCCGTACCAGCGAGAAAGCCGGCCAGCAGTCCGGCCAGGTGCTTCCGGGGCACCAGCCCCCCCACAGCGTCGGACAATGGCATCGATCGACTCTGGCGCCAACCTATGACGACGCCAGCAGCCGGCCCCAGAGGCCATCAACCCCGGCGGGCACGGGCAGATCGGTGGCCCCGCAGCGCCGGATCGGGCGGCCGCCCAGGCTGTTGATCAGCAGGGCCGCCTCGCTGGCCAGCAGGTCCGCCACAGACAGCCGCGCCTCCCGCACCAGCCCCAGGGCAAGGCCCCGGCCCCGCATCACCCCCGGCAGGCAGCCGCTCTCCAGGGGCGGGGTGACCCACGCGCCCCTGCGCCACACCAGCAGGTTGGCGCTGGTGCCGCAGCAGAGGTCACCGCCACTGCCGAGCAGCAGGGCGTCATCGGCCCCGGCGGCCCGGGCCTCCCGCAGGGCCTGGATGGCGCCGGCGTAGGCGAAGGTCTTGCAGCGGCTGACCAGGCTGGCTGCATTGCGACGCTCCAACGCGCTGACGATCACCGTCACCGGCGTGGAGGCCGGCGTCCAGGGGCTCAGCTGCAGCCAGAAGCGGGGTCGGCCCTGGGGTTCGTCCGGCCCCGGCAGCGCCAGTCCCCGGCCAGCGCCACTGCCCCGGCTCCAGTTGAGCCGCAGGGCCCCGGTGCCGGTCAGGCCGCTGCGGGCCACGGCCTCGGCCAGCAGCGGCCGCACCCGGTCGGCCCCGGGGGGTGGCGCCATTCCCAGACTGGCGGCCGAGGCGCGCCAGCGCTCCAGGTGCTCCGCGAGCAGCCGGGGCTGCCCCCCCTGGACCAGCAGCGTCTCGAACAGGCCATCGGCCAGCAGCAGGCCCCGGTCGTTGAGGGGCAGGCAGAGCCGGTCGGGATCGCCCCAGGTTCCCTCCGGGGACGGCCCGTCGATCCAGGCGATGGCCGTGCCGACCGGGTGCACGCCGCCGCCGCTCATGCCAGGGCCTCCAGCAGCGGCTCGATCTTCCAGCCCATCTCCCGGGCCTCCCCGGCCGGGTCGGAATCGGCCACGATGCCGCCGCCGGCGTGCAGCCGCAGGCGCCGATCCTTCTGAATCAGGCTGCGGATGAGGATGCTGCTGTCGAAGCCGCCGTCGGCGCCCAGGTGGAAGAGGGAGCCGCAGTAGGGCCCCCGCGGCACCGGTTCCAGCTGGTTGAGGCGCCGGCAGGCCCGCACCTTGGGGGCGCCGGTGATCGAGCCCCCCGGCCAGCAGGCCCGCAGCAGGTCGACCAGGCCGCGGCCTTCGGCGAGCCGGCCCATCACCACCGAGGTGAGGTGGTGCACGTGGGCGTAGCTCTCCAGCCCCAGCAGCTGGGGCACATGCACCGACCCCGGCACGCAGACCCGGCCCAGGTCGTTGCGCAGCAGGTCGACAATCATCACGTTCTCGGCCCGGTCCTTGGGGTCGCAGATCAGCTCGGCGGCACTGGCGGCATCGGCGTCGGGGTCGGCCCGGCGCGGCCGGGTGCCCTTGATCGGGCGCGTCTCCACCTGGCCGTCGGGGTGCAGGCGCAGAAAGCGCTCCGGCGAGGCCGAGATCACCGCCTCCCCGCCGGCAATGGCCAGGCCGGCGAAGGGGGCCGGGCCGTGGCCCACGAGCCGGAGGAACAACGCCAGCGGATCGGGCGGCTGCGGCCGCAGGCTCTCGCAGCAGGCGGTGAGGTTGGCCTGGAACAGGTCACCGGCGGCGATCCACTCCCGCAGGATCCCCACCTGGGCGGCATAGGTGTCCGGGTCGGTGTGCCAGTGCCAGTCACCGCGGGCGATGCCAGGCCCCTCGGCCGGGCGCTCCCCGGCCCCGGCCACCGCCGCCCCTGTGGCGGGATCCGCCAGCAGCCCCGCCATGGCCGCGAACCGGGCCGGGTCCTGGCCCTCCAGCCAGAGCCGACCCTCCCCCCGGTCGAAATGGATCAGGGGGTCGTGGCGGGCCGCCCACAGGGTGGCCATGTCGGAGGCCTGCCAGTGCCCGGCCGGCTCCACCCAGGCCCCGGCTTCGTAGCCGAGCCAGCCCAGCCACGGTCCGCCCTGGCGCTCCAGATCGGCGAAGACGTCGAAGGGATCGGCCGCCCCCGGACTGCCCGGCAGCCCCCGGCAGGTCACGCTGGCCACGGGATCCACCCCGAGCACACCGCGGCAGCCGAGGGGGCTGCCGTCACCGTCGAGCAGCACCAGCCCGTCCTGGCCGAAGCGTTCGGCCAGGACCCGGGCCAGGGCCCGGGGCTCCAGCCAGGGAAGCGGGTCGCTCCTCAACAGTCGGCTCCAGTGCGGAGGGCGGCTCCAGCGGGGAGGTCGGCTCCGGCACGAACGGCGGCGCTGGTCAGGTCGGCCCGGCCCGCGGCCACCAGGGCGGCATCACGGATGCGGCAGCTGTCGCAGCGGCCGCAGGGGAGATCCTCGCCGCTGTAGCAGCTCCAGGTGGCCGCGATCGGCACCCCCAGCCGCAGGGCCTCGCGCACGATGGTGGCCTTGTCCCAGGCCACCAGGGGGGCCCAGAGGCGGGCCCCCTGGCCCTCCCGTCCCGCCTTGGTGGCCAGGTCGGCCAGGTTCTGGAAGGCGGCCAGGTAGTCGGGGCGGCAGTCGGGATAGCCGGAGTAATCCACCGCGTTGACCCCGAGCACGAGGCTGGTGGCGCCGCGGGCTTCGGCGAGGCTCAGCCCCAGGGCGATGAAGACCGTGTTGCGGCCAGGGACGTAGGTGCTGGGAATCACCCCCTCGACCACGCCGCCGTCGGGGACAGGGATGGCCGGATCGGTCAGGGCCGAACCGCCCCAGGCCGCCAGGTTCACGGCGATCACGTGGTGCTCCTCAAGGGCCAGGGCGCCGGCCACCGCGGCGGCGGCGTCCAGCTCGCGCCGGTGGCGCTGGCCGTAGTCGAAGGAGAGGCCGATCACCCGGTGGCCCGCCTCGATCGCCAGCGCCGCGGCGGTGGCCGAATCCAGGCCGCCGGAGAGCAGGGCGATGGCGAGCGGCGGGAAAGGGGAGGAGGTGGCAGGGGAGCGGGTGATGGGGCGAGCGGTCGCGACGGCCCACCCATTGTGGAAGCGGTCGCGGGGGGCGGAGCGATCGGACGCGACGGAGGATGCCATGGTGGTGGCGCCGGATTCCGGTCCCTTCCGAGGTTCCCCATGGCCCATGCCCTGCGCCGCGCCACGGCGGCCGCGGCCACCGCCAGCGTCATCGTCAGCCTGCCGTCCCTGCTGGCGCTGGCGGTGGCACCGGCCCGGGCCATCCCCCGGCTGGACCTGACGCCCTACCCGAAGCCCACCGCCGCCCAGACCCGCTGGGTGATCCAGCTGCCCGGCGTGCTGCCGCCCACCGCCGATCCGCGCCTGTCGCCCAATCCGAGCGACTGGCGGGTGCAGCTGATCGCCGGCCGGGAGGTGGAGGCCGACTGCAACCAGAGGGCCTTCCGCGGCCGCTTCCGCGCCAGCAAGCTGAAGGGCCTGGGCGTCAGCGTCTACACGGTGAGCGATGTGGGGCCGATGGTGTCGACCCTGATGGCCTGCCCCCCCGGCCAGGCGACACGCAAGGTGTTCATCCCGATGGGCAGCAAGCCCTTCGTGGTGCCCTACGACGCCAGCCGGCCGATCGTCGTCTATACCCCGAAGGATCTGCAGCTGCGCTGGCGGCTCTGGAAGGCGGAGAAGGTGCAGCAGCCGGCCCAGGCCCTCTGAGGCCCCAGCGCTGGGGCTCCGCAGCGGGGCCTCAGCGCACCCCCAGCCACTTGTGGCTCTGCAGGCTGAGGCGCCAGTCGGGGTGGGCACGCACGTAGGCCACCGCCAGCTCCCGGGCGGCCGGCTCGTCCCAGACCGGCTGGAGCAGCCGCGCCGGGCCGGGGGTGGCGGGCGGGCGCAGGCGGTCCGCTTCGGCGGCCATGGCTTCGGCGAAGGCCAGGTCGGCCGGGGAGGTCACCACCACCTTGAGCTCATCGCAGCGGGCCAGGAGGGCAGCCGCCGGGGGGCGGTGGGGCTTGGGCGAGAGGGTGATCCAGTCGAAGCGGCCGCTGGGCTGCCCCACACCGCTGGTTTCCAGGTGCAGCGGCAGGCCCGCCGCCGCCAGGGCCGCACACAGGGCGTCCAGGGGCTGCTGCAGGGGCTCGCCACCGGTGATCACCACGAAGGCGGCACCGGCGGCGGCGGCGGCGCTGGCCTCGGCCGCCAGTTCGCCCAGGGGGCGCTGGGGATGGGCTGCCTGCGGCCAGGAGTGCTTGGTGTCGCACCAGGGACAGCCCACGTCGCAGCCCGCCAGGCGGATGAAGAAGGCGCTGCGGCCGGCATGGAGCCCCTCCCCCTGCAGGGAGTGGAAGGTTTCCACCACCGCCGGGCCTTCAGCCGTGGACAGGGGTGGCGACACGGTCCACGGCCTCGCTGGGGGAGCCGGGCAGCCGCTGCTGGGCCGCCGCGATCAGCCCCCGGAAGAGGGGATGGGGCTTGCCGGGGCGGGAGAGGAACTCCGGGTGGTACTGGCAGGCGGTGAAGAAGGGGTGGTCCTTGAGTTCGATCAGCTCCACCAGGCGGCCGTCAGGGGAGGTGCCGCTGATCTCGTAGCCCGATTCCAGGAACAGGGAGCGGTAGGCGTTGTTGAACTCGTAGCGGTGGCGGTGGCGCTCGTAGACCACCTCCTCCCCATACAGGCGCTGGCCCATGGTGCCCGCCGTCAGCCGGCAGGGATACACCCCCAGGCGCATGGTGCCGCCTAGATCGACCACGTCCTGCTGTTCGGGAAGCAGGTGGATGACGGGGTGCGGCGAGGCGGGATCCAGCTCGGCGCTGGTGGCTCCCTCCAGACCGGCCTGGTGGCGGGCCCACTCGATCACGGCGCACTGCATCCCCAGGCACAGGCCCAGGAACGGCACCCGCTGCTCGCGGGCCCAGCGGATCGCCGCCACCTTGCCGTCGACGCCGCGGTTGCCGAAGCCGCCGGGGACGACCACCGCATCCATGCCCCGCAGCAGGGCCTCGGCGCCCTGGCTCTCGATCTGCTCGGCGCAGATCCAGCGGAGATCGAGGGAGGCGTCCCGCTCCAGGCAGGCATGGCGCAGGGCCTCCACCACCGAGAGGTAGGCGTCATTGAGCTGGACGTACTTGCCCACCAGGGCCACCTTCACCGCCGGGCCGGGGTGGCGCAGCTTCTCCACCAGGTCCGCCCAGCGCGCCATGTCGCTGTCGTGGTCGACCAGGGAGAGGACGTCGAGCACCTGGCGGCAGAGGCCCTCGCTCTCCATCGCCAGGGGCACGGCATAGATGCTGTCGGCATCGAGGGCCTGGATCACGGCGCTCGCCTGCACGCCGCAGAAGCCGCCGATCTTGGCCTTGAGGTCGGTGCTGATGGGCCGGTCGCTGCGGCAGACGAGCACATCGGGCTGGATGCCGATCGAGCGCAGCTCCTTGACCGAGTGCTGGGTGGGCTTGGTCTTGAGTTCGCCGGAGGTGCCGATGTAGGGCAGCAGGGTGACGTGGACGTAGGCCAGATCGTGGCGGCCCACGTCACCGCGGAACTCGCGGATGGCCTCCAGGAACGGCAGCGACTCGATGTCGCCCACCGTGCCGCCGATCTCGGTGATCACCACGTCGGCGCCGCTGTTGGCCGCCACCCGGTGGATGCGCTCGCGGATCTCGCCGGTGATGTGGGGAATCACCTGGACGGTGCCGCCGTTGTAGTCGCCGCGGCGCTCCTTGTTGATCACCGCCTGGTAGATCGAACCGGTGGTCACGCTGTTGAGGCGCGACATGGCCGTGTCGGTGAAGCGTTCGTAGTGGCCCAGGTCCAGGTCGGTCTCGGCGCCGTCCTCGGTGACGAACACCTCGCCGTGCTGGTAGGGGCTCATCGTGCCCGGATCCACGTTCAGGTAGGGATCCAGCTTCAGGATCGAGACGCTGTAGCCGCGGGATTTCAGCAGCCGCCCGAGGCTGGCGGCCACGATGCCCTTACCGATGCTGGACACCACCCCGCCGGTGACGAAGACGAACTTTGCGGCATGGCCCCGCGTGGCGGACGGTGCGGACATCGGGTGCGGCGCTGATCCCCCAATCTACCGACCCCTTCCAGGCCGGCCGCGCTCACGGGCCTCCGTCGCAGCGCCCCCTCCCCGCCATCCAGCCGGAGCGTGCCCAGCCTCCTTGAGGGGGCGTCAGCGGGGCGGCCGAAGCCGGCCGTTGCCCGCAAAGCGGGCGCGGACCGGCGCAGGCCGCACCGCTGATGCTCACCCCTCCAGGAGGCTCCTCAGCATCCAGGCCGTCTTCTCGTGGATCTGCAGCCGCTGGGTGAGCAGGTCGGCGGTGGGCTGGTCGTTGGCCTCGTCGGCCAGGGTGAACACCGAGCGGATCGTGCGGGCCACGGCCTCATGGCCCTCCACCAGCTCCCGCACCATGGCCAGGGCGGCGGGGACGCCTTCGGCCTCGGGGATCGAGGAGAGGCCGGCATAGAGGGTGCCGCCAAAGGGGGCGGGGAAGCCGAGGGCCCGGATGCGCTCGGCGATCAGGTCGAGGGCGGTCCAGAGCTCGGTGTACTGGTCCATGAACATCAGGTGGAGCGTGTTGAACATCGGTCCGGTCACGTTCCAGTGGAAGCCGTGGGTCTTGGCGTAGAGCACGGTGCTGTCGGCCAGGACCCGGCCGAGGCCCTCGGCGATCTCCTGACGCTGGGCGGCGGGGATGCCGATGTCGATGGGGGGGGCGGTGGTGGTCATGAACTCCGTCGTGGCTGAACAGATGATCGCGCACTCCGTCGCCGTGCTGCCTCCGGCGCAGCCGCCGTTGGGCCGTTGACTCGATCCTGCGGGCCCCCTTCCCAGGGGAGGCTCAGCTCCACCCCGATCACGGCGTGGGTGCGGCCCAGGGCGACCATCAGGCGGCGAGGGAATGGAGGATCCCCTGGCGGATCCACCAGTAGGAAAAGGTGTCGAAGCGGATGCCCCGCTGTGGATCGAACCGCTCCACCCCCTGCCGCAGGCGTCGATGCAGCACCGCCATCCCAGGCCAGGGAGGACGCTTCTTCCTGATCCTGAGCCAGAAGATCGATCCGGCTGAGGCCATTGAACATCCGCCGCACCAGATCGGAACCCCCGATGGAACAATCGGGGGTGATTTCTGATCTCCAACCAGATCGGCCTGATGCCAATGGGATTCAGGCAAGCCTCCGTTGCGTGAATCTTCCCGCTTGATTCAGGAATTCCACTTGACCCTCCAAGACTCCAGGCCGGGCCCTGCCCCCATACGAGCCTGGCCCCCGTCGGTTTCCCCGGGTGGGCCACTGCCGGATCGCCAGAGGAAGGCGATAGAGCCTTGGGGAGACAGTCAATGAATCATGGTGCGTCGCAGACCCCTTTTCATGGGACGTCCAGGAGGTGACGTCTCATTTTTGGGGTTGAATCCATGGGGGATGAGCAGCGCAATGCCTGTGCCAGATCCAGCGCTGCCCTTTGAAGTTGGCCCTTATCTCAGTGAAGGCTAATTTCGACAGACTCTTTTCGACAACATTTCACGTCGCGTGCGACTTCCCATCCTTCCTTTTTGCATTTCCTCCATCGGCGCGGCTTCCATCGTGCTGGGACCGTGGGCCTCTGCCAAGGCAAATCCAGTGACGGTGACACTGGATGGCTTCAATTATTCGATCACCTCTACAACGCTTATTTACATTGACTCAAGAGATCAGTTTAACGCCACTACTATGCCTTGGCTGAACAACAGCGACCTTGCTAAGACTTTCGCAACAGAGGTAGGGGGTGAGCTCGGGTACCCTAACAGGAGCGGTAGATATGGTCCATATTTTTCTTGGTCTAATGCGAGTTTTTTTACGCGTGCATGGGTCTTCGAGAGCCCCGATACTCCTATTAGATTGAATCTGAGGGGTTTCTTCCCTGAAGTCTATGCAATCCTTTCTGTCCCCCCTACCCCCGTCCCGCCTCCTACCCCTGTCCCGCCTCCTCCCTCGGGCATTATCCCCGGTGGCAATGCCTCAGCCAGCAATCCCTACAGCACCACCTTCGCTGGCGGCACGTTGGTGGTGGATGCATCAGGGCCCTATGCCACTGACTACACCCTTGGGGAAGCGGGTGGAACGGTCGACACCAATGGAAACATCGCGAGTTTCAACGGCGTGTTCTCCGGCAGCGGCCCCTTCGGATTCACCAACACAGGTGTGGGCGGTGGCATCAATCTTTCGGCTGACAACCCCTACAGAGGTTTCACGACGATCAACAACGGCGCTGTTGTTCTGATCAATGGCTCCATAGCCAGCTCTGCAGGCCTGCTTGTGCAGTCAGGCGGAACCGTGGGTGGCAATGGCTTCCTGCCTTTCACCACGATCAATCCCGGTGGGTCCATTGCACCGGGCAATTCCATCGGAACCCTCACGGCCGCGGCTCTGAACCTCAACGGCGGCACGATCCGTGCAGAGATCCAGGGCCCTCAGGTGGACAGGATCAACGTCACCGGCGCGGTGGGAACCTTCTCGGGCACGGCGACGCTGACCGGCTTCGGTGGCGGAGGCCCCTGGCCCGGATTGAGTTACACCATCGTGGCGGCGCCCAACAGCCCGGATTTCGCGACGCCCGGCTCCCTCATGCTCCAGCCTGTCAGTGTTCCGAGTGCCCTGCTGAATCTGGGGACCACCCTGATCCAGGAAGCTGACGGTAATCCCAGAACGTTCGATGTGCGCTGGCAGCCGCGCAACGGCCAAGGCGCCACCACCTCCGCCCTGCAGCTCCTGGGCCAGGGTGGTGTCAATCAGCTGGCGACGGCAGGAGCTTTTGACCGCGTATTCCAGTCGCTCGCGATCGGGGCCGGGGGAAATGCCAACAACACGGGCGCGCCGATCGGTACCACGGGCTTCACGACCGACCAGGCTGCCGCGTCAGGGGTCTCCGCCGACTTCCTGGGGGCCACGGCAGCGCTGCTGGGTCTGACGTCGGGCAGTCAACTCAGCGCGGCGATCGATTCCCTCTCCCCCGAGCCCTACGCCGCCTTCCAGAGCGTCGGGCTGGAGACACTCAAGCGTCAACGCAAACTCCTGATGGCCCAGGCCGGCTCCTGCCGAGCCACCGGCTGGGTGGTGAGGGCTGAAGCCCTGGCATCAGGCAAGAGATCTCCATCGCCCTGGTGCGTGTTCGCCCTGGCGGCCAATGGCAGCAGCACCATCGACGGCGGCGGCGGGCTCTCTGGCTACCGTTCGGGTGTCTTCTCCAGCTTCATCGGAGTTGAGGTCAGACCGGGCCCAGGGTGGACCGTCGGTCTGGCCTATGGGCGAGGCACCTCCTCCCTGAACAACATGGCCCTCACCAATGCCTCCGTCACGGCAGGCGTCAACAGCATGTCATTCTATGGGGTCTATCAACCCACGGACCGCTGGAATGTCCGCGGTCTGGTGGGTTACGCGAATTTCAAGGGAAACGGCAGCCGCCTTGTCGCCTTCATCGGCAACGGATCAGCGATCGATGCGGCAACTAACGCGAATGGCTACAACGTGGCCATCAATGCGGACTACCGCATCGATCTGACAGGTCCGACCGCCAGGACTCCCGTCACCGTCAAGCCGCTTCTGGGTCTGGCGTGGGGTGGCTACCAGCAACTCAGTTTCGGTGAATTGGATGGAGGGCCCCTGAATCTGCAGGTTCAGGGTCATACAGCGAACAGTCTGGTGGGAACAGTGGGCCTGGAACTGGCCACAGGCCCGATCCCCCTCAACAGGAGCAACACCACCGCCATCACTCCCAGACTTGCCGTGGCCTATCAGGTGGATGCCCTTGGCAACGACGCCGCATCCCGCTCCATCACCTCATCGTTCTCCAGCGCTCCGGCGGCCGGCACGTTCATCACCCAGGGGCAGAATCGTGGCGTGAACGCGTTTGTGGTGGACGGTGGGGTGGACCTGAAGGTGGCAGAGAATGCCTCTGTGTATGCCGGCATCGGCTACGAGGTGTTCTCGAACGGCTCCCAGTTCACCTACAGCGGGGGCGTGAAAGTGAAGTTCTAGTTGCCAGCCCTGGGGGCCTGCCGGGCTACTCCTCCTCCGTCCAGGTGCTGGCCACGTGCAGCTCCTCCAGCTGGGCCTCGCTCACGTCGGCCGGGGCGCGGGTGAGCAGGCAGCGGGCCTGCTGGGTCTTGGGGAAGGCGATCGTGTCGCGGATCGACTCCTCACCCACCAGCAGCATCACCAGCCGGTCCATGCCGAAGGCGATGCCGCCGTGGGGCGGGGCGCCCATGTCGAGGGCCTCCATCAGGAAGCCGAACTGGCGTTCGGCCTCCTCCAGCGGCAGGCCGATGGTCTGCAGCACCTGGCGCTGCAGGGAGGAATCGTGGATGCGCAGGGAGCCGCCGCCCAGCTCCAGGCCGTTGAGCACCAGGTCGTAGGCCTGGGCGCGGGCCGTGGGCAAGGTGGTGGCCCACTGGCCGGGATCGCCGCCCAGGTCGCCCGGGTTGGGGGCACAGAAGGGATGGTGCAGGGCTTCGAGCCGGTTCTCGCCGGCGTTGAACTCGAACATCGGGAAATCCACCACCCAGAGGAAGTTCCACCGGTCGTTGTCCCGCTCGGCCGGCACCAGGCCCAGTTCGCGGGCCAGGTACTGCCGCACCCGGTCGAGGGCCTTGTTGACGGTGGCGGTGTCGCCGGCACCGAACAGCAGCAGGGTGCCTTCCGTGGCGCCGGTGCGCTCCAGCAGTTCCGCCTTCCTCTCGGCCGAGAGGTTGTCCTTGATAGCGCCGATCGTGTCGATCTCACCGCCCGCCCGCACCCGGATGAAGGCCAGGCCGCCGGCCCCCGCCTTCTGGGCCTCGCTGAACACATCCCCACCGGGCTTGATACGCACGTTGCTGACGGCCTCATTGCCGCCGGCCACGCCGATGCACTTCACCGAGCCGCCGGCCGCCACGGCGCCGGAGAACACCTTGAAGCCCATGTCCCGGACGATGTCCGAGACGTCGGTGAGCTCCATGCCGTAGCGGGTGTCGGGCCGGTCGGTGCCGTAGCGGGCCATCGCCTCGTGCCAGGTGAGGCGGGGGAACGGCAGCGGCAGCTCGATGCCCTTCACCGCCTTCCAGATGGCGGCGATCAGGCCCTCGTTGAGCGCCAGGATCTCTTCCTGGTCCATGAAGCTCATCTCCATGTCCAGCTGGGTGAACTCCGGCTGGCGGTCGGCCCGCAGGTCCTCGTCGCGGAAGCAGCGGGCCACCTGGTAGTAGCGCTCGATGCCCCCCACCATCAGCAGCTGCTTGAACAGCTGGGGCGACTGGGGCAGGGCGAACCATTCCCCACCGCAGACCCGGCTGGGCACCAGGTAATCGCGGGCGCCCTCGGGGGTGGAGCGGGTGAGCACCGGCGTTTCCACCTCGATGAAGCCCTCCCCCTCCAGATAGCCGCGGGCGGCCTTCACGGTGGCGTGGCGCAGCCGCAGGTTGCGGCCCATGCGCTCGCGGCGCAGGTCGAGGTAGCGGTGGCGCAGGCGCAGTTCCTCGCGGGTGTTCTCCTCGTCATGGACCGACACCGGGAAGGGCAGGTTGCCGCGCACCTCGTTGAGGACCGTGATGCCGCTCGCCAGCACCTCGATCGCTCCGGTGGCCAGCCGTTCGTTGAGGGACTCGGCCGGCCGGGCCCGCACCTTCCCCTCCACCCGCAGCACCGTCTCGTTGCGCAGCCGCTCGGCCACGGCGAAGGCGGCGGGGGCCAGGTCGGGATCCACCGTGACCTGCACGGTGCCGCTGCGGTCGCGCAGGTCGATGAAGATCACCCCGCCGTGGTCACGGCGGCGGTCGACCCAACCGCCCAGCTGGACAGCCTCACCGATGGCGTCGTTGCGCAGATCGCCGCACCCGTGGCTGCGCATGGGGAAGAACACATCAATCCGCGAGTTTCCCACAGGGCGCTTACGGCCCTGGCGCCCTCAGCCGCGCCGGTAGAACGGACGCTTGACCACCTCGGCCGGCTCGGCGCGCCCGCGGATCTCCACCGCCAGCGCGGTGCCGGGCTTCGCCGCGGCAGCAGGCACGTAGGCCAGGGCCACCGCTTCCCCCAGGGTGGGGGACCAGGTGCCGCTGGTGACCTCCCCCACCGGCTCCCCATCGAGGAGCACCGGATAGCCGTGGCGGGCGATGGCGCGGCCCTGCAGCTTGAGGCCCACCAGCTTCCGTGCCACTCCCTCGGCGGTCTGGCGCTCCAGGGCGGCGCGGCCGATGAAGTCGGCCGGCATCTCCAGGTGCACCAGCCAGCCCAGGCCGGCCTCCAGCGGCGTGGTGGCCGCGTCCATCTCGTTGCCGTAGAGGTGCATGGCCGCCTCCAGCCGCAGGGTGTCGCGGGCGCCGAGGCCGCAGGGGGTGACGCCTTCGGCCAGCAGCCGCTGCCACAGCGCCACGCCGGCCTCGCGGCCCAGCAGCAGCTCGAAGCCGTCCTCACCGGTGTAGCCCGTGCGACCCACGAACACCGGCGCGCCGTCGATGGCCAGCTCCCGGTGGCCGAAGCGGGGCAGGCCCGCCAGGCTCGTGCCCACCAGGGCCTCGAGGCGGGCGGGGGCCTCCGGGCCCTGCAGGGCCAGCAGCACCCCGTCGCCCTTGCGGTCGGTGATGTTGATCCCTTCGGGCTCCAGCTGGCTGGTGATCCAGGCGGTGTCGGCCTCGGCGCAGGCGGCGTTGATCACCAGCACCACTTCATCACGCTCCCCCTCGGGACCAGCGACGCGACCGCGGTCGTAGACGATCAGGTCGTCAAGGATGCCGCCGGCCTCGTTGAGCAGCACCGTGTAGCAGGCCTCGCCCGGGCCGATGCGGAACAGGTCGGTGGGCACCAGCCGCTGCAGGGCGTCCTTGGTGCCCTGGCCCCGCAGGGTAAGCACCCCCATGTGGGAGATGTCGAAGACGCCGCAGTGCTGGCGCACGGCGTTGTGCTCCTGCACCAGGCCGGCGAACTGGATCGCCATCTGCCAGCCGGCGAAGGGCACCATGCGGCCCCCGGCGGCGAGGGCGGCGGCATCCAGGGGTGTGCGGCGCAGGGGGGTGGAGTCCATCGGAGGCGACCGGCCGGCCAGGGGGACGCCGGAGCAGGGTGGCGAGATCCTATGGACTGGGCGCCGCCAAGACTGGAGGTGGGGCCGCCAATACCGAAGAAAGCCTGTGATTCGGCTTCCACCCCTATCACACCGGCAAGGAAATGCGTACCTTGAATGGCCCAATGGGTCAAGAGGATGGGCAACCGTCCCAACTGCCGCAGCTGCCGCCACTGCACCCCTCCCGCCGGGGTGGAGATGGGATGGTGCCAGCTGCGTCAGCTCCCCATCCACCCCGAGCTGGTGGCCGAGCTCTGGTGCCACCACTGGACGGCCCGCCCGCCGCGGCTGCCGGTGGTGTCCCCCGAAGCCCTGCTCAAGCAGGCCAAGCATCCGGTGGCCAGCCAGCAGCTGAGCCTGGCCACAGGGCTGTCCTGAAATCCAAGGAGAAGCCGAAAAGGGTGACGAATGTTTCCGTTTCTCCTTTCTTCTGGCTATTCTCCCTCCCTTCCAGTAGCGGAACGGTCCGTTTGGCCCTAGGAAGGCAGGATCCCGTCCACCCCGACCACGGAGGTCCCCGGCATTGATCAGAACCGCCACATCCCCATCACCCCTCGAGCTGATGGCCGTACATGTGGATTGTGAAACCTTCACCCTCCCCACCGGAGCCCACGTCTTCAGCCGCGGCGCCAGCGCCAACGCCATCTATGCCGTGCGACGCGGCATCGTCGAGCTGGTGGGCGAGCAGGGCGAAAAAACCTGCTACCGCCCCGGTGAGCTGTTCAGCTACCAGGACATCACCTGGCGCGAACTGAGCCACCGCAGCGATGCCTTCGCCCGCACGCCCGTGGAGGTGCTGCGCCTCGATCGGCTGCGCTTCCTCAACCTGCTGCACAACCACCCCACCTTGGCCGTGCAGTTGATCGGGCAGCAGCACACCCGCCTGCGGGAGCAGCGCGCCAGCGGCACCTGCTGCTACTGAGCCCGCCCGAGCAGCAGCAGCAGGCTGCGGGTCACCTTGGCCGCCAGCACGGCGCTGACGCCGCTCGGGTCGAGCTGGGGGGCCAGCTCCACCACGTCCGCGGCCACGAGCCTGTGCTGGCGCAGCTCCTCCACCAGGAGCGCGAACTGGGGCCAGTGGAAGCCACCGGGTTCAGGCGTGCCCGTGCCCGGCAGCACCGCCGGATCGAACCAGTCGAGGTCGACGGTGAGATAGAGGGGCCGGCCCCGCAGGGGTGCCAGCGCCGCCGCCATGGCGTCGATCGGCACCAGGCGGCCGGTGGCGCGCAGCTCCTGGAACTCCTCGCGGGTGCCGCTGCGGATGGCGATCTGGCGCAGCTCGCCGCTGGGCAGCACCTCCAGGCAGCGTCGCATGGCGCAGGCGTGGCTGTGGCGGGCGCCGAGCCACTCCTGGCGCAGGTCGGCGTGGGCATCGAGCTGCACCAGCACCAGATCGGGATAGCGCTGCGCCACCGCCGCCACCGCCCCGCTGCTGATCGAGTGCTCACCGCCCAGCATCAGCGGCGCCAGACCCAGATCCAGCACCGCCTCGGTGGCCCGGCCCACGGCCGCCACCACCGGCTCGGGGGCACCGAAGGGGATGGCCACGGCCCCGAGGTCGGCGAAGGCCAGGTCCTCGAGATCGAGGTCGAGCTGGGGGTCGTAGCTCTCCAGGCCGCTGCTCACCTCCCGGACCGCCGCCGGGCCGAAGCGGGCGCCGGGACGGAAGGAGGTGGTGCCGTCGTAGGGAACGCCGAAGAGCCCCACGGCGCAGCCCGTGGGTTCGCGGCGGGCGCCCATGTAGATCGCCCCTTCGGTGTCGAACAGCTCCGGGGTCATGGCTGGCTCGTCGCGTCGGCCAGCGCGCGCTCCACGAAGGCCGGAACCGCCTCGAAGGCCCCCCGCTGCCAGCGGGGCGACCAGATGCTGCAGCCCGGCGCCACCGCCGCGGCCCGCTCCGGCAGCGGCTCGCGGTAGCGGGGTCCTTCGGGGCTGGCGAAGGTCCAGCTCCACCAGCCGCTCGGGTACATCGGCACCCAGCCGTACATCGGATCGGCGTGGCCGAACACCTCGCGCAGCAGCCGCACGGTGTCGATGTGGACCTGGCGGAAGGCCTCGGGGGATTCGCTCTGGGTGGCGAACACACCGCCGGGGCGCAGCAGGCGGCGGCAATGCTGGAAGAAGGTGCGGTTGAACAGGCCCTCGGCCGGTCCGGCCGGATCGGAGCCGTCCACCAGCACCACGTCGTAGCTGGCGGCGGGGGCGTTGGCCGCCCAGGCGATGCCGTCGCCGACGGTGAGGTGGAAGCGCGGGTCGCTCCAGGCGTCGCCGCCCAGGCTGGGCAGGTGCCGGCGGGAGAGCTCCACCACCAGCCCGTCGATCTCCACCATGTCGAGGTGGGCGACGCCGGGGTGGCGCAGGCATTCCCGGGCGGTGCCGCCGTCACCGCCGCCGATCACCAGCACCCGCTCGATGGCGGCGGCGGCGCAGAGAGCCGGATGGACCAGCGGTTCGTGGTAGTGCCGCTCCTGCCGTTCCGCCGTCATCCAGCAGCCATCGAGCAGCAGCCCCTTGCCGTAGGTCTGGCTGTCGATGATGGTGATCCGCTGGTAGGGGCTGGTGCGCTCCTCCACCACGGTGGCGGCCAGGCCGTAGCGCACCCCGCCCAGCTCCTCGTCCACCCAGGCGCCCGGGGGGCAGGCGTCGGCCGGTGGCTGTTGCGGTCCCATGCGGTTGGCTCGTGGCTTTCCAGCTAAACCTTCAAGACGACCCGTTGTCACGGCGCCATGGCACATTCCAGACGCCACCTACTGAGGATCCTCGCCCTGGCGGGGGCCAGCGTGGCCCTGGACACCCTGGGACCCCGGCGGGCGGCGGCCGCGGAGGCGGCGGCGGAGACGGAGGGCACCCTGGTGGAGCGGCTCTCGGTGTGCCGCCCCGGCGGCGACCCTCTCCAGGAGCTGCTGCGCCGCAACCGCGACTTCTGCCGCACCTGGCAGGCGGCCGAGCGCAGCGAGAATCCCCTGGACCGGGCCACTCTGCTGCACGACACCTGGCCGATGCACTGCCAGGTGCGGCCCGATGCCCTGGCGGCCGGCCAGCGGCCCTGGGCCTCGGTGCTCTGCTGCGCCGATTCGCGGGTGGCACCGGAGTGGATCTTCGCCTGCGGTGCCGGGGAGCTGTTTGAGGTGCGCAGTGCCGGCAACACGGCCTTCGATGCGGGGGTGGCCTCGCTGGAGTACGCCGTGGCGGAACTGGCGGTGCCCCTGATCCTGGTGATGGGCCACAGCGGCTGCGGCGCGGTGACGGCCGCCATGGCCAGCACCCCGCTCACCCCCCTGCTGGAGGAGCTGGTGGCACCGATCCGGGCGAACCTGCAGCCGGGTGCCGACCTGGCCCAGGCGGTGCGCCACAACGCCGCCGCCGCCGCCGCCGCCCTGCCCCGGCGCAGTGCCCTGCTGCGCCAGGAGGTGGCGGAGGGGCGGCTGACCATCCAGGCCGCCTACTTCGACATCGGCAGCGGCGAAGTGAGCCTGGTGTGAGCGGCGATCTGCCCCTGGGGAACGGCCGGGTGATCCCGGCGGCCGAGCTGGGCTGGCGCTTCTCGCGCGCCTCCGGCCCCGGCGGCCAGGGGGTGAACACCACCGACTCCCGGGTGGAGCTGGTGTACGACCTGGCCGCCAGCGACGCCCTGCCCCCCGCCCTGCGGCAGCGGGCCCTGCGGCGACTGGCGGCCCGGCTCACCCCGGCCGGGGTGGTGGTCGTGGCGGCGGAGCACCGCTCCCAGTGGCAGAACCGTCAGGCGGCCCAGAAGCGCCTGGTGGAGCTGATCCAGGCGGCGATCGCGCCGCCGCCGGCGCCCCGCCGTCCCACCAAACCCAGCCGGGGGTCGGTGGAGCGGCGGCTGAAGGCCAAACGGCAGCGGGGGTCGCTCAAGAGCCGCCGCCGGCAGGGTCCGCCGGAGGAGACTTAGGCCCGGAATCCTGCTCGGCGCGGATCTGGGCCTTGGCCGCCCGCCAGTGGCCCTCCAGCTCCGCGAGGCCGCGGCCGCCGAGATCGCCGCCCAGGGCGGCCTCCACCCGGGAGAAGCGGTCGAGGAAGCGGCGGTTGGTGCCCGCCAGACCCTCCTCCGGGTCGAGGCCACACCAGCGGGCCACGTTCACCAGGGTGAACAGCACATCACCCAGTTCCTCCTGGGCATGGGCCCGGTCGCCGCTGGCCACGGCCTCCCGCAGTTCGTCCAGCTCCTCCTGCACCTTGGCCCACACCCCCTCCATGGCGTCCCACTCGAAGCCGGCGGCGGCGGCCATGCGGGAGATCGTCATGGCGCCGGCCAGGGCGGGCTGGCCGCGCACCTTCTCCGCCAGGCGGTCGCTGAGGGGGCTGGCGCTGGCTGGCTGCTGGCGCTCGGCGGCCTTGATCGCCTCCCAGCTGCGGCGCACGGTCTCGGCATCGTCGGCCCGCTCCGCCGCGGGATCGAACACGTGCGGGTGGCGCCGCACCAGCTTGGCGGCGATGGTGCGGGCGACGGCGGCCAGATCGAAACTCCCCGCCTCACTGGCGATGCGGGCGTGCAGGACCACCTGCAGCAGCAAGTCGCCCAGCTCCTCGGCCAGGTGATCGTCGTCGCCGCGGCGGATCGCATCGGCCACCTCATGGGCCTCCTCGAGCACGTAGGGGATCAGGCTGCTGTGGGTCTGGGCCAGGTCCCAGGGGCAGCCCCCCTGGGGATCCCGCAGCCGATCCACGATCGCCACCAGCTCCGCCAGGGGCTCCAGCGCGGCCCCATCGGCATCAGAAGCGGAAAGCGGCCGGGAACCAGACATCGCATGGAGGCGAGAACCACGGAGACCATCCTTGGCGATGGCGGCGCGGGCGTTATCGGCAGGGTCCAGGTGGATCCTGGAGGTGGTCGCGGATACCCATGCCGGTGGCTGTAACTACCTCGGGGATGGGATCGGCGAGGGGGCGATCCTCACTCACGCCCCAGCCTGAGAGCGACACCAACCAGATTCCACCACCGCCGAGCGCCGCCGAGGAGCGGAGCCGAACCCTTGGTGGTTGGTGACACCAGGGCTGGCATCGGCGACCACAGGGCAAGCCTCCGCTGCGATCGATCGCGCCGTGAAGCAATGATTCTTCGGGCGGCAGTGGGGCGGCAGTGGGGCGGCAGTGGGGCGGCAGCGATCACCCCTACCGGCAGCATGGAATCATCTTGCCATCATCGGGGTGCCGCCGGAGGCCATGCGGCGCAATGGATACGGGCGAGAGAACCTCCATGGGAGCAGCCAGGGAAGATCCATCCGCAAACACGAACATTGCCCCCTCCAGAAACAAGACAGCACCTTGCCTGGAATCACAAGAACGCTGCTTGTTCAATGCTGCTGAATGTCAGCGGAGGGGCAGGGCTAACCGCGCGTCGATTCCATCAACAACCTCCATCGAAGGGAACGAGAGACACCCAAAGGACGGGCGAAGACCATTCGCAACAGTGGCGCTTTACATTTCGTCACTTTCGACAGGCCGGCTGTGGCGGCTGCTACCTTTCACGGCCACTCAACCGATGAGAACTCCGACACCACGTGGCATTCATCTCCGACTTCCTCCCGCTCTTCCTGGAGCAGGTTCAGTCCCCGACCCTGGGATTCCTGATCGGCGGGATCATCGTCGCCGCCCTTGGCAGCCAGCTGGCGATCCCCGATTCGATTTACAAGTTCATCAGCTTCTTTCTGCTGATGAAGATCGGCCTGACGGGCGGGATCGCGATTCGGAATTCCAACCCTACCGAGATCTTTCTGCCGGCGCTTGCGGCCGTAGGACTGGGCATCGTGATCGTCTTCATCGCCCGCTACACCCTGGGCAAACTGCCCGGCATCAGCGTGCCTGACGCCGTGGCCACCGGCGGTCTGTTCGGTGCGGTGAGCGGCTCCACGCTGGCGGCCGTGCTGCCGCAGCTGGATTCCGCCAAGATCCCCTATGAGGCCTGGACGGCGGCTCTCTACCCCTTCATGGACATCCCGGCGCTGGTGACGGCCATCGTGGTCGCCAGCGTCTACCTCTCCAAGAAGACGGGCAACACCGCCGAGAAAGTCGAAGTTTGGCCGATCATCAAGGAAAGCATTCAGAGTTCGGCCGTCACGTCGCTGCTGCTGGGCGTGGCCCTCGGCATCCTCACCAAACCCGAGCCCGTCTACGAGAGCTTCTTCAACCCCCTGTTCCGCGGTTTCCTTGCCGTTCTGATGATCATCATGGGGATGGAGGCCGCCCAGCGGATGAACGAGCTGCGCAAGGTGGCCCAGTGGTTCGCCATCTACGCCTTCATCTCCCCCATCGTCCATGGCTTCCTGGCCTTCGGCGTCGGCGTGATCATCCACAAGCTCACCGGCTTCAGCATCGGCGGCGCCGTGGTGCTGGCGGTGATCGCGGCGTCCAGCTCGGACATCTCGGGCCCGCCCACCCTGCGTGCCGGCATTCCTTCGGCGAATCCCTCGGCCTACATCGGCGCCTCCACCGCCATCGGCACGCCCGTGGCGATCGCGATCTGCATCCCGCTGTTCATCGGGATTGCAGAAGTGATGCTCGGCCGGTAAATTCTCACCCACCAATCCATTTCCTGCCTACCACCCTTTAGGTCAAACCCATGAGTCAACAGGTCTGGAAGCTTGTGATCGTTGCGGAGGAAGTCCTCTCCAAGAAGCTCGTCAAGCTCATCAAGGCAGCAGGCGCCACCGGTTACACCGTCAATGCAGCCGGTGGTGAGGGGAGCCGCAATGTGCGCTCCACGGGAGAGCCGAGTGTGTCTCACACCCTCTCCAATGTGAAGATCGAAGTGCTCACCGGCACCCGCGAGCTGGCCGACACCATCACCCGTGAGATCGAAGCCAAGTTTTACGCAGACTTCTCGATCATCACCTACATCTACCCAGTGGAAGCCCTGCGCGATCACAAGTTCTGATCCACCGGCTCCCCCGGGCCACTGGCCCCCATCCGTTCCTGCCGGGACGGATGGGGGCCTTCCAGGCCGCCGGCTGGCGTGGATGACCGCCATCGATCACCACCGCTGATCGGATCCATCACGGGATCCATTGGTTTCTGGTGTCTTCCAGACAACAGTTCGAGCCTCCTTCCCTCTAAAACTGCACCCACCCGTACCGCACCTGATGGATCTGCTGCCCACGTTGCTGATGGAAGTCGGCAGCCACCAGGTTGAAGTGACGGAAACCCTGATCGGGGTCGGCCGTTTTCTCGTCATTTTCGTGGCGGCCCGCTTCATGGCGGAGCTGATGGTGCGCCTGCAGCTGCCCACCATCCTCGGCGAGCTGGTCGCCGGGGTGATCATCGGTGCCTCCGGTCTGCACCTGGTGGTTCCCCCCGAGGCCCAGGCCCAGCTGAGTGGGGCTCTGCTCGGGATGCTGAGCTCCCTGGGCGGCATGAGCCCGGAGTCGATCAGTTCTCTCTACAGCGAAACGTTTTCCAGCCTGAAGGTGGTAGCCGAGATCGGCCTGTTTTCCTTGCTGTTCCTGACGGGCCTGGAAAGCGAACTGGATGAACTGGTGGCCGTGGGCGTTCAGGCCGGCACCGTGGCCTTCACCGGCGTGGTGCTGCCCTTCGCCGCCGGCACCGCCGGGCTCTACTACCTCTTCCATGTGCCGTTCATCCCGGCCGTCTTCGCCGGCGCCGCCATGACGGCCACCTCGATCGGCATCACGGCGAGCGTGTTCGGCGAGCTGCAGTGGCTCAAGCGCAAGGAGGGCCAGATCGTCATCGGTGCCGCCGTGCTCGACGACATCCTCGGCATCGTCATCCTGGCGGTGGTGGTGTCCCTGGCCGGCGGGGGCTCCTTCACCCTCGGGCCTGTCATCCAGCTGTGCGTCGCGGCGGTGATCTTCGTGGCTGTGGCGCTGGTGCTCAGCCGTTTCGCTGCCCCGGCCTTCGACTGGGTGGTGGATCAGCTCAAGGCCCCCGGAGATGTGGCGGTGGCCAGCTTCGTGGTGCTCACCCTCTGCTGCTTCGCCGCCCAGGCGATCGGCCTCGAGGCCGCCCTGGGGGCCTTCGCCGCCGGCCTAATCCTCAGCGCCTCCAAGCACACCCACGACATCGAAGCCGCCGTCAAACCCCTGGTGGCCCTGTTCGCCACGGTGTTCTTCGTGCTGATCGGTACCGGCATGGACCTCTCGGTGCTCAACCCCTTCGATCCCGCCAACCGCGAGGGGCTGGTGGTGGCCCTGTTCCTGCTGGTGGTGGCCGTGGCCGGCAAGGTGGCCGCGGGCTGGACCTACACCAGCAAGGACCCCACCAACCGGCTGGTGGTAGGTCTGGGGATGATGCCCCGCGGCGAGGTGGGTCTGATCTTCCTGGGTCTGGGAACCCAGGCCGGCATCCTCACTCCGGCCCTCGAAGCCGCCATCCTGTTGATGGTGATCGGCACCACCTTCCTCGCCCCGATTCTGCTGCGGCTCGTGATCGGTGGTCAGAAGGAGGCAGCACCTCAGCCCAGCTGAGCCGTCCAGCCTCCAGGCCCATCCGATTCGCCGCCCTGCCGGTACCTCCGGTATCCATCCCCTCCATTCATGGGCGTTGCCGATCTGAACGGCCCCACCACCCTGGCGCCGCCGTTCCCGGCCCTGAGCCGCGGCCGGCTCGACACCCTGCAGGTGAACCTGGGCTACCGCTGCAACCAGAGTTGCAGCCACTGCCATGTGAACGCCGGCCCCAGCCGCACCGAGATGATGGATCCGTCCACCATCGCCCTGGTGCCGGCGGTGCTGCAGGCCCGGGCGATCGCCAACCTCGATCTCACCGGCGGCGCGCCGGAGCTGCATCCCGGCTTCCGCGACCTGGTGCGCCAGGCCCGGAGGCTGGGGGTCGCGGTGATTGACCGCTGCAACCTCACGATCCTCAGTGAGCCCGGCCAGGAGGACCTGGCCGCCTTCCTGGCCCTGCAAGGGGTGAAGGTGGTGGCCTCCCTGCCCTGCTACCTCGCCGGCAACGTCGACCGGCAGCGCGGTGATGGGGTCTTCGCGCGCAGTCTCGCGGGCCTGCGCCAGCTCAACGCCCTCGGCTACGGCGATCCGGACGCAGGCCTGGAGCTGGATCTGGTGTACAACCCCCAGGGCCCCAGCCTGCCGCCCCCCCAGGCCGCCCTGGAGGCGGACTACCGGCGGGAGCTGGCTGATCGCTTCGGCCTCCGGTTCAACCGCCTGTTCACGATCACCAACATGCCCATCCAGCGCTTCGCGGCGGTGCTGCGGCAGCAGGGGGAGCTGGAGGGCTATTTGACGCTGCTGCGCCAGCACCACAACCCGGCCAACCTGGCCCAGGTGATGTGCCGCAGCACCCTCAGCGTCGACTGGCAGGGCTTCCTCTACGACTGCGACTTCAACCAGATGCTCGGCCTGCCCATCGGCCAGGGCAGCCCCCGGGCCCACCTGCGCCAGCTGCTGGAGCGAGACCCTGATGGGGAGCCGATCGCCGTGGCCGACCACTGCTTCGGCTGCACGGCCGGCGCCGGCTCCAGCTGCGGGGGAGCCCTGAGCTGAGGCCCCGAACCGCCCGGGAGCGCCCTGAACCCTGCCGCCTCAGGGGCTCTGGCGATTCAAGTCCCAGTTGTAGGGGAGGTAGGCGAAGCGGTAGTCGCCGCCCAGGATCAGGGAGCGCTCCGCGGCGGGGCGGTAACGGGCGATGAAGCGCAGCACGGCGCTCTGCTTCTTGTGGCCCGGCACAGCCTCCGCCTGCGGATCAGCGCGCTGCCAGTCCTCGGCGAACCACTGGAAAATCGCGGAGATCCGCACCGTGCCGGCGGCCCGTTCGATCGCCAGGCCCACGGGGCTGGCCAGCCAGCGGGTCGTCTGATCCTCCAGCTGCCGCTCCAGCGCCGCCCCCGTGAAGGCCTCCTGCCGCAGGGGCGGGCAGCTGATGGCGGCGCACACCAGGGCCGCGTGGATGCGGGGCTCGTTGTACTCGCGCCGCAGAATCTCGTGCTCGATGCCATCGAGGGTGAGGCCGCGGCCCATCAGCTGGTGGCGGCGGAACTTCCACACGCCGGGAATCGCCTTGATGCTGGGCCGGATCGGATCGTTGTCGATGATCGCGCGCAGGGTGAAGGCGTTGTAGGCGTTGATCAGCAGGGCGATCTGCTCCGCCTCCGGCCAGGAGGCGAAGCGCTCGGGGGCCAGGGCGCCCAGCGCCTCGATGTAGCGATCGAGCTGGGCCGGATCCCGCTGCAGGGCGGCGTAATCCACCAGGCCCCGGCCATCCACCACCGTCCGCAGCACCGCGTTGTAGGGACCTGGATCAAGGGGGGGCTGGGGGGCGGTGGCCACCAGGGACGGGCGGCTCGCATCGGCAGACGTCCACGGGGCCGGCCCGCCGCCACAGCCCGTGGCGGTGATCAGCACCAGGCCGCAGGCCAGCAGCAGCGGGGTGCAGGAGCGGGCACGGACCATGGCGAAGCGGAGGAACACCAGAGCTTTACCGGCCAGGGGCCGATTCGGTTCGATCCCTGGCGCTGAGCAGCAGCCCCAACAGCAGGGGCAGCCACAGCAGCAACCGCTCCGGGGTGGTGAGCTGCCAGTCCGGCAGGCGTGAGGGCAGCACGAAATAGACGAACGCCGAGAGGCTCACCAGCCGCGCCCCCCAGTTCTGGCTGGGCACGGCGAAGGGCATCAGCCAGATGAAGTACCACCCGTGCACCACCGGCGAGAGCAGCAGCAGGACCAGCAGGTAGCGCCAGGCGAAGACCCCCAGCCGGGCACTGGTGAGCAGCAGCACCAGGAGCACCGGCAGCAGCAGCAGCCCATGCACGGCATTGGTCTGCAGGGTCCAGGGCCAGAGCTGGCCGATCCAGTGCGGCAGCCACTCGGCGCTGCGGCCGTGGCGGATGAAGCTGGAGCCGGCGGGCAGCAGCGGGCAGCTGCGCAGACCGCAGAACAGGGGGGCCCCCAGCAGCAGCGGCGCCAGCCCCAGCAGCAGGGTGGCGAGCACCGGGGCGGGCCGCCGGAAGCGGCGCCAGCGGCTCCAGGCCCGCTGCAGCAGCAGCGGCAGGGTGATCCACTTCAGGGCCACGCTCAGGCCCAGCAGCAGGTCGATGCAGGCCTGGGGGCTTTGGCCCTGGGGCGGGGGAACACGCTCGGCCAGCAGCCAGCCGGCCACCAGCGGCAGCAGGAACCAGCTGTCGTAGTGCCCGCCGCCGCTGAAGCCATAGATTACCAGCGGATTCCAGGCGTAGAGCGCCGCCCGTGCCGCGCCGAAACGGGCGGCGAGCAAGCCGGCGATGGCCAGGTCGGCGGCCGTGAACGACAGCTTGAACAGCAGCACCTGCTGGGCCACGGCGGCATGCAGCCGGAACAGCAGCTGCGCCAGGGGCGGGTAGATGGCGGTGGTGTCCGGGTGGTTGATCGACGGCCACCAGGGCGTGCGCAATCCCTCCAGCGCCGCGGCGTCGGGGGGCAGCGCATAGGGGCTGAACCCATGCAGCTGGATCCCCCCCTCCCAGAGGTACCGCCAGATGTCATCGCCGGGCTCCATCGCCAGCAGGGCCAGCCGCGTCAGCACCGCCACGGCCCAGAACAGGGCGCGGGGGATGGTGGGCAGCGACCAGGAGAGGGCGAAACCCAACCCCATCACCGCGGCCGCCCGCCAGAACGGCAGCAGCTGGGCGGCGTCGAACAGGTCGCCGTGGGGGCGCAGCAGCAGCGCCCCGCCGATCAGCAGCAGGGCACTGGCCGGCAGCTGCAGGCGCCGCAACCAGGCCGTCAGCGCCATCACCGCTGTCCTCGTCGCAGGGGTCGCCGCAGGAGTCGCAGCACCCACAGCCCGCCCAGGGTGGTGAGGATCACCCATCCGGCCCGGAGGCTGGCGCCCCAGCGCCCGGAAATCTTCGAGGCGCCGGCCAGGCGCGGGCGATGGGAGATCGGCACCTCGCGGATGCGCAGGCCCAGCTCGATGGCCCGCACCTGCATCTCCAGGGTCCAGCCATAGCCCCGGTCGCGCAGGCTCATCGCCGCGAAGGCCTCGCGCCGCACCAGCCGCAGCGGCCCCATGTCGCGGTAGCGGAACCCCCATCCCAGGCCGATCAGCGTCGTGGCCAGCCGGTTGCCGCTCCGCTGCAGGGGCGTGAGCGAGGCGCGGCCCACGGCGGTGGCGGTGCGGTCGCCGAGCAGGAGGTCGTGGTCGTCGATGAGCTCCAGGAAGCGGGGCAGTTCCTCGAGCGGGTCGCCGCCATCGCCATCGCAGAACAGCAACCAGTCCACGTCGGGGGCGAGATCGAGGCACCCCCGCCAGCAGGCCCGGCCGTAGCCGGGACGGGGTTCGCTGAGCACCTCCGCCCCCAGCCGGCGGGCGATGGTGGCGGTGCCATCGCGGCTGCCGTTGTCGACCACCCGGATGCGCTCGAGTCCCTGGCGGCGCAGCTGGCCGATGACGTGGCCGATGGTCTGACGTTCGTCGCGCGCCGGAATCACCACCTGGATGGCCCCCATCGCCATGGCCGATCCCGGGTTGGGCATGGACGTCCCCTGCTGATGAACGTACCGGCGAAGGGATCAAATGGATGGCCGCCCTCCCGGGGCCGGGGCCATCCGAAACGGCGGCTCGCCGGTAGGAAGGGGGAACGGCTTTCCCCATGGCCCCACCGCTCTCGCCTTACCGCTGGCGCCGGCTGCTCCTGATCGCCGCCATCGCCCTGGCGGTGGTCCTGTTCTTCTCGCTGGGCCTGCACCGCCAGCTCACCCTGGAGGCCCTGCAGGCGGCACACGGCGCCCTGCTGGAGCAGCGCCGCCAGACCCCCCTGCTGGTGGCGGGCGCCTACCTGCTGCTCTACGTGCTGGTGGCGGCCCTGTCGCTGCCGGGAGCTGCGGTGCTCACCCTGGCCGGCGGGGCACTCTTCGGGGTCGGGCTGGGCACCCTGCTGGTGTCATTCGCCTCCAGCATCGGCGCCCTGCTGGCCTTCCTGGTGGCCCGCACCCTGCTGCGGGAACCGGTGCGGCGGCGGTTCGCCCGCCAGCTGGAGCCGATCGAGGCGGGGGTGGCCCGCGATGGGGTGCTCTACCTGCTCAGCCTGCGGCTGGCGCCGGTCTTCCCCTTCTTTCTGGTCAACCTGCTGATGGCGCTCACGCCGATCCGGGCCGCCAGCTTCTACCTCACCAGCCAGATCGGCATGCTCCCCGGCACCCTCGTCTACGTGAACGCCGGCACCCAGCTCGCCCAGCTGCGCGGGGTCGGCGGCATTCTCAGCCCGACCCTGCTGTGGTCGCTGCTGTTGCTGGCCCTGTTCCCCTGGCTGGCCAAGGCGGCCCTGGGCCGCTGGCAGACCTGGCGGCTCTACCGCCGCTGGCCGCGGCCGCGCCGCTTCGACCGCAACCTGATCGTGATCGGCGCCGGAGCGGCGGGGCTGGTCACCGCCTACATCGCCGCCACCGTGAAGGCGCGGGTGACCCTGGTGGAGCGTGGCGCCATGGGCGGCGACTGCCTCAACACCGGCTGCGTGCCCAGCAAGGCGCTGATCAGCTCGGCCCGGCTGGCGGCACGCCTGCGCCGGGCCGACCGCTACGGACTCGAGCCGCTGGAGCCGCGGCTGAACCTGCGCCGGGTGCTGGAGCGGGTGGCCGCCAAGGTGGCGGCCGTGGCCCCCCACGACAGTGTCGAGCGCTACGAGGGCCTGGGGGTGGAGGTGCTTCGCGGCCAGGCCCGCCTGCTCGATCCCTGGACGGTGACGATCCGCACCGGCGCGGGAACCGAGCAGCGGCTCACGGCCCGGGCGATCGTGCTGGCCACCGGCGCCGAACCGGTGCGGCCCGACTGGCCGGGCAGCGAGACGGTGCCCCTGCTGACCAGCGAGACCGTCTGGGGCTGGCTGGCCCAGTGCCCGCTGGAGCGGCCGCGGCTGGCGGTGCTGGGGGGCGGGCCGATCGCCTGCGAACTGGCCCAGGCCCTGGCCCAGCTGGGCCTGCCGATCACCCAGATCCAGCGCAGCAACCGCCTGCTGCGCAAGGAGGACGCCGATGTGGCCGCCGAGGTGCGCCAGGCCCTGGAGGAGGACGGCGTGACCCTGCACCTGGACACCGAGGTGCTCGGCTTCGAGCGGGATCCCGCCCCCGACGGGGCGGTGACCGTGCTGGTGCGGCAGGGGGAGCGGCGGGGGCGGATCGCCTGCGACGCCGTGCTCTGCGCCCTGGGTCGCCGCGCCCGGCTGCAGGGCTACGGCCTCGAGGAGCTGGGCCTTCCCACCGGCGCCACGATCACCACCAACGCCTTCCTGCAGACGCTCTACCCCAACATCTACGCCGCCGGCGATGTGGCCGGGCCGTTCCAGTTCACCCACACCGCCGCACACCAGGCCTGGTATGCGGCGGTCAACGCCCTGTTCGGCCAGCTGCGCTCCTTCCAGGTGGACAACCGCGTCATCCCGCGCACCACCTTCACCGACCCGGAGGTGGCCACGGTGGGGCTCACCGAAGCCGAGGCGGCGGCCCGGGGGCTGGCGGTGGAGGTGACGCGCTTCCCCCTGCACGAACTCGACCGTGCCATCGTCGAGAGCGCCGAGCGGGGGTTCGTGAAAGTGCTCACCCCACCGGGCAGCGACCGGATCCTGGGCGCCACGATCGTGGCCGAGCACGCCGGCGAACTGCTGGCCGAGTTTGTGCTGGCCATGACATGGGGCCTGCGACTGGGCAGGATCTTCGGGACGATCCACGCCTACCCCACCCTGGCCGAGGCCAGCAAATACACCGCCGCCGCCTGGAAGAAGCAACGGGTGCCCCAGCACCTGCTGCCCTGGCTGCGCCGCTACCACACCTGGCGGCGCCGCGGCTGAGCCCCCGCGCACCGCGACACACCGCCCCCACCCACCCCCCCGCAACCCTCCCCCGATGACCAGCGCCGCCGATCTGCACCGCAGCGTGCAGGAGTACTACGGCTCCACCCTGAGCAGCAGCGACGACCTGCGCACCAGCGCCTGCTGCGATGCCAGCAGCGTGCCGCCAGCGCTGCGGCCCCTGCTGGCCCGGATCCACCCCGAGGTGCTGAGCCGCTACTACGGCTGCGGCCTGGTGGCGCCGCCGCTGCTGGAGGGCCTGCGGGTGCTCGACCTGGGCTGCGGCAGCGGCCGTGACGTGTACCTGCTGGCCCAGCTGGTGGGGGCCGGCGGCGCGGTGGTGGGCATCGACATGACGCCGGAGCAGCTGGCGGTGGCCCGGCGCCATGTCGACCACCACGCCGAGGTGTTCGGCTACGCCAATGTGCAGGTCCTGGAGGGCCGCATCGAGCAACTCGACCAGCTGCCCCTGGAGCCCGGCAGCTTCGATCTGGTGATCTCCAACTGCGTGGTCAACCTCTCGGCCGACAAGCTGGGGGTGCTCAACGGGGTGCGGCGACTGCTCAAGCCCGGCGGTGAGTTCTTCTTCGCCGACGTCTACGCCGACCGGCGCGTGCCCGAGGCCCTGCGCCACGACCCGGTGCTGCACGGCGAATGCCTCAGCGGCGCCCTCTACTGGAACGACTTCCTGCGGCTGGCGCGCCAGGCCGGCTTCGCCGATCCGCGCCTGGTGGCCGACCGGCCCCTGGAGATCACCGACCCGGAGCTGGCGGCGCGCACCGGAGCGATCCGCTTCTTCTCCGCCACCTACCGGCTGTTCAACATCGAGGCCCTGGAGGACGCCTGCGAGGACCACGGCCAGGCGGTGACCTACCGCGGCAGCATCGCCGGCCACCCCGACGCCCTGCCCTTCGACAAGCACCACCACATCGAGGCCGGCCGGGTATTTCCGGTCTGCGGCAACACCTTCCGCATGCTGGCGGAGAGCCGGCTGGCGCCCCACTTCGAGTTCATCGGCGATTTCAGCCGCCACTACGGCCTGTTCGAGGGCTGCGGCAGCACCCTCCCCTTCGACAGGGGGGTCGCCCCTACCGCCGACGCCCCCGCAGCCGCGCCGGCCCCCGCCAGCGGCGGCTCCTGCTGCTGAGGCGGCTGAGGCGCCGGCGCAGGGCGCGCAGGGGCCGCGGCAGCCTCGGGATCGGGTCACCGTCCTGGAGCAGGTGCAGCCAGCTGCTGGCCTCCAGGCCCACGACGGCGGCCAGCAGCAGGGGCCGCTGGGAGCCCCAGAGCTCCCGGCCCCGCTGCAGCAGCTCGGCCGGCGCCGGGGCGCCCAGGGGCCCGAGGGCGGCGCAGGCGGCCAGCACCAGCGCCGCCAGCCACAGCAGCCGCAGGCTGGTGCCCAGCAGGGGGCTGTGGGAGAGCAGGGAGCGGTGGCTGAGCAGGCGCCGGTAGGGCCACCAGAGCAGCCGCAGGGGACCCCAGCGGCGGGTGGCGTTGGAGCGGGTGTCGAGGTCTGGGGAGAGCCAGAGGCCGCCCAGGAGGAAGGCGCCGCTGGCGACGGCCACCCCCGCCGGCCCCAGGGCCGGCCACCAGAGCAGCCCGAAGGGCAGGGCCAGCCAGCGGGTGGCGCGATCGTGGCGGCGGCCGCTGGCCATGGCCGGGCTCCGGACGCTGCCGGCAAGGTACCGGCCCCCGGCCCCCGGCGCCCCCTCCGCCAGAATGGGCCGACCGCCCGATTAGCTCAGGGGTAGAGCGCCTGCCTTACAAGCAGGATGTCGCTGGTTCGAAACCGGCATCGGGCATTAGCAAAACCCGCTCCAGCACAGGGCCTTCCAGCTGCTTCCTCTGATTTTGCCGAGGCGTGCTGAGGCATGAATGGGGCAATGTGCGCACGGTTTTGCGCAGAATGGGAGGAAGTAAGCGATCAACCGCCTCATGGGCGTTACGCCTCCTCCTTGGGTCGCAAGCTTGCGGGCGCTGCTGAAGACCTCGCATGGCTTCGGCTGGACCGTCCGCGAGATCCACGGGCATGTCCAGCTAACGCACCGCTACCCGGATGGCTCCAGGTCTTCAGCGGTGCTTGATCTGCCTTGGAGCCCGGAGGCAGCCACGGCGGTGGCGGTAAGGGTTCAGGAGATCCGAAGCCGCATGGAGAGCCAAGGCCTGGGGCTCAGGGAGGCGTCTGATCTGCTTCAGGCGCCTGCGGCTGCCGTTTCAGGTGCGATCGACTGGCATGACCTAGTGGAGCGGTTCAGGAAGCACAAGGTCGAGGACACCGGCGACGTTGCTGCTACGACGTTTGAAGCGGTGTACCGGCCAGTCATGGTGCAGACGAAGACAGTGATGATGACGAAGCCCATCCCACGAGATGGGAGGGCCCTGCTGGCCGCTCTACGTGATCGCTACGGGGGCGAACCTGGGAGCCGGGGCCGGCAGATCCGCATCCAGCACGCTGCCCAGCTCCTGAGGTATGCGGTCAAAGAGCTTGGGCACCCAGACCGGTGGCTGCCTCCAGATGATCTGGTGGCGTTTGTCGGGAAGCGGCCCAAGGGCAGCTCCAGGCAACCAGCCACACCCGTGAAAGACCACCAGCTTGTTCGTTTACTGGAGGGCATCCCCGATCCCCGGTGGCGGCTAGCGGTGGGGCTTCTCGCGTGCTTCGGGTTGAGGCCGGTAGAGCTGAAGTACTGCCGCGTCAGTGGCAACAAGCTGCACGTCAACTACCAAAAGCGCACAGCAAGGGGCTCCTCGAAGGCAGGTGAAGTGAGCGGACTTGACCCTGAGGGCATGCCGGATGAAAGCCTCCGGCTGTTGCGCCTGCTGGAAAGCGGCTTGGTCGAACTCCCACCCTTGGGAAACACCGACAAGGCGTCGGCACTGGCCGTCAGGCAGTACCTCGAACGGCGTCCTGCGTGGAGGGCGCTGAAAGAGGAGGCAGCCGCCACGGGCGGAAGGCTGTCTCCATACAGCTTTCGGCATGGCTTCGCGTTGAGGGCACATGAGCTCTATGGCCTGAGCCCAAGGACCACAGCGGCCCTGATGCGTCACTCGCTGGTGACCCATTCAACTCACTATGGCCACTGGACCGACAGTGCAACGCTTGATGAGGCTGTCAGCCGGGGAATAGTACGGGCGAAAATCACAGCCGCTGCCCCAGCATTCCGGGGCTTGAGTACTTGACAAGCTAGGCAGAGTAGTTCACACTCAACCCAGCAGAGTTCGTTGCGCGGCTTGTGGCCGGCATCGAATGGCCCTTGTGGGGCTGGCTCCGGCAAAGCTGTGCTGAGCCGTACATCACCTCAAGCGTCCCCTGGCGGGATCACGAAAACACTTTTCAAGGCCGTACCACTCCACCTCGTTCTTTCTGAGAATGGCAACTGATGACCGGTGGCTGCCCACGGGGCACGCCACTGCTGCCTTGGGCGTGAGCGCCGACACGCTCAAGCGCTACGCCGACCGCGACTGCTTTCTTGTCGAAGGGACTCACTTCCGGTTTGGCCCTTACAAGAACTCTGCTCGGGTTTGGAACGTTCCTGCCTGCGCCGAGGCCTTGGCCTATCGAGGACGCTTGCAGCGCAAGCAGTTAGCGAAGATCGCCTAAGAAAAAAGGGAAGAAGTCTGCCTAGGACTCCCCCCCCTGAAATCCACGAATCGCCATGAACCCTATCACGACCCCGCTCCCAATGAGGGCGGGGGTTGTCCCCTCGTGGGACTTGCTCCAGATCCATCGGACTGCCCTTAAGCATGGCTGGCAATTTGAAGACTACTCGGCCGCCCTTAGGTGGACTGAGATCCATCGTCCTGACGACCCAATGATCAAGGTCTGGCGCTGGCTGGCGAGCGTGAAGAGAGGCCAGATGCGATGACCGGCATCTACATCCCAGACACGTGGGAAGAGGAGCAGGAGTTGGCCAGGTCTTCCAAGCCTCACCACACACCGGAAGTAGGAAAACTCCCCTACCAACGAACGGCGCCGAAGGTTGACGCCAAACCGGATGTAGGGAAAGTCCGCTCCGTTGCCGAGCTTCGCCAGGATCGGAGCCCGACGATCTGGACCATCGACCAGTTCGGTGCACAGGGCAATGCCGTGATCCTCGCGGCAGAGCTTGGCGTTGGGAAAACCAGCTTCATGTATCGAGCAGCGGAAGCCATCGCACACGGCCTTCCACTGATGGGTCAGCTCCCAACCGTCAAAGGTCGCGTCCTGTTCATTCAGGCCGACGAATCCAGGCGGAACGCAACGGAAAAGCTGGAGATTATGGACATTCAAGCAGAGGGTATCGAATTCCTCTTCCCAGACGAACAAGGCTGGTGTGGGCTTGAGATGGATCGCTTAAGAGCCCAGATCAATGGCCAACGCTATGCCGCTGTGTTCTTGGACTCCATAACGACTCTCCTGACGCACGGTTCCCACAGCATGAAGGACGCGGAGTTTTCGCATCCTCTCTATGAACTGAACGCCCTCGCCAGCAGGAACAATCTTCTTGCGGTCATCGCCGCCCATCTCAAGAAGCCTGAATCCGGACAACGCTCTCAAGTCACCGTCCATGACATCACTGGCACGGGCACCCAAGGCGGCGCAGTGTCCGACATCTGGGGCATGTGGCGGCCATCACAGCCGACCCATGAGGATCATTACGTGCTCGGATGCCTCGGCAAACGCAACTGTAAGGAGGGCACTCGCTGGCACCTCCAAGGCAACCCAGAAGACTTCTCCTGGACACTCAAGGCCGTTGGTGAAGGCGACCTCTTACCCAGCAAACGTCAACAACTCAAGGCCAGACTCCTGGAGCATCTGAGGGCTGACCCCTCCCCAAGATCCGCCAAGGATCTAGGCCAAGCACTAGGCCACAACCCCGAGCATGTCAGACGTGTCTGTATTGAGCTCTTCCTAGCTGATGCCCTCAGCCGCACAAAACAGCCCACTGCCATGGGCAGACCTATCTGGCTCTACTCTCTGCCTCTCTAATCCGGCATTGCTTAGGTATGTACTGGCAGGTTCATGAGGGCTTGACTTTTCCTATACGGGGTGAGGCGTCAGCTTTCACCCATCCACTTTTCCTACATCTCCTGAGGCGTGAGCCACGCTCCAAGGCCACTAACGCGCACCGGTCTGCGCAACAGAATCACGTTCTTGCATTGAAACCCTTGCTATCACTGCAGGAACATACTGCTTTAAGAGCAGGCTGTCTGCGTTTTCTGCCAGCCGCTATTTTGACGGGCTCAGGGGCGCCGCGCTCGGAATCCAAGATGCCGGTCCTCCACGTCGCCGTCATCCGCCACCACCGGGACGTCAATCGGGCTGCCGAAGCCCATCGGCTCCGGTTGCTCAGGCTGCGGCCGCTCCTCAATCTCCAGGTCGAGGGTGAGGTGCAGGCGCCAGATCCGCAGGTGCAGCGAGGCGAGGTCAGCCACGGCGGGGATCAGCCATCACGGCAGCGTTATGGCGCCATGCATAGCAGCAGAAAGAGCCGATTCCGGGGCAGGCGGTGGCCCATGCATAGGTGACAAAAGAGCCAGAAACGTCATCGCTGCCACGGCTTCGGCCTGCGGTTGTAGTTGCCACTCAGGTCGATGCCAAAGCCCGTCAGGCCGTTCAGCAGCCTCACCGCCCCGATGATCTCGTTCGGGTTCTTGCGGGCAATGGCCAGCTCTACCGCCTTCTCGGCCGCCTGCAGCGCCGTGGTGAGCAGGTCCATGCGCTCCACGCTGTCGTACACCTGAAACCGTTCCGCGTCGGCGCGCTGCAGGTACTTGAGGGCCTGGGGCCGGGAGACCCCATACCGTTCCATCACTTCTCGCACGATCTGGGGTCTGGGACGGAAGGCAGCGATCTGCTCAACGATCCAGGAATGGCGCGCCTCGGCCTCGGCCTTTGTGCAGCGATGGCCGGCCATGGTTACTTCTTCCGCTTGCGCGGCGGGTCGAGGATGTTGCCCTTGGCCGAGTCGAGGATGTTGCCTTGGAGCCCGTCAAGGATGTTGCCTTGGAACCTGTCGAGGATTTTCCCCTCGAATCTGTCGAGGATGGTGCGTTTGGGCTTATCAGCGGGGGGGGTGGTCATGGTGATTCGGCCTCCGCGAGGATGCGCTTCATGGCGGCAATGTGGAGGCTAGCGGTAGGGGATTGCATCTCCACGTCGTTGGGGTCCTGGGCCTCCCAGCGGGCGATCAAGGCGCGGTAGGTGTCGTGATACCCCACTTCACGGGGAAGCTCCTCGATGAAGCTGCTGGGGTCCTCCCGCGTGCCGTAGAGCCAGCGGGAACGGAAGTGCTCAGCATCAGCGAGGGTGCGCAGGTGGAGGGCACCCCAGGTCGGCCACCTCCAGCAGGTGCTGGCGCGGTGGATGGGGCGGAGCTTCTCCCACTCGGACAGCGGCCGGGGCTTGTGCTTCCGTGGCTTGGGCACCAGCGCCTTCCAGTCGGGGGACCAGCGGGGGTCGTAAGTCACGGTTGCGCCGCGAGGATCTCGCGCATCCTGGTTACGTGCTTCTCGGCGTTTCCCAGGCTGGTGATCTCCGGGTCGCCGGCATCGAATCGGGCCACGATCGAGGCGTACTGGTCGAGCCAAAAGGCCCCGGAAGTGGGCAGCCGTTGCACCATGGCATCCACATCGGCGTTCAGCGAACGCCAGGTCTGAAACCACTGCCCCCGTGCTGCCCTGCTGCCCACCAGCAAGGCGCCGAAGCTCGGGAATCGCTGGCTGCTGATCAAGGTGTGAATAGGGCGAAGGGGGCGAGTCCAGGCCATCACCGCTTCGTGCGCAGGTGCTCAGGGAAGGGCACTCCCTGCTTCCATCCGGTGTTGACCTTGGGGGTGCCCTGCTGCAGGCGGGCGTTGTATTCAGCCAGGGCCTTTTCCCGGCTGGCCTTGAGTTCGGCGGTCATCTGCGCCATCTCGGAATCCCAGATCGCCCGCTGCTTCTTCCGCTCGATCCCGGCATAGTCGATCGCCGGAGCTGGGATGCCGGCACGCTCGCAGAGCAGGGGGATCAGGCGGGCAGCATCAGGGTGCTGGCTGCTCTGGAGGGCCATGACCACCGTGTTATTGGCAAAGGGGCCACCGAAGGGGTTGCGCAGGACGCCTTGGGAGCGAGGCTTGGAGAGGTATTCAGCGGGGATGCCGCCCATGGTGGCAATCGCGCGGAGCCGCTGATCAAGGGCAACAGCCTGTTGCTCTGCGTAGGCGGTCTGCTTGTAGGCGCGTTCGACTTCACCTTCGAGCGGATCGACTTCAACAGCGGCAGGCCGCTGAGCAGTTGACCGGCCGAGAAAGGCATCGGTTTCGGCCTGCCACTTGGCGCAAAGTTCTTTCGCGTCGGCGATGGGGTCAAAGTCCATGGATGGTCACAGGGAGGGCGGTGGTTGCATAGCGGTCCCGCAGGAAACGGCGGAACTGGGCGGAAGTCAGGGGCGAATCGTCCAGTTCACAGGGACCGTGCTGATCTTCTCCCGGATGCCTCAGCACCCTTGGAGAATCGTCATCGACGGCGTAAGCCACTTGAACTAAGCTTAGACACCTCCAAGTGTTGCATGGTTTCGTCAATCGCGCCGGTCAGGGCCTTGCCGACCGTGGAAGTACAGGCGGCGCCGGTAAGGCTGGCGCTGCGCCTTGCGCCTAAGGACTTCGGCAAGACAATCCCGCGCGATCTACAGATCGAGCCGCACGGTGAAGGGGTCCGACTGTTCGCCACGGATGGTGTAACTGCGGTGATCATCGAAACCGCCGGCCATTGCGCGCAGCATCTGGCGATCCCGACGCAGGCGCTGGCGCACCAGCTGCAGCGCCATTCCGACGCGGAAATCGTGGCAGTGACACCTACAGCCGACGGCGGGGATTGGTCCTGGCGGGTGCGGACGTTCTCCGCTGCGATGACGTGCGTCTCTGAGATGCCGAGAGGTGAAACGCTGGACCCGAGTGGCATAGAGAGGGTTCTGGAGGTTGCAGAGCCTCAGGAGCGCAATGAGGGCGGCACCTGGGGGGTGCTGGCGCTCTCATCAGTGCAGAAGCTGCTGGGGGCCAAGGAGGGGCGGCTCGACCGGGTGGACATCAGGACGGTGGGCACCAAGGGGCCGCTGGTGGTCACCTTCACCGGCGAGGGGTTCACCGGGACGGTGCTGGTGATGCGACTGGAGCGGAAGTGATGGGGCGCCCCAGGAAGGCGATCGACAACGCCGGCCCCGTGGTGCGGATCGGGGTCTGGTTTGCGGAGCGAGAGGGTGACGAACCCCACTTCTCCATGGACGGGCAGCCGTGCGCCGTGGAGGACGTGGCGGAGCGGTTCGGCATCAGCCACCACGCGATCTTGAGCAGGGCACGGCGGAAGGTGCCGCCTGAGGTGTGGTTCCTCAAGCCGCAGGCGTTCAAGCGGTGGTCGGAGGATCAGCGGCTGGCGGCCTGACGCTCGCCACTCTGCCTCTGAGGGACAGATACGCCGACACTGCAGCGCCAAGGATCTCGGGCCTGTCCAAGGCGCAAAACAGGCGCTTGGCCAAAATTGGCACACCCAACCGGCACAAGCCGACGGGTGTTCGGTAGCAGGGCGATCCGTTCCGGTGGTGTTGTGTTGAGGTGCCGGGGGCGGGAAGTAGCCTTTTCGCCCCCGGCGTTTTCCTGATCAGACTTCCGCCGGATCCTTCGCCGGCGTCAGAACGCGGCCCAGGTCGTCGGTGATCACGTCCCGCGCCTCTTGCAGGGAGACAACGCCGCAAAGGGCGATCTCCTCATCAGGGCGCCAGACGTTCCATCCGCGAGGGCCAGGGGTCGCCTCGATGTAGTAGCCCCGGTGCATGTAGCCACGGGGCGCGTGCTGGATCTTGTGCATGGTTCAACTGCTGCGATGGGCTGCCGGTTTCCCTGTACAGGTCGTGACCGGCGGACGATGGCGGTGCGATGCATTGCGGTCTGCGGCCCATCACGGCGCAGCCCAGCCCATAGGGGCCATGGAAAGCATAAGGCGATCCGTTCCGGGGGTCGAGGGGTCAGCAGGCCACCAGCTGGGCCACCAGCTCATGCTTGCGGTGCCGCTTGCTGCTGACGCCGGCGAGGGGCCGTAGGCGGGCAACGGGGAGGGCCTCCAGCTGCTCAGCCACCAGGGCCAGGGGATGCAGCAGGGGGATCGGCGGGGCGTCAGTGCTGCCTGCCGCCGCCACCTGGCGGGGGTCGGTGGTGGCAGCCGGTGCCGGCACAGCAGGGGCGCGGGATGGCCTCCAGCGGGCCAGCGTCAGCAGCAGGGCCACCACGGCGACGATCAGGACCAGCAGGGCCTGGGCCACCTCCAGGGCGACCGCCAGCAGCACGTCCACCGTGTCGTGTTTCGTGTTCATTGTTCTCAGGGGCGAAGGATTCGGCGGCCGGCGCATCGCTTCCAGCACAGCGGCCACCAAGGAGCCCCTGGAACGGATCGGTTGATTCTGTTGTCGAGGTGCTGGGGGGTAGGCGTCTCATCCATGCCGGACCCCGCTACCGGGTCTTCCTTCAGTGCCTGCTGGTGCCGGATGCCGGTCCTGCAGTAGCGGGGGCGCCGTGGCGCTTGGGATGTCGTTCTGGTGATCGGTGGCTCACTCGGCCTTCTCGATCTGAAGGCATTGTACTACGGCACTGGTGGCAGTGGGTGCGATCACCGACTAGGCGCGGAGCATGGCGCCGGAGGCCCCCAGAGCGCACCAACGGCCGTCTGCCCCGCGTTGCAGGTGCGTGGTGGTGCCGGTGTCCTCGCAGGTGATCGCCACGGCCCCAAAGGTGCCGTTATCGAGGATCATCTGCCAGGCCCGGTCGGCGGTGGGGCCATCGGCGGCGGTGATCTTGAGCATGGGAAGCGGTGCAGGGCTCCCTATTGATAACACCAGCCGGCAAGAAATAGGGACCGTTTCAGATTAACTATCGCAAGGCATTCGTTGCTGTTTCGCATCTGCAACAGTTTGCTTACAGACCAGCAGCAGCGAGCCTGGCCCACTCCCTGGCGAAGAACGGCGCGATCGGCTCGGCCTTCAGGGCCGGCGTGATCCAGTCCCTCGGCGGATAGGACTTCCCAGGAATTCCTTGGAAGATGTAGCCGGCGTAAGTCACCCCGCCACTGCCGCCCCACTCAAAGCGGATGGTGGTGATGTTGATGCGCCTCCGCCGCTGCGACCGCAGGAAGGCCCCGGTATCCACGATGTCGCGGGGGCTGCCCACCGTTTCCCCGTTGCGGCGCACGGTGACGCCAGGCCACGGGTACTGGACGCTGCGGATTTCCTCCTTCAGGCGCGCATCCAAAACTTTTCCGTAGTCGGTGAGGATCTTCGGCAGCCTGCGGATCAGGTCGTCGCTGTTGAAGCTGGTGATGCGCAAGTTGGACTTGATCACCGATCCCCCCGGTAGGCGATCACCCGACCCGACGCCAGGGTGATGCTGCGGAACTGCCCGTCAATGTGAGCCCCGGCGGGCAGGGGCACGCTGGTGAAGGCGTTACTGCCGGCGGTGAGGCCCTGCACCGTGGCGGAGGCGATCACGGCAGCCTCCAGGGCGTAGATCCGGCAGAAGCTCCCGGCATGGGCAGCGGTGTCGGAGAAATACTCGAGGCCCCTCATGAGAGTGGACGGATTCATTTCTTAATGTGCCACGCTCCCGGCAGGCCTCAGGATCCTCCACGTAGCGCTCCAGGCGGCGGATGATGTTGTCGCGCGTGCCGGGGTTGGCGCGGGTCGGTAACTGTGGGGGACCCCCACTGTTTCCCGCTGGCCTTCCTTCCGGCCGCTTCACCTCGCGGTGAGCACTTATTACCTTTCGCCGAGCTTAATGAACATCATGATATCCGACATACAAGGACCACCATGGCTGCACTTGCGGACTCGGTAGCCGTTGACGCTCATGTTGGGATAAAACGCGCCTGCCGGTAGGTTATTTATTGCATACTGCTGCAATAGCTGTTGACGGCATCGCTCAACTTGCAGGTTATCTTTCGCTGACTGTCTTGAGGCCGCGAGGAAATTGTTCACTGATGCTCTTGCTACGGTGCCCTTGGCGCCGCAAATCGCATCCATCTCATCTTCTGTCATTGCCGCAACAGGTGCAGCGAGAGACGAGAAAAGAGTGAGCAGGAGCAGGGCTCGCATGTGCATCTAGCTTTCACCACACTCTAATCGTTTAGCCCAAAGGCAGGGCTGTGGCGGCCCGCAAGACATCTACGCCGCCATCTTTTGTATCTGATCACACATCTTAGACGAGCTGGGGCGCGCAGGATTGCTTCACAATCTCACCTTCACCTTCGTTGATGAGCACAGAGATCGGCTGGGCGGCGTGGGTGCATTGAACAAGCCGAAGCAGAAATACGCACGATCCTGCGCAACAAAATGCAGGATTCCCCCATAGTCGTTCTGGTCACTGGCGCAATGCAATGCCTTACAAGCAGGATGTCGCTGGTTCGAAACCGGCATCGGGCATCGCTCAGATCCCAGCAAAGGCGGGCATCCCTGCCACTCCGGCCACCCGGAAGGTTGACGATCACGGCTAGTGTCAATCTCACTGGAACCTGAGCTACCGGCCATGGCTACCGATGCCTCTCCCATCTGGAAGAGCAAGGTTGCCGGTCAGAGCAGCGCGCCCTCTGTTGAGCCTCCCCGGCCAGGCGCTCTCCCGCCCCTCACTGCGCGGTATGGAGTGCGCCAGGAACTCATCGATGACGCTCTGGCGTTCATGGACGAGTACGACGACGTCTTCCGTTCGCTGGCTCAGTGAGGATTGCGCCTGGGACCCTGATCCTCCCAGGCCCTTTTGAGATTGCACGGGTCCATGCGGCGACGATCAACAAGCATGGTGGTCTCCAGGTAACGCCTGATCCACGCAGGATCGAAACCGCTCTGGAGGAGGTCCTGACATTCCACACCTTCAGGCCTGAGGCGGACATCGCTCTGTTGGCTGCTGTGGTGGCCTACGCCTTTGCGAAGGGCCACCCCTTACCCGATGGCAACAAGCGGGTGGCGTTCTTCTCCGTGAAGATGGTCCTGCGGGCGAATGGGTTTGAGTGGAAGCCCCGCCATGAAGAGGCGGAGCAGCGCCTGTGGCAGATTGCAGAAACCTCCCCTGCACAGCGTGATCAGATGCTTGAAGAACTCTCGATCTGGATTCGGCAAAGCTGCACGCCGCTGTCCAGCTGATTTCGCCATTTTTGCAGTGGCAGATGCAGGGCACCATCTCCCCTCCGACCCTCCTGCCGGCGCGGCTGGTGGCACGAGGGGGCATGTACAGACGGCGCGTGTTGGCCAATTACTGCCGGGGCACCGCCCCACGAGAAGCCCTGAAGTTGGTCATCGCGATGACCAACACCATGCGACAGGTCACGGTGGCGGAGGCCAAAGTCCAGCGGTCGAGCCTGCTCGACGTGGTGGAGCAAGGCCAGCCGGTGGTGATCACCCGCCGCGGCAAAGCCATCGCTGAGCTGGTTCCCCGGCAGGCCGTGCGCGATCTCTTGCCCTAGCTCCAGCCTCTGCGGGACTCCCTGCCCCATCAGGCCACCAGCGGCGTGGAGACGATGCGCGCCCTGCGGGATGACGTCGGCTCCTGATGCTGTTCGTGGACACCTGCGTGCTGCTGGCGGCCCTCATACCGGAGCACCACTCCGACGCCGCCGCGACCTTTCTCGAAGAGGCCCCTGCGCCACTGGCGATCAGCCCCTGGAGTGCCACCGAGCTCCATTCCGCTCTCGGGATGAAGGTGCGCACCGGTGCCCTGAGTCCCTTGCAGGCCGAGGCGGTGCTCGAAGGCTTCGAACGCAGCCTGGCCCCAGGGTTTCTGATTCTGGAGGTGCAACCCCAGGACTTCCGCAATGCCGACGCCTGGATGCGCCGTTCATGAGGGCCGCCCGGCAGCTGGGACTCGAGGCCCAGCTGATCGGGGCTGACTGACGCACGCCTGGCGGACCACCAGAACCAGGGGGTCGCCAGTCTTGTTAAAGGAAATGCCGTTTCGCTTGAATTAGGCTTCCGCTTATTCAAGGTAAGGCCTCCCCCACAGGAGATGAAACGGGAAGCCACAGGCCACCTGGAAATCACCAGCACCGCCGGGGAGCCCGTCAGGGCGTTCGTACCGGATCCACTGCCACCCCTGCCCCCGCTCAAGCTGGGCCGTCTGGGGCTGGCCCTGCACGATCGCGCCCTCCTGGCCTGTGGGCGCCTCGATGGCGTGGCAAGCCTGCTTCCCGATCCCGACCTGTTCCTCTACGCCTACGTCCGCCGCGAAGCCCTGCTCTCCAGCCAGATCGAGGGCACCCAGTCCTCCCTGTCGGATCTGCTGCTGTTCGAGCTGGCGGAGGCTCCCGGGGTTCCTTTCGATGATGTGGTGGAGGTGTCCAGCTACGTGGCGGCGCTGGAATACGGCCTGACCCGGCTGGCCAGCGGCTTCCCTCTCTCGTCCCGCTTGCTGAAGGAGATCCACGCCGTACTGCTCGCCCGTGGGCGAGGGGTCGATCGGCAGCCGGGAGAGTTCCGGCGCAGCCAGAACTGGATCGGCGGTACCAGGCCGGGCAACGCCCGCTTCGTGCCACCACCACCGGGACGGGTGGACAGCTGTATGGCCGAGCTGGAGCGGTTCCTCCATGCCGAGGGCGACCTCCCCCTGCTGGTGAAGGCGGCGCTTGCCCATGTCCAGTTCGAGACGATCCACCCGTTTCTGGATGGCAACGGCCGCCTCGGGCGGTTGCTGATCGTGCTGATGCTGGTGGACGGCGGCCTGCTGCGCCAGCCGCTCCTCTACCTCAGCCTGTTCTTCAAGCAGCACCGCAGCCGCTACTACGAACTCCTCGATGCGGTGCGACGCGACGGTGACTGGGAGGCGTGGGTCCTGTTCTTCCTGGAAGGCGTCGAAAGGACCGCGGCCGCTGCGGTGGACGCAGCCCACCGGCTGCTGGCCCTGTTCCAGGCCGACGAGGCCAAGCTCACGGTGCGGGGACGATCGGGCGTCAGCGTGCGGCAGGTGTTGGCAGCGCTGAGGCAGCGGCCCCTGATCGGGATTCCCCAGCTCGCGGCCCGGGCCCAGTTGAGCTTCCCCACAGCAGCGAAGGCCGTGGAGCGGCTGGTCTCTCTGGGGATCGCCCGGGAAATCACCGGAGGTCGGCGCAACCGGGTGTTCGCCTACGACTCCTACCTCGCGATCCTCGGCGAAGGGGCCGATCCTCTCTGAGCCAGACGGACCCAGCGGGACCCAGCGGGACCCAGCCCGACCCCGTGCGAGCCATCATGAGCTCCGCATGTTCCTCCAGCCGTGGACCTCACGGATCTCATCCCCGGGATCCCCACCCTGCTGGTGGAGCTGGAGGACATCCTTGCCGGCCTGACCACGGTGGCCTGCCTGGAGCACATGAAATGGCTGGGGGCCTTCATGTGCATCACCCCGGTCCAGAAGAGTCTGGTGGGGGCCGCCACGACAGAGGAGGAGGGCTTCCGGCTGGTGGAGCGACAGCGGCCGTCGCTGCTGGTGGTCAGCCAGCGGCTGCAGGAGGGCACCGGGCTCTCGCTGGTGGAGCGCACGGAAGCGCTGGACCCCGCCATCCGGACCCTGCTGATCGCCGACGATGCCAACGAGGACCTGGTGCGGGAGGCCCTGGCCCGGGGCTGCAACGGCATCTGCTTCGAATCGGGCCTGTTCATGCCGGCGCTGCGGGTGGTGGCCGGCGGCGGCATCTACTACCCCGAGCCGGTGGCGGCGGTGCTGCGGCAACAGCCGCCCGTGGCCCCGATCGAACCGCTGACCGAGCGCGAACGGGTGGTGCTGAACCACCTGATGCTGGGTCTGACCGACCAGCGGATCAGCCAGGAGCTGGTGGTCAGCCCCGAAACCGTCAGAACCCACGTGAAGCACATCTTCCAGAAGCTCCAGGTCGACAACCGCACCAAGGCCGTCGTCAAGTCGATCGCCGCCGGGCTGATCAACCTGGAATCGGCTTTGGAGGCTCGCACCCCGGTCACCGGCTGAGCCGCCGGGTCTGCCGCAATCCCCCGTTCTGGGGATGCGGGCCGAGGGTGCTCCAGGAGAAGATTGTCAGGTCAGGGGATGACCCGAGCGGCCTCCCGGCCCCCCGCGCGACCCCAGCAGCAGATCAGCGCACCATGGCCGTCCACCTCAGCTTCGCCGCGGCCGGGCACTCCCGCGTCTCCGAAATCATCCTGGCCGGCCGCACCGGCTACTGGCTGTGCGACCCCGACCGGGTCCTGGCCCATGGCGTCGTCAAGCTCTACGAGCGGCACCCCGAGGGAGGCGACTTCGATCTCAACGACAGCGTCGTGGGCCCCTGGGTGGCGACCCTGACGGTCACCGGCGCCGAACGGGTGCAGTGGCTCGACCGGACCCGGACGATCATCGCCTTCGACCCCGCCACCCTGACGACGGAATACGTCACCACCGTGCCCCCGTTCAACGCCTCCGGCGTGTACTACGACCCGGAGCCGAGCCCCTGAGGGGGGATCAGCCCGCGACCTGCACGTGCTCTCCGTAGGCCACGAGGGTGTGGTCGGCGCTCAGGAGCCTCAGGCCCTCCAGCTGGGCCTGCACCACCAAGAGGCGGTCAAAGACGAACTCTTCCGCGCAGCGGTAGGGGTCGCGGTGGATCCAGGGCAGGTGCTGCACCGCCAGTGCGTGTTCGGCGCGGACGGGCAGTTCGCGGAATCCCTGCCCCAGCAGGCCAAGCCGCAGGGCGGCGGCCTCCACCTGGAAATCGGCCCGGCCCAGGGACGACTTGATCGCCACTTCCCACAGACTCACGACGCTGAACACCAGGGGCTGGGAAGGATCCGCCAACAGGCTCGCCGTCCCGGCCGGCAGCCGACGCGGTTCGATCGCCCACCAGAGCAGGAGCTGGGTATCGAGCAGCAGGGCCTGGGGGTCGGATCGGGGTTCGCTGCAGCTCACGGCGTGCGGATCAGCCGAACAGGCCGTCGATCGCGGCGGCGAGATCGGCCTTGAGATCGGCGCCCAGAACCGCGCCCCCCTCCAGGAAGCCGCCCCGGCGGGGTTCGGGAGCCGCCGCCACCGGCACCAGCCGCACCAAGGGGCGCCCTGCCTTGGCGATCACCACCTCCTCCCCTTCCAGCGCCTGGGCCACATAGCGGGAGAGGTGGGTCTTGGCGTCATGGAGGTTGACCTGCATGGCGGCGACACGCAGCCCCTTCAACTTAGTCCGCTTGCGGCTAGGACCATGGCTGCAACGAACTCCCCGCAGCTGATCTGCTCGCCGTAGCCGGCAAAGCACGCCAGGGCGGCGGCATGGCGCTCCGGGGTCACCGCCTGGCAGGCGTCGGGGACGCACACCAGCCGGTAGCCGCGGTCGGCACTTCTGCCGCCGCCAGATGGTGCAGCTGCAGCGGGCCGGGGTGGAGTTGCGGGCCGGCTTCAAGGTGGAGTGGCTGGTGGCCAGCCCCGCTGCCGAGGGCACCCCGGCCCTGCTGGATGCCCTGGAGGCAGCTGGCCGGCCCTGGCTGCAGTGCCACCCGGTGTACGGCGCCAGTTCGAGCTGTCGCTGGCGCCGGGCACGCTCCTGGAGGCCACCGACCAGCTGGTGCACGCCAGGCTGCTGATCCAACGGGTGACGCGCCGCTTCGACTGGCGCTGCAGCTTCAGCCCCAAGCCCAGCCTGGAGCGGGTGGGCAACGGCGGCCACCTGCACCTGAGTGTCCGGCGCGACGGGGCGGCGCTGCTGGCGGAGGCCTCGGCCGCCTTCACCGCCAGCGACCTGCTGCGCCAGGCCCCTGGGGGACGCGCTGCCCGGCGCCTTGCTCGACAGCCAGGCGGCGGAGCTGCAGCGCGCAGCGGGCTGCAACGAGGCGGAGCTGGTGGCCGCGGCGGCCTGATGGCCGGTGGGGGGGGATCGGCTGAGGGGCTATCCATCCCGTCCTGGTCCAGCCGTTCAGGGGCTGATCAGCTCCAACCCCGGGAACGCCTGCCGGTAGCGGCGCTGATCCCGGGTGAGCAGCGGCAGGCGCTCCACCAGGGCATGGGCACCGATCAGGAAATCCGGCAGGATCGTGCGCCGCTCTCCGCCGCGGCTGCGGTCGTCGGCATGGGCCCGAGCGGCCAGGTACGCCGCCTCCCGTGGCAGGGCCCGATAGTCGAACAGATGGGGAGGCAGCAGCTCATCCACCGACTCAATCGTCTCGCAGGCAAAGGCAATCTCGCCATAGATGATCGCGTTGATCACCACCGGTCCGTGGTCCAACCAGTGGCAAAGTTGATGGGAACTCCAGCGGCTCCAGCGGGGGTCGTCGGTGGCGACGTCCAGGATCACGTTGGAGTCGACCAGCACCATCAGCCCCCATCTCCCCGGGTGAGAGCGAGCAGTTCATCGGTACTGAGGCGGGTGCACAGCCGTGCCCGGCGCAGCCGCTGGATCGCCTCAACCCCGGGCTCCATCTGCTCAGGGGCCTTCTCCAGCAGAACCCGCCCCTCTTCGACACGAAAGACCACCTCGGTGTGGGGCAGAAGGCCGCACTGTCGCCCTCAGCCCGCCACCATCACCCGGTTCCGCCCGGCGGCCTTGGCGGCGTAGAGGGCGCCGTCGGCGTTGCGCAGGCCAGTCTCCAGGGCCGCCAGGCCCGTGCCCTCCACGATGGCCACGCCGGCCGAGAGGGTGACGCGCTGCCCCGGCGCCCCTGGGTGGGGCACAGCCGCAGCGGCCGCCCGCAGCCGCTCCAGCAGGGGCCCGGCCCCCATCGCATCGACACCGGGCAGCAGCAGGGCGAACTCCTCGCCGCCGACGCGGGCCAGCACATCGCCCGGGCGCAGCACGGCCCGCATGGCGGCGGCCACGTCGCGGAGCACCACGTCGCCGGCGCCATGGCCCCAGCCGTCGTTGATGGCCTTGAAGAAGTCGATGTCGAGCATGGCCGCCGCCACCGGCCGGCCATCGCGGGCGGCGGAGGCCAGCGCCACCGTGGCCGCCTCGGCAAAGCCCGTCCGGTTGGGCAGGCGAGTCAGTGGATCGCTCCGCACCGCAGCGGCCAGCTCGGCCTCCAGGCGGTCGCGCTGACGCAGGGTGCTCAGCACCGCCAGCACCTGGGCGGGGATGGAGAGATCGAGGATCACCCACACCCAGCTGCGCCAGCGCAGCGGCTCGCCCGGCCGGCCCAGGGCCTCGCCCACCCCGTCCTCGAGGGCGAACACCCCCAGGGCCAGCAGCACGGCCGCGCCGCACCGGGCTCGCCAGCGCCGCTGCCGCGGCTGCCCCGGCAGGCGGGCGCGCTCCCAGGCCTCCCGCGCGGCCACCCCGCACAGCATCGCCGTGGCGGCCCGCAGCAGCAGGAAGATGAGATCGGCAGTGTTCACGGGCTGGAGGAAAGTCCGGGGAAAAGTAGGAGGGAACGGAGGACACCAGGCGTCCATCACCCCACCCCGCCCCGGCCAGAATCCCCCCATCAACCGCAGGCCTGCGCCCCATGCACCGCCCCCACCCATGAGCTTCGCGGTGGCGCTGGCGATGCTGGAGCGCGAGGGCCGCTGGCTGCTGCAGCTCCGGGACGACATTGAGGGGATCGTCCATCCGGGCTGCTGGGGCCTGTTCGGCGGCCACCTCGATCCGGGCGAGCGACCGGAGCAGGCGATCCTGCGGGAGCTGGGCGAGGAGATCGGCTGGGAGGCGCCAGAACTGCCCCTCTGGTTCGAGCACCACGACGACCAGCTCAGTGCCTTTTACTTCCGCGGCCCCCTCACCGTGCCCCTCTGCGAGCTGCAGCTGAATGAGGGGCAGGACATGGCGCTGGCCGGGCTGGAGGAGCTGCGCAGCGGCCGGATCTGGAGTCCCAGGCTGCAGCAGCGGCGCGGCCTGGCCCCGTCCCTGGAGCGGGCCGTGCGCCGCCTCGACCCAAGACTCGGCCCGAAGAACTAAAGAATGGTGAATGATGGCTTAAGCTTGGAAGTATCAGACCGTTCTCCTGCGTCTCAGGGTTGATGAGGATGCGCTTCCCGGCAAGATTCGCGACAATCTCAAGGATCTTCCCTTCGGAAGCTGTCCGCGCCGTCACCCCTTCCATGGCGCCCGCAGGCCTGCCCCCCCGACCCGCGTCCCTTCAATGACCAACGTCTGGTGCGTTCGGGCGGGCGGCGGCATCTACGCGGACAATTTCATCAGCGGCGGCTTCGTCGGCATCGGCTGGCGGGAGATCACCGAGGATCTCGGCCCGGTCCGGAACCGGGAGCAGCTCTTCTCGGTGGTGCGGCGCTACTTCCCGGACATCCAGAGCGCGATCCTGCTCTCCAACTACGTCAACGAGATCCACCGCTTCCTGTTCGAGATCCGCCCCGGCGACCACGTGATCATTCCGGCGGCGGAAGCCGACCTGCTCCGCTTCGGCGTCGTCGATGAGGGCCGCGCCTACTACGACCCCACCGGCGACGACGGCTGTCCCCTGCGCCATCGGCGTCCTGTCACCTGGTCGCCCGAACCGCTCCGGCTCGACCACTTCTCGGCGCCGTTCCGTAACTCCATCCGCACCCTGCTCACCGTCCCGGCCCACACCCGGATGCGTTCCCTGCTGACGGTGTTCCTGGTGGAGCACCAGGCCGAGTTCATCCGCGCCATCGGCCGTCAGGAGACAACGGCCCCGGCCCGGTCGACGACCCGGAAGGAGGAGTCCCACCGCAGCGTGCTCGAGCAGCTCCTGCAGCTGGATCCCGGCGAATTCGAGCGGCTGGTGGTCCATCTGCTGGATGCCCTCGGCTTCCAGGACTGGGAGCGGACCGAGCACCACGGGGTGCTGCGCGACGTATTCGATGCCTGCGGCGACATCAGCCTGTCGCTGCCGGCCCGCATCCGCATCCATGCCCGCTTCCACCGCGGCAACCTCGGCGCCCGGATCGGCGCCGATGCGGTGCGGGAACTGCGCCAGTTCATTCCCTTCGGCGGCCATGGGATCTTCATCACCACCGCCGATTTCCAGCCGGCGGCGACCACGGCGGCCGGTGAGGAGGGCTTCGCCAGGATCAGCCTCGTCAACGGCCAGCAGCTGGCCGAGCTGATCGCCCACCACTGGACCCACCTGCCCGGTGACATCCGTGATCGTCTTTCGCTCGAGCAGGTGCTGGTGAAGAATTGAGGCCCCTTCCCCTCGCCTCCATGGCTTCGCGATCGCGTCGACGCACGCCCGGCCATGGCAGGGGCACGCCCCCCCGGCAGAACCCCACCGGGGCCGCTCCGGAGGCCACCGGCCTGCGGCCGCGGCTGCAGATCCTGGCGGGGTTCCTGCTGCCGCTGGTGGTGCTGGGGCTGTGGCTCAACTCCCGCGGCTTCTGGAGCCCCTGACCAAGCCACCCAACCCAGCGGACCCTCAGGGGCCTGTTCCGGGGAAGGTGGGTCCGCAGCCCACCAGCTCCACCTCCGGATCGTCGCCGAAGATCGCCAGCAGTTCCCCGTGCAGGGCCTCGGCCCAGGGGGGGGTCGATGAAGCGGAAGCGGCGCCAGTCCCAGATCCGCTCGGTGACGGCGCCGTCGGTGCAGCAGAACGCCATCCCCTCCGCCTCCGGGGCCGCCTCCGTCTCCGCCGGCAGGCTGTAGGTGGAGACGCCTTCATGGCCCTGGAGAGCGGATCCCGGCGTGCGCTCTGCGGACGGTAGGTGCTGCTACCGGCGTTGTCCAGGGTCCGCCCCCAGAGTGCGCCGGCAACCACAGGCGACAGGCGTGCAGGATCAGGTGGGAACGGTGCAGGCGCTCTGGCGCTACCCGGTGAAATCGATGCTCGGGGACTCCCCCAGCCAGCTGGCGGTGGATCCCCGCGGCATCCGGGGCGACCGGGCCTACGCCCTCTGGGACCACGCCAGCGGCCGGGTGGCCAGCGCCAAGAACCCACGGCTCTGGCAGGGGCTGCTCGGCTACCGGGCCCGCTTCCGGGAGGAGCCCGCGCCCGCGTCGCCCCTGCCACCGGTGCTGATCAGCCCCAGGGAGGACGACGGCAGCGCCGGGCTCTGCAGCGCCGACGACGACGTGGGCGCCGTCTTCAGTGAGCGCTTCGGCCGCCGGGTGAGCCTGATGGACACCCCCCCGGAGGGCGCCAGCCTCGACCAGTACTGGCCGCCGGTGGAGGGGCGAGCCTTCCAGGACGTGACCAACGCCCTGGAGCTGCCCGAAGGCACCTTCTTCGACGCCTGCCCCATCCACGCCATCACCACCGCAACCCTGGAGCGACTGCGCCAGCTCGAACCCCAGCTGGATTTCGCCGTCGAGCGCTTCCGCCCCAACCTGCTGATCAGCACGCCGCCGGAAGCCTCCGGCTTCGTGGAGGAGGCCTGGAGCGGCGCCTGCCTGCAGATCGGCGAACAGCTGGTGCTCCGGGTCGACGGCGGCTGCCCCCGCTGCGTCGTCACCACCCTGGCCCAGGGCGCCCTGGAGGAGAACCTGGAGATCCTGCGGGCCACCGCCCGTCACAACGGCGTCGTGGCCGGCATCCGCCTCAGCGTGGTCACCCCCGGTCCGATGGCGGTGGGGGATCCGGTACGGCTGTTGCCCTGAGCGGCTCGCAGCTGGCTAAGGGGCCGGCGCCAGTCCGGCCGCGAGGCGCTCGAGGGCCTCGGCCAGCAGGGCCTCGGAGGTGGCGAAGCTCAGCCGCAGGTGACCCGCCGCCCCGGGGCCGAACCAGCGGGGACTCCCCGGCACCACCACCACCCCGTGCTCCCGCCGCAGCCGCTCCACCAGCTCCTCGACGCTCTCCTGCAGCGGCGACAGGCCGACGAACAGCACGAAGGTGGCCGCGGGGGGCCGCACCCGCAGGCCTGGGATCGCCGCCAGCCGGGTAACGGCCTGATCGCGACGGGCCCGCAGATGCTCGAGAAAGGCCCCCAGCCAGGCCAGGCCGTCGGGGCTGTAGGCCGCCGTGGCCGCCACCTGGCTGAGGGTGGCCACGCCATCGACGGTGGACGGCAGCTCACTGGCGGCCAGCAGCCGGGCGGCCGCCTCCGGATCCGCCATCGCCACGTAGCCCACCCGTAGACCGGCCAGGCCGAAGGATTTGGAGAAGCCGTGCACCACCGCCCCGAGGCCGGCCAGCTCCGGCTCCAGGGCCAGCCAACTGGTGAAGGTGGCCGGCGGGTAGACCACATCGCTCCACACCTCATCGCTCAGCACCCGCAGGCCCCGCTCCAGGCAGAAGCGCCCCAGGGCCTGGAGTTCGTCGCGGCGGAAGCAGCGGCCCAACGGGTTATGGGGGTTGCAGAGGCACAGCACCCGGGTGCGGGGGGTCACCAGGGCCGCCAGGGCCGCGAGATCCAGGGGGGCCTCGGGATCGATGCGCCACAGCACCGGCACCCCACCGGCGCTCCGAACCGTGTGGGCGAAGAGGAAGTCGACCGGATCCCAGAGGATCGCCTCGTCACCGGGCGCGAGCCAGTGACGGCTCAGCAGGGCCAGACCGGCGGCGGCACTGTTCACCGCCACCACCGCTTCGGGGGGCACGAACGCCCCCCGCTGCCGGAGGTAGCCGGCCACCGCCTGCCGGAAGGAGGGCAGCCCGCCGGCCGGGCCGTAGCTGAACACACCGGAGCGGGCGTAGTCGGCGATGGCCTCGCGGATGACCGGCGCCGCCGGGAAATCGGGATCGGCGGCGGTGAGCGGGATCACCCCGGGAGGCTGCTCGGCCCAGCGCAGGTTGTGGGCCCGCTGGCGCAGCAGCTCAAGCGGTACCGCCCCGTCGCGGAAGCTGTCGGCGAAGCGATCGCTCATGCCATCAGCGGCAGCTGGAGCCCGGTGGCCGATGGCAGGACGAACGCCCGCGCCATCTGGCGACCGGCCTGCACACAGCCCAGCAGCGTCGGCCGCCGCTGGCGTTCGTAGGCGCTGAACAGGTCCGGCAGATCGCCAGGATCGCGGCAGCCTGCCAGCAGGTCACTGAGCAACACCGCATCCTCCAGGGCCGCGTTGACCCCCTGGCTGGTGAAGGGCAGCAGCGGATGGGCCGCGTCCCCCGCCAGGGCCACGTTGCCCTTGCTCCAGCGGGTGGCCGGGTCTTCGTCCACGGTGTGCCACACGTGGGCGCTGGCCGGATCGGTGGTTTCCAGCACGTGGCGGACCATGGCGGGGAACCTCCGGAAGTGGTCCTGGAGGAAGGCCCCCACCTCGGAGGGCTGCGGGGCGGTGAAGCGCTGGCTGTCGAACTGAACGAACCAGACCAGCCGGTCATCCCCCAGGGGCACCAACCCGACCGCCAGCCCCCCGGAGGGGTCGAGCACCTTGAGGAAGCGATGGCCCAGTTCGGCGGCCACCAGGGGCTGGTGCCCATGGGCCACGATCTCCTTGACCCGGCCTGGATTGGTCATCGCCCCACATCCCAGGGACAGCCGGCAGCTGGAGCGCACCCCATCGGCGGCAACGAAGGCATCGGCCTCATGGGAGCGACCGTTCTGAAAGCACACCGCCCGGGCCCGCTCCCGATCCCAGTCGAAGCGCTCGAACGGGTGGTTGTAATGGACCAGATCGTCGGGGCCCCCCCGCAGCAGCACATTGAGCAGCTGGTGGCGCAGCATCGCCACCGCCCCCTCGAGCGGGTGCTCCACCAGCACCTGCCCGGAAGCGCAGAGAATCCTCACCGAGGTGATCGGGTGGCCCAGGGTGCCGTCCGGGTCGCAGCCGAGCCGCCGCAGGGCGGCGAGACCATTGGCCAGCAGGAGAAACCCATGGCCATGGAGATGGGAGGCCATGGCCCGTTCATAGACACGCACAGGCCGGCTCTGCTGCCAGAGTCCCCTGGCCAGGGCCAGCCCGCAGGCGCCTCCTCCCACCACAGCTGTATGGATCACCGCTGAAGATCCATCGGGAAGGTGAAAACATGCCCGCTGATCAAGCAGGGATGTGCTGACTCACGCGGTGGATTCGTGATCCGTACGGAGCCCACGGCCTGAAGGAATGCATGCCCGCGAATGTTAGGGGTCACGGCAAACCTGTGGACGTCGCCATAGTCACCTTGGAGCGCTCAGCGAACAAGCCTGAGTTTTCCCTGAGCAATGGTGAGGAAACCCAGGGGAATGGGCGCTGAGGAATAACGTCGAACCGCACCGGCAATGGCGGAAGGTAACGCAACCAACGCCTGCACCACCCCCCTGCACCTCCCTGTTGCCCCGGGCAGGGAAGCGGCGACGACCTGGGGCTCGCCACGCCAGCCGTGGCTAAGGTGCGGGTGGTGAGGGAGGAACATGCGCCGTCGCACCACATTGATGATCATCAGTGGAGCGCTTCTTTCGGGCACCTCTCTTCTGATCTTCACGCATCTGCTGGATCAGCGCAGTTCCAACGACTTACGCCGCCAGAATGATCGGATCGCCGGGCGGCTGTGCACCGCCCTGCAGGACGTCGAACGTTTTTTTGCCACACCATCGGCGCAGGGGTCCGCCAGCGCGGAGGCCAAAGGGCCGGCCATGCCCCCCCCCGGTCTGCAGTCCGTCAACGAGGCGGAGCTGGTAAGCCCCCCCGTTCCGGCGGTGATGGCGACGGGCTCCACTTCCCTGAAGGGCAGGCTGCTGGTCTGCCCCCGCCGCTTTTCCCGGCTGGATCTGGTGGTGGCAGGCGAACCGGGGCAGGGGAATGCCCTTCTCCTCAGCACGGGCCCCGATCGCCGCCGGGCCCCCGAATGGATCAGGCTCACCGGCAGCAACCTGATCCAGCGCGACCAGGATGGCGACAGGCAGATCCGGCTGGCCCCATGGACCGACCTGGAGGCGAAGGGGATGGCGAAGGGGGCCCCGGCCGGTTCGCTCTACCGGGTCGGCTTCGGGGGTGTGGCGGTGGGGCTGACCCTGGCGCCGGCCCTGCCGACAAAAGCGGATCGCGTCCGCAACCTCGCCTTGGTCCTGGGGCTGCTGGGCATCGGGCTGACCATGGTGATCGCCTGGCGTTCCAGCCACAACCGCCGGAAGGATCAACCGGCGACCGGAAGCTTCCGCAGGGACGGCCAGACGTCCTTCCTGACGCACTATGCCCTGGTAAAGGATCTTGAGCCTTCGGCACTCAGGAAGCACGCTGAGCGCGGCGGAGACGGCTTCCTCGTGACCATCGACTTTCGCTATCTCGAACGGCAACGCGGCTATCTCAGCGAGGTGGAGATCAACCAGATCCTCACGAAGGCCTGTCGTGCAATCGAGAAGGGATGGGCCGTACACCCCGGCTTCAATTTCTACCATGTCTCGAAGAACAAGATTGCCCTGATCGTCCGGTCTTCCGGCAACATTCCCATCGATGACAATGGCGCCTGTGAGGCGCTCCTGGCCCGTCTGCTCGGCATTGTCTCCGGGTCCATTCAGATTTCCAGCGATTCGGTGCTTGCCTGGGATGATGTGATCATCACCGGGCAGCGATTCCCGCTGATTGATCCACCCGGCTCCCTGCTGACGATGCAGGCCTTCGGGGAGATTCTGGCCGCCGAAGACAGACGTTCGTACCGCCTAGTGAAGAGCGGTGATGATCTGCTGGTCAAGGATAAAGGTGAAATCAGAAGTCAACTCACGTCCCTGAAGGCGAGTGATCTTGAGCTGCGCTTCCAACCGATTCTTCAGCTCAGCAATCCGGGCCACTTCGGCCTCGAGCTGCTGATCCGCTTCCTGCCGCCGGCCCTGAGCAAGCTCGGCACGGGACATGTGATTCAGCTGGCTCATGACATCGGCATTACCCACAAGATCGATGCGCTGGTTGTCAGCCGGCTCGCTGACGTGCAACAGCAGATCCATGCATCGGAGTTTCTGCGTCATCGCATTGAGTATGTCTCCGTCAATGTCAGTTCCGATTCCGTGTCCACCGATCAGCGACTCAATCAGCTGATCAGTCTGTTCAAGCAGCACAGCATCGACAGCTCCATCTTCTGCATCGAGATCACGGAGATGGCCGCAACGGATATCCTGGCGGGCTCGGAAGGTGTGACGACGGCATCCGAGCGACTGATGCGGGAGCTGAACTTCAGAATCTTCATCGACGACTTCGGCTCCGGACTTTCGAACTACCGGCGGATCAGTGAAGCCTGGTATGACGCCATCAAGCTCGACATTGATCTGATCAAGGGGATCGATCGCTCCTTCCGGCTGCAGCGCTATGTCGGCTCCTTCATCGAAACGGTCCATGCACTGGGCAAAACGGTCGTCTGCGAAGGCGTGGAAACCCACAACGAACTCACCGCGGTCATCCGATTGGGCGCCGATGCCCTGCAGGGGTTCCTCGTCTCACCTCCCCTCTCCCTGGAGGACGTGGAGTCGTTCATTCGATCCTCCGAATGGGCGGACCGCGATTCCCTGCAGCACAGGCTGGAGCAGATCCGTGCCATGTCGCGGCTGCGGGACTCCGGGCATGGCGAAGGTTACCAGACGTCCGACAGGAAGATTCCGCTGGAGCGCTACATCATCGACAACTGGTCGAGGCTGCGCAGCTTTGAGGAGTTCGTGCTCCTGTTTGTCAATGAGCTGAAATCCTGGGGCCTGGAGATCTACCGCTTCTCCCTGGCTTTTCTGCCCGATCAGGATGATATCGACTGCAGCCAGTATGTCTGGGTCAGCTCCAGACCCGGCCTTGTCAGCACCCTGCGCATGGAGCGGGACTTCCTGGAGCAGGATGAGCACCTGCGCAGCCCCCTGCATTTCATCGCCACCAGGAGCAAGGTGTTTCGGCAGCAGCTGATCGCCACGAAGGAGAATGGCTTCCCTTTTCTGGACTCCCTCAAGGACGGGGGCTGCAGCGATTACCTCGGCATCCGACTGGACTCACGCGGAGTTTCCATCCCGGTGCTCACGATCGCCCTGCATGAAGGCAGCATCTTCAGCGACCAAGAGGTGCAACGCATCGAAGCGATGAGCAGCCTGCTGAGCCTGCTGTTCTATGCCTTCGAGAGTGAACGCTCGAAGCGGCTGGCGATGCTGGATCCCCTCACCCAGCTCGCCAATCGCCGCAGCTTCGATTCCTTCCTCAAGGGGAATGTCTCCGCCTCCAGAGCCGCCCAGGTCAACCTTTCCCTGGCGTTGATCGACATCGATCAGTTCAAGGTGGTCAATGATGTTCTGGGCCACGCCTACGGCGACCGATGCCTCAAGGAGATCGCCGATGCCCTCCGCACCAGCCTGAGCCGCAAGAGCGACTTCGTGGGCCGGCTGGGGGGCGAGGAATTCGCCATCATCCTGCCCAAGACCGATGCCGCTGCCTCCCTCCGCCTGTGCGAGAAGCTGCGCGAGTCGATCCAGGACAAGGGGATTTACCATCCAGGCGTGGTAACGGGCAACGTCCTCACCGTCAGCATCGGCATCGCGTCCTGGGATCCGCTGTCAACGACCGAGTGCGACGCCGACCGGATGCTCCAGCTGGCCGACGACTGCCTCTACGAAGCCAAGCGCCATGGGCGCAACCGGGTGGTCTGCCGGTCCCTGCCCAGCCAGATCGGTCTTTCCGCCTGAAGCGCACTGGAGCCGCCACCATGACCATGGCCCAGCCCAGGGAGACCCCATGACCCAGCAGAGCATTCCCACCGTGCGCGTGCGGCTGTTCGCCGGCCTGCGCGAACGGGCCGGCTGGGGGGAACGGCTCATCCCCCTCGACGCCCAGCGCACCACCGCGGCGGGCCTCTGGCGGCAGCTGGCCCTCGACACCAGCCCCGGAGAGGACAGCGCCGAGCTGCCGGCCGCGGTGCGGGTGGCCATCAACCAGGCCTTCGCCGCCCCGGACAGCCCCCTGGCC